>JBKJQZ010000330.1:0-39772 GCA_046594835.1 Acidimicrobiales bacterium | reverse complement strand
TCCCGAGGTTGTGAAAGAACTCCTCGATCTCGGTTACGGCACGCAGTGCACCAAGCACGCGGACGGCACCCTCGGCAAAGAGTGCAAGGTCCACTAGCCCCGCCATGGTCGGTGATCTCGTACAGATCGTCGTCTACGGACTGACGGTCGGCTCGGTTCTCGCGCTCGTCGCGCTCGGATACAACCTTGTTTTCGCGACGAGCCGGGTCGTGAACTTTGCGCAGGGCTCCATGCTCGTTGTCGGCGGCTTCGTCGCGTTCGCCTTTGTCCGCGCCGGCGTGCCGGTGTGGGGCGCGCTGCCGCTCGCAACGATCGTCGGCGGGCTTGTTGGAGTCGCGGTCGACACGCTCGCGATCCGTCCCCTTCGTGACTTCGACCCGGCCAGCAGCGTGGGGTGGATCCTCACCACGTTCTCGGCGTCGTTGGTACTGCTCGATGCCGTAAAGCTCACGATCGGCGCTGAACCGCGCACGATCCCGTCGCTCGCGGACTCGTTCTTCGGCTGGCACGGGTCCACCGTGTCGGGCGTATCGATAGTCCCGAGCGACGTGTTGATCGTGGTCACCGCTCTCGCGCTGATGGTTACGGGCGAGTACGTGCAACGCCACACGATGGCGGGCCGCGCGTTGCGTGCGGTCTCGCAAGACCGCACCGCCGCATCGCTAATGGGCATCAACCCCCGGCGACTTGTGATGGTGAGCTTCGCCATCGCCGGCGCGCTTGGCGCGCTTGGCGCGGTGCTGCTGGCGCCGCGGTTGTTCGTGAAGTTCGATAACGGCCTGCTGCTTGGCATCCAGGCCTTTGTTGCGGCCGTAATCGGTGGCCTCGGCTCGACCCGCGGCGCGGTGCTCGGTGGGTTCGTGCTCGGCTTCGTGGGCGGCGCGCTGCGCGTGCTGTCTCCCACCGGTGGACAAATCGAACCGCTGGTGGTGTTCGTGGTGTTCATGCTGGTGCTCGTAGTGCGGCCCACCGGTCTGCTCGGCTTGCCCATTGTCGAGAAGGCATAAGCCGTGGCCTTCGTCGATCATCTCCCCCATATCCCCCACGCCCGTCCCATCGACACGCGTCAACAGTCTCGGATGGTTGGGGCGGCTGCGGTTCGGTTCGTGCCCGTAGCCACCCTCGTAGTGTTCCTCGCGTGGTTCCTAACAGTGCCGGGTGCGGAACGTTCGTGGCTCGATATCGGTGTTGAGGCGACGTACCTCGCCGCGATCGCGCTCGGCGTCAACCTGCTCGCGGGGTACACGGGCCTGCTCTCGCTCGGCCACGCCGGCTTCTTCGTTGCCGGCGGCTACATGGGCGCGGTGTGGGTGCCGTCGTGGGGCCTCTCGCCCTGGTTCGGACTACCCATCGCCTTCGTGTTCGGCGCCGCGCTCGGCGGCCTCCTCGCCGTGTTGTGCTGCCACCTACGCGGCTTCTACCTGACCGTTGTCACCCTCGCGTTTGGCAGCCTGCTGCCAGCGCTCGTGTTCCTGCTCAAGTCGTTGCTCGGCGGCGCCTCTGGTCGCGCCGTCGACAAGCCGATGAACGTGACGGCCTTGCCCTTCGCGAATGGCGACGCCTACCGCGGGCTGTACGTACTCTCGTCCGCGACGCTGCTCCTCACCCTGTTCGTGTGCTGGAACCTCGTGCGCAGTCGGTGGGGCCGGGCGTCGATGGCGATCCGCGAATCGGAGATGGCCGCCGAAGCATCCGGTGTCGCGACCTACCGCCACAAGATCTCGGCGTTCGCTCTGTCCGCTGGCATCGTGTCAGTGGCGGGCGTGATCGGCGCCGAGCGTTTTCTGCTTGTGAGCCCCGGATCGGGTTCGCAAGAGCAGAGCTTCCGCTACGTGATCATGATCGCCCTCGGCGGGCTCGGCACCCTTGCCGGGCCGATCATCGGGGCGTTCTCGCTCACATTTGGTTTCGGCATCAGCTGGGTGCAGACCCACCTCGTCGAGTACCAGACCTTGCTGTTCGGGGTGCTCGGCCTCGTCGGGGTTGGGCTCGCACCCGACGGCACCATGGGCAACATCGCCAAGCTCGTTGAGGCGTGGAAGGCCAAGTTCCCCAAGGCGGCCGTAGATCACACTGCGACCGACATGTCCAACGCGGTGATGCCCGACTTCGGCCACGGCCGGGGCGACGAAGCTGCTCTCGAACTCGTGGGGGTCACGAAGCGCTTCGGCGGGCTCGTCGCGCTCGACAACGTTGACCTCGTCGTCCGCCCGGGGACGGTGCATGGCTTGATCGGACCGAACGGTTCAGGCAAGACCACGCTGCTGAACCTGATCAGCGGCGCATCGGCGCCGTCGGACGGACGGCTCATGATCGGCGGTCGCGACGGTGGGCAGGCCTCCGCTCACCGTCGCGCCGCCTTGGGCGTGGCGCGCACGTTCCAGAACCTGCATCTGTGGCGAAAGATGACGGTGCGGGAAAACGTGCTCGTCGGTTGCCACCGCTCGCTGCCGATCAACATCGCGCAGTCCGCGCTCGGCACCCCCAAGGCGCGCCGCATCGAAGCCGAGGCCCGCACCAAGGCCGATGGCCTGCTCGCACTGGTTGGCCTCGGCGGACGCGGCGACGAGAAGGCCGGTGCGCTCGCATTCGCCGAACAACGCCGTTTGGAAATCGCGCGCGCCTTGGCGTCGGACCCCGCGGTGCTGCTACTCGACGAGCCCGCGGCCGGTTTGCACCCCGCGGACATCGGCGAGTTCCTCGCGCTACTCAATCGCCTCAAGCAGGCCGGCCTCACCATCCTCATCGTCGAGCACCACATGGAACTCTTGATGAAGGTGTGCGACCGCGTGAGCGTGCTCGACTTCGGCCAGAAGATCGCCGAAGGCACGCCGCGTGCGATTCAACGCAACAAGCAGGTCATCGCGGCCTACCTCGGAACGGAGGACGCAGCATGAGCTCGCTCTTGGAAGTGACCGGCCTGAGCGTTCGCTACGGCGCGGCGGACGCGCTGCGCGACATAACGCTGCACGTCGACGAAGGCGAAGTCGTCACGATCATCGGTAGCAACGGCGCAGGCAAGAGCACGACCCTGCGGGCCGTGACCGGCATGCACATCCCGTCCATGGTCGCCACCGGCAAGGTCGCCTTCGACGGCCGCGCGATCCTCGGGAAAGCCTCGCACACGATCACTCGGCGCGGCCTCGTGCACGTCCCCGAGGGCCGGCACGTCTTCCCGGCGCTCAGCGTTGAGGACAACCTCCTGTTGGGCGCGTACCGTCTGCGGCGCACGGTGAAGGCCGCGGCGCGCATGGCCAAGGTGGCCGAGGTCTACGAGTTGTTCCCACGGCTCGAACAGCGCCGCGAGCAGTACGCCGGCTTCCTCTCAGGCGGCGAGCAGCAGATGCTCGCGATCGGCCGCGCCCTGATGGCGGACCCGAAGCTGCTTGTGCTCGACGAGCCGTCGCTCGGGCTCGCGCCGTTGCTGGTCGCTGAGATGTTCGACATCGTCAAGACGCTTGCGGCCAACGGCACCACCATCCTGTTGGTCGAACAGATGGCTCGTCAGGCGCTCGGCGTCGCTGATCGCGCGTACGTGCTCAGCGGCGGCTCGCTCGTGCGCGAGGGCAAGGCGTCGGCGCTCATCAAGGACAAAGAAGTGAAGCGCGCCTACCTAGGCATGGCGTCCTAGCCCAGCAATGTTGTAACGGGGGAACAACAATGCGGCGGTGAAGATCGTTTCGCTGCTGCCGTCTGCAACCGAGATCGTTTACGCGCTCGGTCGTGGAAGTGACCTCGTGGGCGTGACCTTCGAGTGCGACTATCCAACTGATGCGCGCACCAAGCGCATCGTGTCCACCAGCGCGCTACCCGAAGGCCTCAGTCCGGCCGAGATCGATCGCGTCGTGGCCGAAAGGTTGGCCGCGGGTGAAGACCTGTACCGCCTCGACGCCGACGCACTGCGAGACATCAACGCCGACGTGATCCTCACCCAGGACCTGTGCGCCGTCTGCGCAGTGGACATCACACGCGTCGACGAAGCGCTCGACTACCTGGGGTGCCGCGCCGAGGTGGTCACGCTCGATCCCCGCTCGATCGAAGAAGTGCTTGGCACCATCCAACAGGTTGGCGAGGTCCTCGGCGCGCGCGACGAAGCGGTCGCTGTCGTCGAGGCCAGCCGCGACACGCTTCTGCGCGTACGCGCCGCGGTCGCCCATGCACGGCCGCGCACGGTGCTGATGCTTGAGTGGACCGACCCGCCGTTCTCGGCGGGCCACTGGGTGCCCGACCTGGCCCGACTCGGCGGCGGCGAGGCGTTGCTCGCCCATCCGGGCAAGGACTCCGAGCGCCTCCCGTGGGAGGCCGTTGAGGCCGCGGACGCGGAGGTGGTCGTGGTCGCTCCGTGTGGCTTCCACCTCGACGCGTCGGCCGAGATCGCCGAGGCCACCCTCGCCCACGGCCACCTGCCGGCCAGCGCTGAAGTGTGGGCGGTCGACGCGGACGCCTACTTCGTGCGCCCCGGCCCGCGCGTGGTCGACGGCGTCGACATCATGAGTCGGATCCTGCACCCCAAGGCCTGCGGCCTCCCCGATCCATCCACCGCGGTACGCCTCGCCTAACGGAAACACGCGTCAGTCGTAGTCGCCGACGTCGCCGAGCGCGTTGGTGAGGAACGAGACCAACACGGGCATGGTCTGGAGGCGGCGCGTGATGACGAACGCGTGGCCGCCGCCTTTTACTACGTGGAACTGCGCACCCGGTAATGCGCGCGCCCAGTACTCGGCCTGGTTCATCTCCACAACCGCGTCGCTGTCGCCGGCGAGCACGAGCGTTGGCGCAGTGACCGACGAGTAGTCCGCGGCACCGCCGCGGCCCGCGACCTCGATGTTGGTGACGTCATTGCGAAACCCGACCCACGGCGACGGCGCGTCGGCGTGACTGCGCGCGAACGCGACCACGCGGTCGCGCATCATCGGGTCGTCGTCGAGCGAACGCAGCTCTGCATCGGTGAGGCCCTTGCGCAGATCCTCGTCGGACAGACCCGTCCGCACCTTGCGACGCGCGACGACGCGACCGAGCGTGCCGACCGCCTCCCACAGGTACGGCACGCGCAACGCGACGCGCATCTTCGGCGGGACGGGGAAGAGGTGGGGCGCAAGCGCGCACATCATCACGAGCGAACTGCAACGCGACGGGAAGTGCGCAGCAAACGCGGCGGCCGACGGCCCTCCGCCGGAGATGCCGATCACAGTCGCTACGTTGATACCTAGCGCGTCGAGCAACGCCGCGTAGGCGGCGGCTTGCTCGGCCGGGGTCTGGCCGGTGGACAGGGGCGTGCGCCCGTAGCCCGGACGCGACGGCAGGATCACGCGGAACTCGCCGCTGAGATCATGCGCGAGCGGCAGCGCCTGGCGGTAGGAACCGGGCGTCCCGTGGATCAGCAACACTGCCGGGCCCGAGTCGCCCACGAACGCGACCTCCATCCGGCCCCGTGTGGTGTCGACCTCGCGCACCTCGGCGTTCTCGGGCGCGCCAACCGCGCCGTGGCGGATGGGTTGGTCGGGGTGGGTCGAGAGCGCTTCACCGATCGCGTCGGTGGCGTGGCGCCCCAGGCTCATCGACTCCTCATATCCCATTCGGAATGGCTCGGCGAAGTAGCCGTGCCACGACGGAGCGAAGCCGGCGAACACGGGCGTGGTGCCGCGTGCGGCTTCGATGCGCGCCTGCATTCCTTGTGTGGCTTCGCCGGGAACGCCCACGACGTGCTCGTCGCCGATGGCCCACTCGACCAGCTCGATGTCCATTCGCCGACGCATGCGTTGCAGCACGGTGAGGACCGTTGTGCCCACGGGCACCGAGACCGTGCGCGCCCACGAGCGCAGGCCGCTGCCGCCGATGGGTTCCGCCGTTTCCAGCGCATCGACAACGCTCGACGCCATTCGTTCACCGAGCAGCGCGGCCGCCTTCAGCGCCTCGGGCGCGGGGACCTCCCACTGCGTCTCGAGCGGATTGATATCGCCCTCACAGCCCTGAAGGAAGATCGGCAGTCCTCCCAGGGCGCCGCCGATCGCGTCGCGGAACGGGCCGACCCAGTCGAGGTTCACCACGCAGTGCTCGGGGCCGGTGACCACGGGGTGCATGCCGAAGTTGGCGATCGTCGCGACTCGGCCGCGCTCACCGACGAAGTCGAGCGCGACGAACGCCGGGCTCCACTCCTTGCGCCGGCGGTTCTTGCCCGCGTCGGCCGGCAACACACCGCGCGCCACGCGCGCCTCAACCGTCTCGAGCTGCGCGCGCGCCGCGCGGGCCGCCTGGCGCGATGCATCAACGAGACGCTCGAGGTAACCCTCCTGCACCGTCCAACCCAGCGCGGCGGTGCCGGGCTGACAGCTCGGCGCGCCGTGGGTATGAATGCACGACGGCATCACGCGGTCCGCGCTAACCCCAAGTTCGTCGGCCACGGCGTCACGAATCGGACGCGACCACGAGCGGTCGAGCGCAAGCACGTCGAAGACCAGTAGGCACAGCGATTCGCCCGGGGCCGACGGATCGGCAAGCACGAGCGCACGGACGGTGAGGTCATCGGCGATTTCGTTGGCTGCGTGCTTGCGCCCGCCGTAGCCGGCGAGTCGCACGGGAAGCGTCGGGTTAATGACCTCCGCTGCCGCGCCCGCGAGCAAATTCACCGCGGCCGCCTCACAACAGAGAGGAAAGGGGCTCGCTCATCCCGCCTTCTTGAACTTCGAACGCAGGTCGACGCCACCGCTCTTATTCGGGCCCATGACCTTCCAGTACAGCGGGAAGTCGGGGAAGTCGTACTGGTTCGCGTTCGCGTTCCACTTCACGACGGTCCAGTCGTCCATGGCCTTGGTCTTGTACGGCCCGGCCACCGGGAGGCTCCAGTCCATCGGCACCGTGGCGTCGAAGAAGAAGTCACCCGTGATGGCGTCGGCGCCGACGAGCAGCGAGTCGGCGCTGAGTTCGCCGGTCATCCGTTCGCCGCGTCGCATCATCTCGGTCGCGGGCAGCAGCAGGGCGCAGGCCACTTGGGTCGACGCGGAGTCGCCGCCGGACTTGTCATCGGGGTAGTAGCGCTCGTAGATGCGCTTGCAGTTGTTCTCGGCCGGGTGCTGGCCTGTAGGCACGCGATAGGACAGGCCGATCGCATGCTCCCACTGGCGCTTGTCCATCAGGTTCGCTCCAAGCGGCGTGTCGATCAGCGCCGTGTAGCCCGTGAAGGTCCACGCCTCCGGGAAAAACAGGCCCTGCGTCGCCGCGCTCGTGAAAAAGACAAGCGCGATCGGGTTGTGCGCCATGAAGAACACTTGGTTGCAGCCTGCGTCTTTGAACTTGGCGACCGCCGCGGACCCTTGTTGCTGCGCGCTCGACACGTCGTCCGCGTAGCGAACGACGGACTTGAACTTGATGCCGTACCTGGCGAGCTCGCGGTTAAAGGTTTTCTCGTTCGCGTTCCACTCGTCGTCGTCGGGGTGAATGAGGCACGGCACCTTGTGCGCGCTGTCTATGTCGTACGCGGCAAAGCTCGCCCACACGCGTAATGCGCTGGCTATGCCGTATAGGCCCAGACCGTTCGGACCAAACGCCTTGAGCGACGCCTCGTCCTCCCGGCCAACGAGCGTGGGGATCTTCTTGCCGATCGAATAATCCGAGATGTCGTGCAAGCCCGGGATGACCAGGAAGACCTTGTCTTGGTCGACGAGCTTCACGGCCGCGGCCGCAGCCTTCTCGGGGCAACCACCGGAGCCGTCGTCGGCCACGTCGAGGACGAACTTGCGGCCGTTGATCCCGCCGGTGTCGTTGATGTGGCGGACCATCGCATCGAAGGACTTCTCCGGATTACCCGTCACCGCTTCGCCGAGCGCGGCGGACAGCGTTCCGGAGTCGCCGCAGCCCGAGACGTTGTAGGTAAGACCGACCTTGACTTCCTTCGCGGTGACGCCCTGGGTCTTGAGCCCATACCGCGGGATGGGACCGTGAGCGGCGTCGCCATTCGTCGCATGCGTCAAACCAGCCGCTCCCGGCAGCGTCGTGCCCGGCCCCCCGAGCGGGTCAGCACCGACAACGGAGGTTGCGGTGCCGTTGGTGGCCGAGCCATCGGTCGCGGAGCCGGGAAGCGCAAGTTGATCGTTGGAGACGCGCTGGTCGCGCTTGCGGTTCTCGGCGTTGACTTGTCCAACTGACGAGATCGCCGCGACGAGCAGGCATGCGATAACGATGGCCAAGGTCTTGGTGCCTTGCACGCCTCGCATCCACTTCGCGCCGCGGTCAACGGCGTGACCCATGTTGTTCATACTGGGATCCCCGAGGCAGCGAGCGCTGCGCGCAGACCCCACGCGGCCGCCGACTTGTACCCCGGCGGCGCCAGGCTGAGTTCGAACCGACGGTCAGGCGCGTGTTCGGACAGGTGCGCGCGCAACGCCGGGTACCGCCGCGCGATGCCGCCGCCGAGCACCACCAAGCGGGCGGTCGCGCGCGGCTCGCGGTTGAGCGCGTCTGCGATCGATGCCGCGACCATCTCGAGCACGCCGGCGTCAATTGGGTTGGGCAACGCCCACCCCGCCGCAATGGTCTCGAGGCAACCCGTCTGTCCGCACAGGCACGGCAGCGTGGAGAAGCCCTGCAGATGCCCCAACAGGTTGGTGGCGGACACAACGCCGCCGTCGACAACGGCGGCGCCCACTCCGGTGCCCACGCACACGAACACCGCGGAGGTCACGCCCGGCCGCAGCGCGACCTCGCCGAGCGCGGCCGCTTCGGCGTCGTTGAGAACGAGTTCCGCCGCGGGACCAATGCCAAGTTGTGCAGCGGGATCAACGTCGAGCCAGCCAAGGCTGGACGCCGCGACGACGCGGCCCTCGTGCACCAGGCCCGGGGTCGCAATGGCCAGGCGGCTTCCGGCAGGACGCACGGCGCCGTCAACCCGCAGGATGGTTCCGTCGTCGGCGAAGAGGACGGTCTCGATGCTGCTCCCGCCAACCTCCACACACGCGATCTGGGCATCCACGCTCATCCAAATAAGTATCTACTCCTTCCAAATTCGATTTGTCCAGTAGGTTTGCCCCGATGGGCAGGGACAATCGCCCCTGGCTGGCGGCGCTCGAGGGGTATTACGGCCCGCCTCTGGGCCACGACGACCGTCTCGATCTCGTCGCGTGGCTCGGCGCGCACGACTATGACGCCTACGCGTATTCGCCCAAGAACGATCCCTACGCCCGCGACCGCTGGCGCGATCCCTACCCGCCCGCAGAGCTGGCCCGTTTCGCCGAACTCGTAGACGCCTGCCGCGATGCGGGCCTCGAGCTCGCCATGACGATGAACCCGGGGCTCGACTGGCGCGTCGGCGACCCGGCCGATGTCGACGCACTCACTGCGAAGCTCGAAGCGTTTCGTTCGATCGGTGTGGCAGGCCTCGCGGTGGCGTGGGACGACGTGCCCGGCGGTGGCGCTGCCATCGGCGCCGAACACGGCTCGGCAGTGGCCACGGCGTTCACACGCCTCGGGAACGACGCACGCTGGTTCACGTGTCCGGTCGACTACTCGGCCCGGACGCCGACGTCGTACTTGCGTGCCTTCGCAGAAGCACTGCCACCCGAAGTCGCGATCGTGTGGACGGGCACCGGCATCGTGAGCCCCACCCTCACGGGCACCGACGCCACTTCGCTACGTGACGCGCTCGGCCGCGACCTCCTCTTCGGTGAGAACTTCCCCGTGAACGACGGTGGAATGGCGCACGTGATGCACCTCGGGCCCTACCCAACCCGCGACGCGTCTTTTGTGGCCGGCACCGCGGGCGCGGTCATCAACTTCATGCACCGGCCGCTCGCAAGCCGCCTCGGCCTCGCGGTCGCTGCGCGCTTTTGGCGCGACCCGTCGGGCGACCGGTACGCGCAGTGGCAGGACGCGCTCGCCGAATTCGACGGCCTTGAGCCAATCGCACGGGCGTGCGCGTCGTGGGTCGACGACGCCGAACCCGATCGCATCCTGCGTGAATGGGCCGACGCCGCCCCGGCCCGCGACCACCTAGAGCGCTACCTCGCAGCGGGCTGCCGCGACGGGCTCGACCCTGCGCTTGCCGTCGAGCTCGAACCGTGGCTGGGGCAGTGGGAGGCCGAGGCCAAGGCGATGCAGGCCGCGCTCTGGTTGCTGGCGAGCCACGGCGGGCCTGTGTCAATCGACGAGGTGGGCGCGATGGCGTTGTACTGGTACGAAGCGCGCCGAAGTGAAACCCAAGCCTTTGGTATCCGCTTCGCCTACTACCCGGTGAGTGACCGCGCCGGCGACCGGTTGATCTCGAACCCCGTGTCAATCGTCGAAGGCACCAACCTCACCGACCGGCTGTGCCGGCGCGCGATCGATGCGGTGCGTCTGTGACGCGCTGGGGGCTAGGCGAAGTGACGGAACTTCTCGGTCAGCACCAGCGCGCTCGCACCAAGGAGCGTCACGTCGGATCCGAGTTCGGAATACACAATGGACAGGCGCGTCAGCGAGCGGGAGCGGGCCTCACGTTCAAGACGATTCCGGAACGCCTCACCGCCACCGAGCACGTCGCCATGCAGAATGAACACCTCGAGGCTCAGCACCTGGTTGAGGTTGGCGAGACCGATCGACAGGTTCGTCGCGTAGCGGTCGATCAACTCGGCCGCAGCCGGGTGCGTGTCGACCAGACCCATCAGCCGCGCGCACGTCGTGGCCGACGCGTTGGGCAGAGCTGCGGCTGCGGCTTCGCGGCGAAGCCAACGCAACGACGCAATCGTTTCCCAGCACCCGCGCAAACCGCAGTCGCACGCGTCGCCGCCGGGGACCACGCACGTGTGGCCAACCTCACCGGCGCTGCCCCGACGCGACCGCACAATCGCGTTCTCGAGCACGATGCCCACACCGAGGCCTTCGCCGGTCTGCACCGAGGCGAACGTCTCAACGGCGCGGCCGGCGCCAAACCAACGCTCGGCTGCGGCCTGCGCGCGCGAGTCGTTGTCGATATACACCGGCAGGCCCGATGTGCTGAGGGCCTCGAAGATGAGGCGACCATCTGCGCCCGGCACGCGACCCGAACCAAGCACTTCGCCGCTCGCCGTGTCGCACACGCCGGGCACGGCCACCCCGATGCCGACGGGGCGCGCGCCGTCGCGGACTTCCTCGACTACCGCGAGGACCGCTCCACACACTTGTTCGGCGTCTTGGTGGTCGGTGAAGGCAACCTGGTGACGACCGCGCACTGTGCCTACCGCGTCTACGAGGCAGGCCTCGACGCCTTCGGGTGTGAGCGAAACCGCCACAGCAAGTCCCGCGCCCGGCGTAAACCACACGGGCCGCGCGGGCTTGCCGATCGCACCGCTGTTACGTGCGTCTTGTTCCTCGAGGATGCCCGCGTCGATGAGGCTTTGCACGATCGTGCCCATCGTCGCCCGAGTGACTCCCGCCGCACGGGCCAGATCCGAGCGCGACAGTGGTCCGTGGTCGGTCAGCGCTTGCAAGACTCGCGATCGGTTGAGATCGCCGACGCGACGGGGCGAGAGCAGCGATGACGTCTTCGCGACGCTCCGTTTCTCCCCCATCCCGCGAATGTAATGGTCAGGCGCAAACGCGCGTCCTGGCTGTTCGCAACGTCGGCGTCTCCTTCGGCGGCTTTCACGCGTTGCAGGAGGTGTCCTTCGACCTGCTCGACGGCGAGATCCTCGGGTTCATAGGCCCTAACGGGGCGGGCAAGACCACGTTGTTCGACGCCATCAGTGGCTTCGTGCCTTCGGTCGGTCAGGTATGGCTCGGTGACGTCGAACTCACCACGAAGACCCCAGCCCAGCGCAGCCAGGCCGGAATCGGACGCAGCTTCCAAGACGCGCGGCTGTTCCCAGCGATGACGGTGCTCGACACATTGCGCGTCGCGCACGAGCTGGCCCTGCGCGACCTCGGCGTTGTAGCCGCAACGTTTGCAAGCCAACGAACTCGGGCGCGCGAGGCCGAAGTCACCGCTGAATCAACGCAGATGATCGAGCTGCTCGGGCTCGGCAGCTACAGGGACAAGCTCGTGCGCGAGCTCTCTACCGGCACGCGCCGCATCGTTGACCTCGCGTGCCTGCTTGCGCGCCGACCGTCGGTGATCCTCCTCGACGAGCCGTCCTCGGGTATCGCCCAGCGCGAGGCCGAAGCGCTCGGCCCAATGATTCGCTCCATCCGCGACTCGTTGCAGTGTTCGATCATGCTGATCGAGCACGACATGCCACTGCTGTTGTCGGTGGCCGACCGGCTGCACGCGCTCGAGACCGGCCAAACCATTGCTAGTGGTCGCCCGCAGGTGGTCATTCGACACCCCGAGGTTGTGCGCTCCTACCTCGGCGACGACGCGTCAGCGATCGAGCGCTCCGACGCTGGCACGCGGAAGGCGAAGAAGTAATGGACTACATCGCCTTAGGGCTCGCGATCGGTATGGCCAACGCGTTGTTGGCCGTCGGGATCGTGCTCACGTACATGTCGACGCGGGTGATCAACCTCGCGCACGGCGAACTCGGTGCGTTCTGCGTGGCGATGATGCTCGCCCTCACGCGCAACGCGCACTGGAACTTTTTCGCCGCGCTCGCCGTGAGCCTCGCCGCGACAGCGCTGCTCGCCGCGGTGATCGAACAAGCCATCATCCGTCGCCTCGAGAAGAGTCCACGGCTGATCGTGCTCATCGCCACGCTTGGGATCGCGCAGCTCGTGATCGTCGGCCGCCTCGCGATCCCCAAGCCCAAAGCGGGCGACGGCGCTGCCTTCATCACGGGCAGCGGTGTGTTCCCCGTGCCCATTGACCACCCGGTGGTCGAATTCGGCCGCGTCGTGCTGCGCCCGCAGCACTTCATTGCGCTGACCGTGGGCCCGCTCGTGGCGTTGCTCGTGGTGGTGTTGCTGCGCCGCTCCACCTACGGCATCGCGTTGCGGGCCGCGGCACAGAACACCTCGCGCGCGTTGCTCGCGGGCATTCCGGTGCGCCGGGTTTCGACTATCGCCTGGATCGCCGCTGGCTTGTTGTCCGGCATCGCTTCGATTCTGCTCGCCCCGATCGTTGGGTATTCGTCGAGTGAAGCGGTCGGCCTGCCTCTGCTTATGCGTGGCCTCGCAGGCGCGACCATCGCCGGGTTCGACAACCTCGGCGTCGCGTTCGGCGCCGGCCTCGCCATCGGGGTCGCGGACCAACTCATCTTCTTATCAACGGGCCGCGCTGGCATCACCGACCTCATCGTGTTCCTGGTGGTTCTGGTCGTCCTCTACACGCGGCGCGAGGGCTACAAGCGCACCTCTGCGGCCGAAGAGTCGAGCTGGGACACCGACACCAACCGTCCGCTGCCCCTGGCGATCCTGCAGCACGACCGCTGGCAGCTCGCGACACGCGTGGGCGTGGCCGCGCTTGTCCTCACCGCCGTCGCGCTGCCGCTTCTGCTCACGCAATCGGCGTTGTTCTTTACCGCCACCGTGTTCCTCGTCGCGGTAGTTGCGGTGTCGCTCACGATGTTGACGGGCTGGGCCGGCCAGCTTTCGATCGGGCACTGGGGCCTTGCGGGAGTCGGCGGCGTCGCCGGCGCGCACTTGGTCACCGTCACCCACCTCCCGTTCCCCCTTGCATTCCTCGCGGCGGGGATCGTCGGCGGGGTCAGCGCGTTAGTGATCGGCCTCCCCGCGTTGCGTCTCGAGGGCACACAACTCGCCGTCGTCACGCTCGGCTTCGGCGTCGCGGCGTCGTCGTGGTTGTTCAGTCAGCCGTGGTTCCGATCGGGCCAAGGCCTGCAGCGCCCGTCGTACCTCGACAACCGCACCTATTACGTCGTCGCGCTCGTGGTCCTCGCGCTCGCTATCGCCGTCGCGCGACGTCTGCAGCGCAGCCGCATCGGCCGCAACATGACCGCCGTGCGCGAGAACCCGCGCCAAGCCGAATCCTTCGGCGTCAACGTGGTGCGGACCAAGCTCACCGGCTTCGTCGTTTCGGGAACGTTCGCTGGCTTCGCCGGATTCCTGTGGGCCCTCGGCGTGGGCTCGGCCAGCGGCGAGGTGTTCACGCCGGTCCGTTCGCTCACGCTCGTGACCGCGGTGGTCATCGGTGGCCTTGGATCGATCGCCGGCGCGGTGGTCGGCGCCTTCTACATGCTTGGCATCCCGTACTTCGGCTCGAACATCTCCACCTACATCGGCCTGCTCTCGACCGGCATCGGCGTGCTCACGCTTGTGCTGTTCCTCCCCGGAGGCTTCGCCCGGCTCGGCTACATCGCGCGCGACCGCCTGGCTCACCTGCTCACCGGCCTCGACCCAAACCCGGACGTAGTTCCAACTTCACTTGAAGACGCCGACCTGACCGAAGCGGCGCGGGAGGCCGCCCGATGAAGCGGCTCACCGATCGGCTGAGCCGCTACCTCGCGGGTGAGGCACTGCTACCCATCGTCGTGCTGTTCTTGCTCAACGCGGTCGACGAGTTCGACACGCGCATATTCGAAGTCCTCGGTCCCGACATTGCGAAGTCCTTCGATATCGAAGTCGGTGTGTTCACCGCCATCGTGGTGTTCAGCGCGGTGATCGTGCCGCTGGTCGCAATTCCAGTTGCGTCGCTCGCCGACCGTCGCGACCGAATGCCGATCGCGATCATCGGCGCCGCGGCGTGGGGCACGTTCTCGGTAATGACCGGGCTGGCGCCGACCCTGGTGTTGCTTTTCCTCACGCGTGCCGGTTCGTCGATGGGAAAGGTCGTCAACGGGCCCGTCCACTACGGCCTGATCGGTGACTTTTACTCACCGCGCACGCGCACGAAGGTCTTCGGCATCCACTCGCTCGCGAACCCGGTAGGCGGCGTGGTCGCGGCGGTCATCGCCGGCGCGCTCGCCGACGTATTCGGATGGCGCCTGCCGTTCCTTCTTTTCGGCATTCCCACCCTGGCGGTTATCTACTTCGCTCGTCGTTTGCCCGAGCCCGAGCGCGGCCGCTTCGAGAAAATCGCCGAAGCCGACACACCGCCGATCCGCCAGGCAATGCGCGAGCTATGGCAGCTGCGCTCGCTGCGCTACCAGTGGCTCGGCGCGGCCTGGGCGGGCGGTGCGGTGTTCGGTATCGGCGTGCTGCTGCCGTTCTTCCTGAAGGACGAGTTCGGTGTGGGCGCAACGGGCCGCGGCCTCATCAACGCCGCCGCGCAAATCATCGCGGTGCTCGCCACGTTGCTCGGCACCAAGCTCATGCAGGACCGCATCAACGAGACACCAAGCCAGGGCCTACGGCTGTTGTGTTGGTGCGGCGTCGCGGCGGCTGTGTCGCTACTGATCGGCTCGGTGGCCCCCAACCTGATCGCCCTACTTATCCCGCTGTTCGTGGTGGTTGCCGTGTTCGCGCTTGTGGTGCCGGGACTCGCCGGGATCACTGCGCTCGTCGCGCCACCCGAGCTGCGCTCGATGGCGTTCGCGTTCGGGGGCCTCGTCGCGCTCTCGGGTTTGCCGTTCGCCCTCGTCGGCGGGCTCATCGGCAACGCCAGCCTCCGATGGGCGCTCGCCGTAATGAGCCCGATCTTCCTGCGCGGTGTCGTGTACTTCTTCCAGGCCGCGCGCTACCTCGACGACGACATCGCGCGACTCGACCCCAACGCTGCGCATCGCGGACCCGACGGCGAAGACATCTTGTTGTCGGTGCGCGACCTCACGGTTTCCTACGGGCCCGTGCAGGTGCTCTTCGGCGTAAACCTCGACGTCCGTCGCGGCGAGATCGTCGCCCTCCTCGGCACCAACGGATCGGGTAAGTCCACGATCCTCAACGCGATCTCTGGGCTCATCGAACCGACCGGCGGCAACGTGTGGTTCGATGGCGACTTCATCACGACCGAACGCCCCGAACGCGTCGTTGCGCGGGGCCTCGTGCAGGCACCGGGCGGCAAGGGCGTGTTCCCCGGCCTGACCGTCGAAGAAAACCTGCGCATGTCCGCCTTCCTCCTCCGACGCGACACCGCAGAGATCGAGCGTCGCCTCGCCGAGGTTTTCGAGCTGTTCCCGAGACTGCTTGAGCGGCGACGGCAGCGCGCGGGCGACCTGTCGGGCGGCGAGCGACAAATGCTTACGATCGCCGGCGCATTTTTGCTGCACCCCACGCTGCTGATGATCGACGAACTGTCGCTCGGCCTCGCCCCGGCCGTCGTGCGGGAGTTGCTGCGGGCCGTGCGCGCGATGAACGCCGCGGGGACGACAATCGTGATCGTCGAGCAGTCCGTCAACGTGGCGCTCACCCTCGCTGACCACGCCTATTTTCTCGAGAAGGGTGAAGTCCGCTTCGATGGGCGTACGGCCGATCTGCTCAAGCGCGACGACCTCGTGCGGTCGGTGTTTCTCGAGGGTGCCGCGAAAGCCGTCGGTCACAAGAAGAAGTAGAACCGAGGGATGCAGATTCAGCCTCGTTACAACGCGGATCCGGTTCTGGTGATTGAAGACGCCGGTGCCCCGTCGGTCGTGTTGTTGCGACAACGCCGACGCCTTCTCGCGTTGCTCGCATCACTCAGCGACCAACAGTGGGCCAACCCGAGCCGTTGCGAAGAGTGGACCACGCAGGGCGTAATCACCCACATGATCAGCACCGACCAATTCTGGGCCCTGTCGATCGGCGCAGGCCTCCGGGGCGAGCCCACGCAGTTCCTCGCCACCTTCGACCCCGTTGCTTCGCCCGCAGAAATGGTGCGCCAACGCAGCACCCTCACGCCGGCGGAGGTATTGGCGCAGTACCGCGCTTCGGTCGACGGCTTCGCCGCCGTACTCGACACCATCGAGTCCGAGCAGTGGGCGACCGTGGTGGCCGAGGCGCCACCCGGCCACATCGCGCTCAACGCCACTGCGCTGCATGCGTTGTGGGACGGGTGGATCCACGAGCGCGACATCCTGATCCCACTTGGCCTCACACCCACGGAGGAGGCCGACGAGATCGCGTTGATCCTTCGCTACGCCGTCGGCCTCGGCCCCGCGTTCACCCGCACGCTGGGCGACGACCAGGTAGGCGTGCTCGGTGTGGAAGCCACCGAGCCCGACCTCTCGCTACGCGTTGAGGTAGGCCCGACCGTGCGCGTGTGCACCGGCCGAGCCGATGGTCCGGCGCTGCGGGGCCGCGCCGTGGCGCTCATCGAAGCCCTCAGCTACCGCGCCCCACTTGTGCACGAGCTCGGCGCGGCCGACGCGTGGCTCGTCTCGGGCCTCGGCCAGATCTTCGATCACGATGTTCACGCCTGACGACCTCGTCGCCTGCACGGACTACGTGGCCGACGCGTGGTCACGCGGCGCGGACCGTGACTGGTCGGCAAAGGCGGGCACGCTCGATTGGTCGTGCACCGTCACGGCCGACCACGCCTACGACGCAACGCTTGCCATCGGCTTCTTCCTGGCGTCGCGCCGGCAGGATCGCTACCCCGATATAGGCGGGCTGTTCAGCGTTGGGCCCGATGCCCGACCCGTACAACTCATTGAGGCGATCCAGGTCGCGGGGCGCCTCGTGGCGGGCGTGAGCGCGACGACTCCAGCCGACGTGCGCGCCGTTATCCACCGCAACCCGATCGCAGTCGCGCCGCCGAGCGACTTCCCGGCTCGCGCTGCGCTCGAAGCGATCCTGCACGGCCACGACGTCGCCGCGGGCTTGGCGGTGGAGTTCACGCCGCCGCGCGACATGTGCCAACGCTTGCGCGATCACACGCGTGATTGGCGCCACTGGAACAGCGGCGGCTGGCCCCCGTTGCAGTGCACCGACGACCCGTGGGATGACCTCGTAGTCGCGTCTGGACGCCAACGCTTCGTCGGGCGTTAGCCCGAGGACGTGTCGACCAGTTCGGACAACCGCGGGTTGTTGCGGCGCGTTGGCTTGTCTTCTTGTACAACTCGTCCGTCGCGCAGGTAGATAACGCGCTGGCATTGCGCCGCTATGCGTGCGTCGTGGGTAACGATCACAACCGTGCAACCGGCGGCGTGGCTCGCGAGCAGTAGGTCCATTACTGCGGCACCCGAGTGCGAGTCGAGGTTGCCCGTCGGCTCGTCGGCCAACACGATCGCCGGGTCAAGCATCAGCGCACGCGCTACTGCGACGCGCTGTTGCTCGCCACCCGAAAGCTGACTCGGCCGCCGTGCGCCCTTGTCTTTCAATCCGACCAGGTCGATCAACTCGTCGACACGCGGCTCGATCTCGCCCGCCTTGCGCTTGGCCAGTATCGCGGGAAGCGCGACGTTCTCGCGCACGCTCAGGCTCGGCATCAGGTTGAACTGCTGGAAGACGAATCCGATCGAGGTGTTACGCAGCGCAGCGCGTTCGGTTGCGGACCGACCAGCCAACGTCCACCCGTCGATGAAGACCTCGCCGCGATCAGCAACGTCGAGGGCGCCGGCGAGGTGAAGCAGGGTCGACTTGCCTGAGCCCGATGGCCCGCAGACTGCGACGAGCTCCCCGCGTTCTATCTCGACGTCGACTTCATCGAGAGCGGGCAGCGGCACGCCGCCAGGTTCCGTCGCGTACGCACGCGTGACGTTGCGCAGTGCGATTGCGGGACCAACTCTTACGTGATTGTTCATTTACCACCCCAGTCCTTCAGACGGCTTTCGACCGCCTCTAGCCATTTGAGTTCGGCCTCGGTGCGTAACATCGCGGCTTCGAGCAGGAGCCCGGTGGCTGGATGCTGCTCCGGGTCGTGTTGCATGTCGCCGAGTTCTGCGAGTCGTGACAGATGCGCGATCCGCTGCCGGTGAATCAGGTCGCGCGCGGTCTTGCCGTCCTTCAGGCTGAGCACGGCGACCTTGAGGAACAGCTCGTCACGCAACTTGACGGGTTCGTCGTTCACGGTGGAGCTCCACGTCGCCAGTTCCTTGCGACCCTTCGTCGTGACTTCGTAGACCTTGCGGTCGGGTGCGCCGTCTTGAGGGACGACCTCGCCACGGACAAGGCCGTCGGCTTCGAGCTTGGAGAGGCTCGTATAGATCTGGCCGATGTTGAGCGGCCACGTGCCTCCGAGGAAGTTCTCAAACACGGCCTTGAGCTCGTAGCCATAGCAAGGCTCGGCGTCGAGCAGGCCGAGGAGCACGTACCGAAGCACTACGCCAAACCCTTCGAAGCGATTGCCGCTTGCGCCATTACATACATGAGTATATAGATACATGGGTAAGTAGCAAGGGGGAATGACGGATGAACTTCCGATGGGTGGTGCTGGGGCACCTGCGTTCGTTGCGGACGCGTTGGACGCGAACGGCGTTGCTGGTGATTGCAGTGGGCGCAGGCGTCTCGCTCGTGATGGGCGTCTTCATCGCGAAGACCAGCCTCGACGCGTCGCTCGATCACTTTCGCGGCGCGATCGTCGGCGACGCTGCGCTGCGCGTCGAAGCGCAGGGCGATCACGGGGCCCTCGATCAGTCGATGTTGGTGGCTGTTGCTGCGACACCAGGCGTGAAGGTCGCCGTCCCCCTTGTGCTCTCCATCGTGGAGGCCGCCGACAGCAACGGCCACACGCTGCTTGTGCCGGCGCTCGGTATCGACTGCAGCATCTCGGCGGTTATCGAAGCGTTCGGGTGTACGCCAGAAACCTTGGCCGCCCTCGGTGACAATCCGGCGCTCGGGCAAGCACTGCAGGAACGTCTCGGGCCGACGGGCGAGCTGCGCACCAACCTTGCCGAGATCCCCACCGCGCCCGCACTCGCTCTGGAACCGCTGAACGCCTTCAACAAGGGAATGGTCGCGGTCTTCGAACTTGGTGCGAGCCAGCGGCACTTAACGCGACCCAACGGACTCGACCAGATCCTCGTCGTTCCGACACCGGGCGCCGACCTCAGCGAGTTACGAGTCGCGCTCACGCGCGTCGTCGGGCCCGCGAACCGCGTCGTGGCAGCGGACGCGCCCGTGCTGGGTTCGGTCGTGGTGACGATTCTCCTGCCCTTCTTGTTTCTGATCAGCTTGATCGGCTTGGTGATCGGCGGTCAGCTCGTGCGCAACACGTTGGAGCTGTCACTGGAAGAACGCCGCCGCGAGTTCGCGACGGCTGGCGCGCTCGGCGCGGTGCCGCGTCAGCTCTTCATCGGTCTGCTGTGCGAGGCCGCCCTCGTAGGCGTCTTTGGTGCGTTGGTCGCGCTCGTTGGCGGCAACCTCGTGGCGCGCGCCTTCATCGGTGCACTGTCGAACGAGTTGAGCAAGGCGACGGGTCTGCGGATGACCACGTCGTCGCCCAGTTGGATCGTGCTTGTCGCACTCGCTGGTGGCGTGGGCGTGAGCGTGCTGTCCGCGTTGCGCCCCGCTCGAAGGGCCACGCGCCTCGACCTCGTCGCGGAACTCACTGACCGCGCCCGGTTCGAGACGCCAAACAAGAACCCGCGCCTCGGGTTGATCGTGACGGCCACCGTGGCCGTCCTCTGCCTCGCGTTGGGAGCCGCTGCCCACTCGGCGGGCGGCACCGAGGCCTGGCAGCCCATTGCGTCGATCGCGGCGCTCGCTGGCACCTTCGTCGTCTTGTACGTCGGGTGCGCGCAGTTGACCCCTCTCCTGCTCGCACACCTCCAGCGAGCGCCCGGCTTTACCACCGGGCCGATGCGCGTCGCGCTCGGCAACATCCTCAGCGCGCGGCGACGCACCATTGCGGTGGTGATCGCCATCACTGCGCCGGTCGCCGTCACGACGGTCTTCGGTGGCATCGTGCCGGGCATGCAGGAAGGGGCGGCGCGCTTCGCGCGTGAGATAGGTCAAGGCCACGTCTGGGTATCGACGCTCCCCACCAACAACAGCGCCGGAATCGACTCGAAGGTCACGCCGGACATTGAGGCAAAGTTACGAGCGTTCCCAGGTGTCGCTGCGATCGAACACTCCTACTTCATGAGCTACGACGCCGAGCAGTTTGCGGCCGTCGGCTACGAGGGCCGCGTGCCGGACTTCAGCGTGTACCAGGGCCGGCACGGACCCGACGCCTTGGCCCGCGGCGAGGTAATGCTCGGGCCTGCGATGGCGCGCCAGCGCAACGTCGCACCCGGCGACACCGTCACGATTCCCACCCGGATCGGCGGGACAGCAACGTTCACCGTTGGCGGCATCTGGGCGTCCGCCGAGTCCGTCGGCAACAGCATCGCGATGACGAGCGCGCAGTTGCTCGCCTTCGCGGGCGAACGCCCGAGCGGTTCACTGTCGCTCGTTCCGGCTCCTGGGGTCAGCCCGGTCCAACTCGCTGCGTCGCTCCGCGCCGCCCATCTCAGCCCTCGCCTTCGCATCCACGACCCGGACCAGTTGGCCGGAGCACTCGCCGACGACTTCACGTCGATCACCGCACCGATTTCGTCGCTCCAATACGCGCTAGTACTTGTGTCGCTGGTCGCGACGTCCTCAACGCTGGTGCTCGCCGCCGCACAACGGCGCCGGCAGAACGCGGTGCTCGCCGCGCTCGGCATGAGCCCGCGCGACCTCGCCTTGGCGACGGTGCTCGAGACGCTTGCGATTGCGCTCGCCACCGCGTTCGTCGCCACGATGCTCGCCCAGCTCATGCTCTTGTCGTTCTCCTGGGCGTCGGCCACCGTGACCGGCCTCGAGATCCCTTACCGCGTGTCGTTCGGTCCTGCGCTCGCGGCCGCTGGCATCACGACGGTCATCGCGTTGATCGGTTCCACGGTCCCGGCCTGGCGCACCGCCCGCACAAACGTGATGACTGCGCTGCGCACGGCCTAGGAGCCGTCGGGGAAGCCGCCGCGGTGGGAGACGACCGGGTGATGCGGCAGGGTGCGGATCGGGCCAAGCTTGGCTCGCCAACAATCCGGGTAGGGCTCGAGGCCCTTGAACAACTCGGCCTTAGGTGAGCCGTCACCCACGAACGCTTCGAGTTCGGCGCGAAGGTTGACCAAGGACGCGGTGCAGCGGCTGATCCAGTCCAGCTCGACGTCTTTCAGCGCGGTGCCGAACGAGCTGCGCATTGCGACGCCAGCGTCGGTGAGCCGGACCGTTTTGCCGCGTCCGCTTGCTGCGGGCTCGACGAGCCAGATCCCGAGCCGTTCGCCGAGCGGCACGCCGGCGTCCCACGCCTTCTTGGCGACGCCGGTGACATCCGGCAGATCGCGGACGGGCACCATCTCGCTGTCCTGTAATGGGCGCAGCAGGTTCTGCGCGACTCCGAGCGGAAGCATTGCTGTCGCATCGAACTCGATGGTGATCTCCATCAGCGCCTGAGCAAGCAGGCCGAGCAAACCGAGCTGGTCCGGTTCGCGGCTGACCGGCTGCGCAATCGGCGGCAGTCGAAGGTCGAAGTCCATCGTCGGGAAGTACTCCGGCAGTTGTCGATCGATCGAGGTGACGACGGGAATCAGCGCGCGCTGCAACTTGTCGAGACCGCGGTCGCGCCAGCGCGCTTCAACCCCGTCGAAGGCTGCGGCCCATGCGTCGCGCGACCGGCGACCGGCTGGCGTAAGGCGCACGCTGGCGTTGGCGTCGCTCTTCTTCGGCTTACTGCCCGCGATGTCGGGCGTGTAGGTGACGTAGCCCCAGCGTCGCATGCCGTGGTACGCCGGATGGATCGGCTCGGCTGATCCTGCAAGCGCGCCGAGTTCGTGCATGACGATTCCGTCGTCGGTCACAAACCGCAGGAAGTTCACGTACATCGCCGTGGAGGTGATCCATGCACCCGAGCCGCGCGCGCTGACACCGAAGTCCGAGGTGAACGACGGCACCCGATGCTCGTACTCGTTGTCGAGTTCGATCGTGAGCGCGACGAGCGCCTGCGACAGCAGCGATGCCAACGGCGCTTGCGGCTTCACAGCGACCGCAACCAGTCGCGGGCGCGCCGCGCTCCGTGCTCACCCTTGTACTCCACGAGATCAGTTGACCACGCGTCAATGGCCGCCGCCATCGCGCGCGCGATCTCCGGCCGTTCCGCGACGCACGCAAGGGGCGCCTGCCGCGTGCGAATAGTAAAGAGCACCGCGTCAGTTGACTCGACGCACAAGTCTTCCTGCCCGAGGTCGCGATCGGAATCGTCGTCGCGCACGAAGAGCTCGTCGTCCAAAGCACGCGTTCGCATGGCCAACCACGGCGGACCGCCGCCGAGGGCTAGCTCGGCGAGCCACTCCGGAGAGCCCATGCACGCGAGCGTATAGGCCGTCTCGAGCGCGACCTTTCGCGACGCGCTAGTCCACGCCCGCGGTACGCGCCGCCTGGAAGCCGCCGTCGAGATCGGTGGCGTTTCGCAGACCCAGTTGCTGCAACGAGAGCGCGGCGAGGCTCGACGCATAGCCCTCATCGCACACGAGCACGATCTCGCGCTTGGGGTCGTCCGCCTCGGCGATGCGGTACGGAGACGTGGGGTCGAGCCGCCACTCCAACTGGTTGCGATCAACCACCACGGCGCCGCGCAACGCCCCGTCGCGTTCGCGCAGGCCGACGGGCCGGATGTCCACGATCAATGCGTCACGTGCACGCAGCGCCGGGAGGTCCTCCGCAGTTGGACGGGCGGGCAGCTGGGAGCGTGTCTCGCGCAGCACTCGGTCGATCGCGCTCTCCGTCACGAGCGTCATTTTGCCCGCGAGATCGATCACGCGCTCGGCACGGGTTGCGGCGGTGGCGGGCCGACGTAGCGCGACGACGGGCGGATGATCCGATTGTCGGCGTGCTGCTCGAGCGCGTGGGCGCACCAACCCACCACACGCGCGGCGGCGAACGTGGGCGTGAACAGATCGCGCGGAAGACCGCATTGGCTCATGGTCACCGCGGCGTACCACTCGATGTTGGTGTGCAACGCACGGTCGGGCTTGAGCTCGGCGAGCGTCGCTTCCACCTGCGCCTCGACCTGTGCCGCAAACTCCACCAGGTCGCCGCCGATCTCCTGCGCAACGCCGCGCAGCATCACCGAGCGCGGGTCGGCCACTCGGTAGACGGGGTGCCCGAAGCCCATGATGCGCTCGCCGTTCGCCACCTTGTCGCGCACCCACTGCGCCGTGTTCGACGGATCCCCGATCGCGTCCAGCGTGTCGAGCGATCGACTGGGCGCGCCACCGTGCAGCGGGCCCGACAACGAGCCGAGCGCGGCAACCACCGCCGCTCCGAGGTCGGCGCCCGTCGAGATCACGGCGCGGCACACGAAGGTCGACGCGTTGAAGCCGTGATCGATGCCCAGGATCATGTACTGCTCGATCGCGCGGGCGAGCACGGGATCGGGTTCCTCACCGTGGATCATGAACAGGTAATTGGCGGCGTAGCCGAGGTCGTCGCGCGGGGCGATCGGCTCGAGGCCACTACGCAGACGGTGCAGCGCTGCAATGAGCGTCGGTACTGCGGCGCTGAGGCTCAACGCCTCGGCGCGCAGCGTGGCCCGGTCGATATCGAGCGACGCGGGCAGGTCGTCCGCGCCAGCGAGCAGCGAGATCGCGGTGCGCAAAGCAGCTACGGGTGTGGGAACCGTCGTAGCGATCCTCGGCAGCGCCGCCAGCACGGGGGCGGGCAGCGCCCGCAGCGACAGGACTTCAGACGCGAACGCGGCGCGGTCGGCAGCCGACAACGGGAGGTCGCCGTCGGTCAGCAACTGCCACACATCTTCGAACGACACCTTGGCGGCAAGCTCCGGCGCCGCGTACTGGCGGTAGTGGTAAAAGCCTTCGTCGCCGCGCACGTCGCCGAGTTGGGTTTCGGCCACCACCACACCCTTGAGCCCCGCTGGCGCCGTGGCGGCGAGTTCACCCGCGGGCCGCAGCTGGGCGAGCGCCATGAGGTCGCGCATCGAGACGACGCCCTTGAGTTGGTCACCCGCAGTAACCGGGATGTGGCGGTAGCCGCGGTCGGCGAGCTGGTGCCACGCCTCGTCGATGGTCGCGTCCGCGTCAACGCAGTCGGGCTCGGCGTGCATCCACTGGCGCACGGCTGCGCTCTCAGGTGCGGCGCCGGCCGCCGCTGCGAGCAGCAGATCGCGTTCGGTGAGTATGCCGATGGGACGGTTCCCGTCGACCACGACCACGGACCCGATGCCGTGCTCGCGCATGCGGGCGGCCGCGGTAGCGAGCGTCTCATCGGGAGTGGCGGTAATCGCCGGTTCGGTCATCGCCGCACTCACGGCGGGGGCGTTGCGCATTGGGCAACCTCTCTGTCGTCATCTGTCCCGCCTATCGAACCGCGGATCGACTCACCCCGTCAAGATTGATTGCATCAATGTGTTATTCTCCGCTTCGTGACGGAAGACGCACTCTGGCTCACCTCGGAAGCGGCCACGCAGCGCCTCGGCGTGAAGGCCGAGACCCTCTACGCCTACGTCAGCCGGGGCATGGTGCAGAGCGAGCGCATCCCGGGCAGCAAGCGGAGCCGCTTCCTCAAGGCAGACGTTGAGCGCGTGGCCGGACGCCAACGCGGTGGCGGCCGCGCCGGCGGCCTCGAACTGATCATCGAGACCAACCTCACGTACCTTGATCCTGCGGGTGTGCTGGCCTACCGCGGCTGGAACGTCGCCGACGCGGTGAAGCAGGCCACCTTCGAGGAGGTTGCGTCGTGGTTGTGGCACAGCCAACGCGACAAAACGCCGATCGAAGCGCCCGCGGCGATGGTGGCGGTCGCCCAGCAGGTCGCGCGCGCCCTCCCCGATCAGCCGGTGATGGACCGGCTGCGCGCCACCATCGCCGCGGTACGCGGGTGCGATTCGTTCCGCGACGACCGTCGCCCCGAGGCCGTCGCGATGGCGGCGCGCTCCGCTATCGCGACGATGCTGGCGGCATTGCCCGTCGTCGGCGAGGAAGCCGCGCCCGGCGCAACTGTGGCCGCACGCCTGTGGCCGCGGCTCACCGCGTCGCCCGCCAAGCCGCGTCAGATCAAGCTCCTCGACGCAACGCTGGTGATGCTCGCAGACCACGAGATGGCCGCGTCCACTCTCGCCGCACGCGTGGCGGCCAGCACGTGGGCCGATCCATACCTCGTCGTGCTCGCCGGTCTGTCGGTTCTCGGCGGGCCCCTGCACGGTGCGGCGAGCACACAAGCGCGTGTGTTGCTGCACGAGGTGCACGCGCAAGGGGTGAGCCCGGCCGAGGCGATCGCGCGCCGCCTACGCGACGGCGAGTTGATCCCCGGGTTCGGCCACCGGGTTTACAAGGACAACGACCCGCGTTGCACCGTGCTGCTCGAGCTCCTCACCGCCATCAAGCGCGAGCCGGTCGAGGACGAACTCGTGCTCCTCATGCACCAACGCGGTCTCCCGTTCCCGAACGTCGATTTCGCCATCGCCTCGTTCGCCGAGCGCTACGACATGATCGACAACGCGGGCGAGGTCGTCTTCGCCGTCGCCCGCACCGCCGGCTGGCTCGCCCACGCGATCGAGGAGTACCGCCACCGCCTCCGCTACCGCCCCCGCGCCGTTTACACCGGCACCCCTCTGCCCAACTAGGCAACTCGTCCCGCGAATCGACGCGGGACGAGTCGTTTCGCGGGACAAGTTGCGAAACGAAACGCGCGTTAGACGCGTTCGATGATGGTGGCGGTGCCCATGCCGCCGCCGGTGCACATCGTGACGAGGCCGGTGGACTTGTCCTGACGCTCGAGCTCATCGAGCAGCGTGCCGATCAGCATGGCGCCGGTCGCGCCGATGGGGTGGCCCAGCGCCATGGCGCCGCCGTTCACGTTGCACTTGTTCCAGTCGGCACCCGTGTCCTTGAGGAACTTCAGCACCACGGCGGCGAACGCTTCATTCACCTCGATGAGGTCAATGTCGTCGATCGTCATCCCCGCCTTCGTCAGCGCACGCTTGGTGGCGGGCCCCGGGGCGGTCAGCATGATGACGGGCTCCGTGCCCGCCACCGCCGTCTGGCGAATGCGCGCACGCGCCCGCAGCCCGTGGGCCTGCGCGTACTCAGGCGAGCACACCATCACCGCGCCCGCTCCGTCGACCACGCCCGACGAGTTGCCCGCGTGGTGCACGTGGCGGATCTCGTCCCACTCGGGATAGGACAACAGCGCGATCTGATCGATCGAGAGTTCCTTGCCCTCGGCCACGTACGCGCCCATTTGCGCAAAGCTTGGTGCGAGCTTGGCGAGGTCGTCGATGGTTGTGCCCGGACGCGGGAACTCCTCGCGATCCAGCGCGACCGCGCCGTCGTTGTGAAGGATCGTGACGAGGCTGTTGTCGAAGCGGCCCTCGGCCAGCGCCTTGGCCGCGCGGTCCTGGCTGTCGACCGCGAGACGGTCGCACTCTTGGCGCGTGAAGCCTTCAGTGGTTGCGATCAGGTCCGCGCTGATGCCCTGGGCCACCATCGGATACAACTCGTTGAGGTGGGCGTTGTTCGCAGTGAAGCCGTCGACGCCCATCGGCCCCGGCCGCGACATCGACTCGATGCCACCGGCCACCACGAAGTCCTGCTGGCCCGACATCACGCCCATCGCCGCGAAGTTCACCGCCTGCTGGCCCGAGCCACAGAACCGGTTGAGGGTGACACCCGGCGCGTCGAGATCCCAGCCCGCGTCGAGCACCGCCATGCGCGCGATGTCCATCGAGTGATCGCCCGAACCTGAGCCGCAGCCCATGATCACGTCGTCCACCTCAGCGGTGTCGAAGCCGTGGCGGTCGCGCAGCGCGTTGAGCACCTGCGCCAAGATTCGCTGCGGGTGCACCTCGTGCAGTGCGCCGTTCTTCTTTCCCTTGCCGCGCGGGGAGCGCATGGCGTCAATGATCAGTGCGTCAGGCATGCGCCTTTGTTAGCACCGACGTAGCGTTGGAAGCGTGGGAAAGGTCACCTACGGCTTCGTGTCGTTCACCGAGGTCGAGCCGGGCGAACACCGCAGCTACAACGAGTGGCACCTGTTCGATCACATGCCCGAGCAGTTCCCGCTCGACGGTGTGGTGTTTGGTCAACGCTGGGTGCTCACGCCCCAGCTCCGTGCGCACGCGCGTGGGACGGGACCGCTCACGCGCATTCACTACGCGACGCTTTACCTGCTCGCCGAACCGATCGAGGCGACGCTCCTTGCGTTTCGGTCTCTCGCCGTGCACCTGCGCGACGAAGGCCGCTTCCACGAGTACCGCACGTCGCACCTGGCCGGCCCCGTGCGCGTGACCGACACGAACGCGGAGCCGCACGCGCTCGTGCGTCCTGAAGCGATTCCCTATCGACCCCATCGCGGCGTCCACGTGCGCATCGGCGCCGCACCGCCACTGCTCACCACACCCGGCGTCGCGGGCAGCTGGAGCTTCCACGGCGACGCGCGCGCGCCCGACGCACTCGTCGATCAAGTCGTCACGTGGTCGTGGCTCGACGGCGACCCGAACGCGTTAGCGGCGCCGCTCGCGCAGAACGACGCCGCGTTCAGCGCAACCTTTGCGGTGGTCCCCCAGTTCGGACCGTGGGACTGGTTCGACTAGCTCAGCGGTATTCGGGGTTCGGGAAGTCGAAGCGGCAGCCTGCGTCCCATGAGGCGCGCTGATTGCCATGCGCCGGCATGCCGCCTGCGTCTTTGAGCATGCGCGCCATGTGCAACAGGTTCCACGTCATGAACGTGGTGTTGCGATTCGTGAAGTCGTTCTCAGGGCCACCCGAGCCCGGATCAAGGTACGACGGCCCCGGTCCGGCCTCACCAATCCAGCCGGCGTCGGCTTGGGGGGGGATTACGTAACCAAGATGCTGGAGGGAATACAGCATGTTCATGGCGCAGTGCTTGACGCCGTCTTCGTTGCCGGTGATAAGCGCACCGCCAACGCGGCCGTAGTAGGCGTACTGCCCGGCGTCGTTCAGCTCCGACGAGTTGCCGTAGAGCCGCTCGACCACCCGCGTGCAGACCGAGGACTTCTCGCCCAGCCAGATCGGCGTGCACAGCACGAGAATGTCCGCAGCCATCACGCGCTCGTGGATCTTGGGCCAGTCGTCCTTGGCCCAACCGTGCTCGGTCATGTCGGGCCACACGCCGGTCGCAATGTCATGGTCGACGGCGCGCACCTCCTCCACTGACACGTTCTGCCGGCTCATGATTTCGCACGACAGATCGATGAGGCCTTGCGTGTGCGACATCTCGGGCGACTTCTTCAACGTGCAGTTGATGAAGAGCGCGGTGAGGTCACTGAAGTCCCACTCGCTTTGCGCGCAAAGTTCTTCTTGTTTGGGTGAAAGAGCCACGACGCTTTGTCCTTTGGTCTCGACGGTTTGTTACATCAGCTTTCGTTGCGCCACTGGCGGTACACGGCGACGAGGTCGTCGAGCGCTTCGTCGCTCAACTCATCCGGCGCCGCATGGCCGAGCGCATCAATGGTCACGCGCAGTTGCGCGAGGTACTCACTGCAGTGTGGGCACGCCGCGAGGTGTCGCTCGAGCCGGGCACGGTTCGCGCTCGACAGATGTCCGTCGAGGTAGTCGCCCATGAGCGCCACCGCAGCGCGGCACACCAGTGCGCGACGACCGAGAAGACGCTTGATCATGCGCCCCCCATTTCATCAGTGAGCAGCGCCCGAAGCCGAGCCCGCCCGCGATGCAACAGCACGCGCTGGTTTCCCTCGGAGAGCCCGAGCAACTTGACGACCTCCGCGGAGTCAAGGCCTTCGACGTCGCGCAGCATCACTACTTGGCGTTGGTTGTCGGGCAAATCCGGTAGCAGCACCATCACGCGCTTGGCCAAGCCTACGGCGACGATGCGATCCTCAGCTCGATCCGACCACGGCTCCGGCGGATCCGACCACGCGCCGGCGCCGTCGAAGCGCTCGTCGTGGGTGTCCTCAGGGCGACCCGCGCGCGACTCGCGATGGACGGTGGTGCGCGCCCGATTCATCAGGATGCGGAACAGCCACGTCTTGAACGACGAGCGGCCCTCGAACCGATCGATGCCTCGCATCACCGCGATCCAGGTGTCCTGGGTGACCTCTTGCGCAACCGCACCGCTACCGACGGTCGACTCGGCCAGCCGCAGCAGGCGGGGCTGGTAGCGCCGCACCAGTTCGGCGAAGGCGTCCTCGTCGCCCCCGCGCATGCGCTCCACGAGCGCGGCGTCATCCACGGCGCAAGAAGCTAGAGGACGAATCGCACACACCACCCTTGCTTGTCTCTCGGCGCGTCCTTCACGTTACGGATTAGGGCGACGTGTGAAAGGCTGCGAGCGATGGCTGACTCGTTTGCAACTCGATTCGAAGCCGTTCGGACGTCGATCGGCCCCCTCGTGTGGGGCCTTGACCCCTCCGCTGAACTCCTCGAGCAGTGGGGCGTCGGCGACACCGCAGACGGCCTCGATCGCTTCGCCGACATCTGCCTCGAGGCCGCCGTCGGCGCGGTCGGCATCGTCAAGCCCCAGGCCGCGTTTTACGAGCGCCACGGGTGGCGCGGCTTTCGCACCTTGCAGCGCCTGGTAACCGAGGCACGCGCCGCCGGGCTACTCGTCATCGTCGACGCAAAGCGCGGCGACGTTGGCTCCACCAACGACGCGTACGCTGAGGCCTACCTCGGCGCCGGCGCCCCGCTGGCCGCCGATGCCCTCACGGTCAACCCGTATCTCGGCTTCGCCGCGATGGACAGCTTTATTACGCGGGCGCACGAAAGCGGTAGCTGTCTGATTGTGGTTACGCGGTCGTCGAATCCCGAGGGCCGGCGCATCCAGTCCGCCACCGATCACGACGCCACCGTCGAAGCCAACCTGCTCGCCGAAATCGGCGCGGTCAACGCCCGCCTGACTCCCGGCGAGATCGGTCCCGTCGGCGCGGTGATCGGCCCCACCCACATGCAGCCCGCGCTCGACCTCGTTTCGCCGAACGCGCTGTATCTTGCCCCGGGCCTTGGCGCCCAGGGCGCGACGCCAGCCGATGTCGCCGCGGTGTTCGCCGACTGCCGCGACCGCGTGATGCCCTCCGCGTCGCGTTCACTGCTCACCCCGGGCCCAGACATCGACCCACTCCACGAGGCGCTCGGCCTACTCGGCGCAGACGTCCGCTCCGCCCTGCGCACCTGACCGCTCCGCAACGCCGCTTAGGCCTTATGACCCCAACGGAAGCCCAATTCGGGCGAATAGGCGTCATCACCAAGGCGACTTAATTCACACTCGGTACATGGCTGCCGATGGGATCTGGTGAGCATTTCACTGCCGCCTCTCGGCGCGCCCGCCACCGGACGGGACAATTACCTCAAGGGGTCAGGTCGCGGGCCGGTATGGGGCGAACCCGATGAGATGACCGTGCGCATCGTGGCGCTCGCGCGCGTCGCCCTAGCCATTGGCGTTGGGGCCGCGGGCTCATTCCTGCCCGAGGATCACATCGCCAGTCCGGCGCTGTTCCTCGTGGTCTCGCTGTGCTGGGTTCCGTGGTCAAGCGCGGTGTTCTTGGCCACCGACCGCCCCGACAGCCGATTCGCGCTGGTCGGCGGACCACTCAGCGACGTCCTCGTGCTGTTCGCGTTCGAGTGGTTCACGCCTGCGCTCAGCGACGGCGCCCTGTTCGCCGCCGCGGCAATAGTCGCGTTCGCCACGTACACGTGTGGACGACGAATCGGGGCGACGATCGCGTGCGCCGCGCTCATCCTTCACTTCATCGCGCAGAGCCATCTGCCGCCCGATCACCGCTCGAACTCCTACGTGGTGATGGTCGTCGCCGTGTCGCTGCTGGGCATCATCGGCCTGGTAAACCGCACCACCTCGATCCAGCGGTCGACGGCGGAGCGCTCGACCAACCTGCAAAACACGTCCGACGCGATCCTGTCCCGCGTGGCCGACGCGGTGATACTCACCGACAAAGCGGGACAACTTCTGCAGTGCAACCGGGCCGCGGAACAGATCATGACGGTCACATCTGCGCAGGCGGCGGGCCGCGGGTGCGCCGAGATGCTGGGCCTGCATCGAGGCGAGGTTGCCCTCGACTGCTCGAAAGGCTGCCAGCTCCTCCAGACGGGCCAGTCGTGGCGCGAGGCCGCACTAGGCCAGGAGGTGTGGCGCCTCGTTGGCGACCGCCGCCAGCCCTTGTTGGCGAACGCGGAAGCCGTGACCGACAGCGACGGCCACGTCATCGAAGTTGTCCACTCGATTCGCGACATCACCCGCATCAAGGAAGCAGACGAAGCCAAGACCTTGTTCCTGGCCACGACGTCGCACGAACTAAAGACGCCACTGGTTGTCATCACCGGGTTCGCCGAGTTGCTCATGACGACAGTTCTCGAACCCAACGCACAGCGTCAGGCGGTCGAAGCGATTCACGGACGATCCGTCGAGCTGTCACGCATCGTCGAGCGCCTCCTGCTTTCAAGCCAGATCGAATCGGGCCAAACGACCGTGTCGCTCTCGGGCGTCGAGATCGCGCCGATCATCAAGGAACGCGCCCGAGCAACCGAGGCCTCGACGGGCCGCACTATCTCCACGCAGATCGCGACCGACGTGCCCCACGTGCTCACCGACGCCCGCGCCCTCGCAAACGTGGTGGACCACCTACTAGAGAACGCTATTAAGTACTCGCCGGGCGGCGAGACGGTGAACCTTGGCGTGAGCTTCGACGAGGCGACCGTGCGCGTCGAGGTGGCCGATCACGGAATCGGTATGGACCACGAACAGGTGGCCCATTGCTTCGACAAGTTCTGGCAAGCCGAGACCACCGACGTACGCCGGTTCGGTGGAACCGGTATCGGCCTGTTCATCGTGCAATCACTCGTCGAGGCCATAGGCGGCCGGATCGACGTTGACAGCCAAGTTGGCGTCGGCACGCGCTTTCGCGTCTCGCTGCCACGCTTTGTTCCGGCGCTCACCTCCGAACCCACCGCGCCCGCCGGAGCGGGCGAGCGCTCGATGGTGCGTGAGTTCATGAAACAGATCGGTGTCCCCGAGAGGAGCGCGACATGACGGTGGCCCTCGCGATAACCAACCTTCTACTTGGTGTCGTCTACACCGGCTATGGCGTCATCACGCTGATCGAACTCGGTCGCGAGTCGCGCACGAAGGGCTTCTCCCACTTCGGTTGGGCATGGGTCGCCATGGCGTTCACGTGCGGGCCTCACCACCTCGAGCACGGCTTTCACCTGCTGGCCGTCGGCCGCAGCGCTGGCGCGCTCGACCTCGCCGCAGTGATCATCGGCATCCCCTTTGGTGTGGTGTGGTTCCTGCTGCGCGTCGAGGCCTTAATGGGCGGCCGCGGCGATCGCTTTGTGAGCGGAACGCCCAAGTGGGTCGCTGCACTGCCCGTCCTCGGAGTGATCTATGTCCTCGTGTTCGCGACCATGGTCGGACTCATCGTGCGCGACACCGCCGACTTTGGCCCGCGCATGACGCCCAACCTTCTGCTGCTCGGCTTTTACGGGCTCATCGGCTACTACATGCTGCGCACGCAGCTCGCGAACCGTGGCCCGCTGGGCGGTTGGTCGGTGTCGGGCCTCTCGCTCACCGCAGTGTTCCCGACGTGTGGCCTCATGCACGCGTCGTTCTCGGCCTACGCGGCCGCCGGCCACTACGAAGTGGACGTACACGGCCTGACGATCGACTGGATATCTGTACCCGCCGCGCTGTACTTCGTGTGGGTGGTGCGCATGCTGGCCCAGGGCACCGATGAAGCCGAATGGATTCGCGGCGCGACGGGTGTGCGGCGAGAATCCCTCGTAGCCAGCTAGCACCGTGTCGACCCCAGACCCCACGAAGATCGGCACGCTGATCGTCGACGATCAGAACGACGTGCGATTGCTGCTGCGCATGATCATCGAGCGCAGCGACGATCTCTTCGTGACGGGTGAAGCCGCGAGCGGTACCGAGGCAATCGAGCACGTAGCGGCCGAGAACCCGACCGTCATCATCATGGATCAGATGATGCCGGGCATGAACGGCGTCGAGACCGCCGTTGCGATCCGCGCCGAACGCCCGCACCAAGTGATCATCCTGTGTACCGCATACCTCGACGCTGAAGTGATCGAGCGGGCGCACGCGGCGGGCATCGTCGAGTGCATCAGCAAGAACCAGCTGTGGTCGCTACCGCAGCTAATTCGCGATGTGGCAAGTCTCCCCTAACTGCCTAGCCTTCGGGTTATGAGTGTCGTGAAGATCAACGCAGTGGAAGTAGCGCCCGAAATGGCCACCGAGTTCGAGAAGCGTTTCGCATCGCGCGCTGGCGCGGTCGAGAACAGCGAGGGCTTCGAGGCGTTCGAACTGCTGCGCCCGACCGAGGGTGGCGCGAAGTACTTCGTGTACACGCGCTGGGCGAGCGAGGAGACCTACAAGGCGTGGCTCGCGAGTCAGGATTTTGCCAAGGCGCACGCGCACGTAGCCACCGAGAAGTCAGGTCAGATCGCACCCGTCGCGCACGGCGCCGAACTGCTCAGCTTTGAGGTAATCGAGCGCCGCGACGCCTAAGGCCGCGCTCTACGCGATTAGCTGCGGCTTCCTGCCAGTCCATTTTCGAACGCGAACGCTGTTGCCGCGGCACGGGTGGACACGTCGATCTTGGTGAAGATATTCGACAGGTGACGCGACACCGTCTTGCCGCTGAGAAAGAGCGCGTCGGCGATCTCTTTGTTCGTGTCACCCGCGGCGACGAGGCGCAGGACTTCAATCTCGCGTTCGGTGAGCCCGGCAGGTAAGCGCGCCATGACCGGCTCGGCGCGCGACGAGCGGGAGTACTCGGCGTCGAGGCGCGCTCCGATCTGCTCGAACAGTTCCTCGGCCGCCCGGAAGCTGACGCTTGACGCTTCGGGGTCGAGGTCACGCAGCGCTTGACCCAGAAGCGTGCGTGCGCTCGCCACTTCGTAGGGAACCGCGAGTGCCTGCCACAAGGCCACGGCCTCGCGCAGACCCGCGGCTGCGGCCGCCTTGTCGTTGTGCGCGAGCCGCAGACGCCCGCGTGCGGATGCGGCGGCCGCGCTGAGCGTGGCCGAGTCGAACTCCTGTGCGGTCTGCTCCAGCTCAGCAACCGAGCTCGCCGCGCCAGCGAGATCGTCCGCTGCGATCGCGATCTGTACGTGCGCCGGCAACAACTTGGCGCGCGAGAGACGGTTCCAGCCGGCGTCGGTCAGGCAGGTGTCGATGATGGTGATCGCTGGTTGGACACGGTCCTGCGCGAGTCGCAGCAACGCGAGACCCGCACAGTTGGCGCCGCAAAGTTCTTGCGCCTTGGCGAACGCCTCCTCTGCGCCGACGAGATCGCCGAGCCGGCGCCGGATGTCGCCCACCTCCGCATACGCCGCGCTCGCGTTTGGGATGTGAATGTCGACCAACTCCACGCACGCCTTCATCGCTTCACGCTCTGCGTTGATCAGATCGCCCCGCCACGTGAGCGCATTGGCGCGGTGCACGCGACAGATCCCGGGGAAAAACGCGAACGGGTGATCGCTCGCCCAGCGCGACGTGGCCTCGGTCCATTCCGCCGCGCGCGCAAAATCGCCGAGCTGTTCGCACGCGCTGATGAGGCTGCAATAGATCTTGCCCGTCGAATACGGACCGAGCCGGCCCTCGATCGCAAAAAGCATCGCCTCGTCGAGATGTGCGAGCCCCGCGCGCGGATCGCCCTGATCGATGAGCAGCCGGCCGATCGTTTGTAGCGCCTCGGCTTCGAGATCGGCCGAGCCCAAGCGGCGCGCCAGCGCAACCACGTCGCGACCAAGCCCCGCCGCGACATCAAGTTCGCCGCGCCCGTGGGCGGACTCGGCCTCGCGTAGCGCGAGCGCGCCGTATGCGACGCAGTCCGTATCGCCTTCCAGCGATCGCGTCGCCCGCCGTAGCCAGCCGCTCGCGATCGCAGGCCTCGCCTGAAACTGATGGTGCTCGTACAGCCACACCGCGCACTGCCCGGCGCGACGGTGATCCCCAATCTCGTCGAAGGCGCGGTACGCCGACTCGCGCGCGTCGATGCACGCATCGATTCGTCCGAGCCACCACGCCGCGTCGGCGATGAGGTCGAGGCGATCCGCCGCTGCGGCCGGGTCCGTCGACTCGGCCGCACTTGCGGCATCAAGAGCGACCTGCCAGTCGCCGCGCTGCAGCGCTGCCCGCGCGTCGCTCAGCACGTCGTTGCTCACCACCGCCACGTTATGCAGTTGCGGCCATCTGCTGGCTCAGGTGCTCTAAAACCGGGCGCAAATCGTCGGCTGGGCTGAACTCAACAAACACAACCCCACCTTCGGTCCAACCGGTGTGGCCGCCGGGCCAGTAGTAGAGGTCGCCGGCGCTGGAGGTCTCTTCGCGCCCATCGGCAAACCGCAGCGTGATCGCGCCTTCCACGATGTAACCCCAGTGCGGGCACTGGCACATGTCGCCGGGCAAGCCCTTGAGCAACGGCGTGAAATCCACGCCCGCAGGTAGATCGATGTGGCGGACGAGTTGGCCGCCCCAATCCTCGCCGTGCGTCTCAAGCGCATCGACCTTCATCTCAAGCTCGAGGCTGTCTTTGGTCGCTCGCATGGTGCCCTCCCTTGTCGACGGGCCGATCCCGGCGACACCTCCACAATGAAGGCGCGAGAACCCCTAGGGCATCGGGCATGTGATCCAACACGCGGGCCGGAGAAGACAGCGCGTGGGTTGAACACCCCACGCGCGGATGACGGGTGGATACGGCGTTCGCCCGATGCACACACGCCACGGGCCCGTCATCATCATCGTTGTGACCACAGCAGACACCGATGACGTCGCTCGGCACTTACAACGCGGCCGAGATCGCGTCGCTGCACATATTGGCGCCGCTTCGACCTCTACCAGGAGAGAACCCATGAAACCCCAAGAACAGCTCGACGAAATCGGCGCACTACTCGGCAAGGTGGTGGGCAACCTCTCACCCAATCAGCTGGACAACCCAACGCCCTGCACCAACTTCGCTGTACGAGGTGTGCTCGACCACATGATCGGAGGTGCCACGTCGTTTGCTGCCGCGTTCCGAGGTCAGGACGCGCCGGCGCCACCCGAGGGTGACGTGCTCGCGAATTTCGGCCCGGCGCTCGGCAACCTCGTCGCCGCCATCAATGAGGACGGAGCGTTGGAACGCACAGTGCAGGCGCCCTTCGGCGCGGTGCCCGGCGATACGTTCGCTCGCTTCGTCGCCCTCGACGGTCTCGTGCACGGATGGGACATGGCGGTTGCGACTGGCCAGTCCTACGAACCGAGCGACAGTCTCGTGGACGAGGTCGCCGCGTTCGCGGTCGGCGCACTGGAACCGCTGCGCGACGGCGAGACCTTCGCCAACGCGACCGACGCCCCCGCCAATGCGTCTCCCATCGAGCGCCTCGCCGCGCTCACCGGCCGTCGCGTGACTACGGCGGTGTAACTGATGGCGCTTGCCTCCTCTCCAGTGGACTTCGCGGCGATCAAGGCGAAGCAGCAAGTGAACTGGTCCGCCGGCAACTACGCCGTTATCGGGACAACGCTGCAGATCATGGGCGAGTCCCTCTGTGAAGCCGTCGACGTGTGGGCTGGTGCTCGCGTGCTCGACGTCGCCGCAGGTAACGGCAACGCCGCTCTCGCAGCGGCGCGTCGCGGCTGTGAGGTCGTCGCGGTCGACTACGTACCCGAGCTGCTCGAGCAGCTCGACGCCCGCGCGCATGCCGAGGCCCTATCGATCACGTCAAAGATCGGCGACGCCGAGGCCCTCGCCGAGGATGCCGCTTCGTTCGACTTCGTCGTATCGACCGTTGGCGTCATGTTCGCTCCCAACCAGGCCGCGGCCGGATCTGAGCTCGAACGGGTAATCAAACCCGGAGGGCGTATCGGCCTTGCCAACTGGACTCCGTCGGGCTTCGTGGGTCACATGTTCAAGGTGCTGGGCGCCTACGTGCCTCCGCCCGCCGGGCTTGTATCGCCAATGGCGTGGGGCACGATCGATCGCGTCTGGGAACTGCTGCCCAACTGCGACGTGCGCGTCACTGAGAAGGAATTCGTCTTCCGCTACCGGTCACCCGAGGAGTTCCTCGACGCGTTCCGCACGTATTACGGACCAATGGTGAAAGCGTTTGAGTCACTTGACGAAGACGCTGGCACCGGCCTGGCCGCTGAGCTCGTTGCCCTCGCGCAACAACACAACACGGCGGGAGCCGACGTCCTGCGTCTTCCAAGCACGTACCTCGAGGTCGTCGCTACCCGGCGATGAAGGGCACGAGTTTGTTCTAAACGCGGGCGGTGGCGGGTACCAACGTTGCAGTCCACACTCGAAGGAGAGACGCAATGGTTCTTTGGCTACTTGCAGTGATTCTCGCAGTCGTCGGCATCGTCCAGGTGCTGCAGGGTCAACTCATTCTCGGTCTCGTGCTGTTGCTTGTTGCATGCGCGGTAGGCCCTGGCGGTTACAGCGTGTTCCGCGGCCGCAGGGCCTAGCGACCGCATCACGACCTCGGTGCGCCGTCCCAACGCAGTAACGGGACGGCGCACCGTCGCGTCTGTACGCCAGTACCACCTGCCCTGGCGCTAGGTGGTTACTTGCACGCCTCGGCGATCCTGTGGATCGCGTTGCGGCCCTTGACCGACGACACGGTCGGGTCTTCACTCAACCTCGTAACCGCCGCGGACAACGTGACGTAGTTCTTGTCCGCCTTGGCGGCGGCCTTGGCGTACTTGAGGGGATCTTTCAGGAGTCCTTCGAACGAGGTCGCGCCGCCATCGACGATCTGTTTCGACGCCTCGGTCATTGCATCGCAGAAGCGACGGGCGTTGGCGTTGCTCGGTCCAGGCTTGTCGCGGTTGACGATAAGAACGCCGATCAGAAGGACGAACGCCACGGCGGCGACAGCGCCCGTGATAGCCCACTTCCGCGGCAGCGCCTGGCCCGGTTCGTCGTCGATCGGTGCGTTATCAACCGGCGCGTCGTGGGGGTGGCCACACGACGAGCAGAAGTTGGCGCCCTCGGCGCGTACGGCTCCGCACTGCGCGCAGAGCGTCGGCTCCGGGTCTGGAACAACCGATTCTTCGGTCGGTTCGCCGGCCGGAGCGCTGTCGTCAGACGTCGGAAGTTCAGAATCCACGCCGCACACAATGGCGTACACAATGGCGTATGACGCAGCACGTGTGAGGCCTCCTAGCGTGGGACGAGTGACCGCGTGGGCGTGGTGAAGCGATTAGCCAGAGCCCGCGGCGCGCCTTAGGCGTGAGGGACGTACCGGGTACGGCTCGCCGCGATCTCGGCGAGCGCCGCGTCGCGACCCTCCCACCCACGGGTCTCGGTGCCCTTGTTGGGTTCGAGCGCCTTGTACGTCTCGAAAAAGTGACCGATCTCGTCGAGGATGTGCGTGCGGCTTAGGTCGGAAAGGTCCTGCAGGTCGTCCCAGCGTTCGTCGGCGTCGGGGACGCAGAGAATCTTCGCGTCGGGTCCGGCTTCGTCGGTCATCCAGAACACGCCGAGCACGCGAGCGCGAATGTGGCAGCCGGGGAAGGTCGGCTCCTCGAGCAGCACCATCGCGTCGAGAGGGTCACCGTCTTCGGAGAGTGTGTGCGGGATGAACCCATAGTCCGCCGGATAGCTCATGGCCGTGAAGAGGCGACGATCGAGCCACACCGCGCCATCCGTGTGGTCGATCTCGTACTTGTTACGCGACCCCTTGGGAATTTCGACGACGACTTCTACTTCCATGCGACGAACGTACTGCCGTGGCGCATCGTCGGCTGGCGGATCGGTTTGCGAGGCCTCATGAACGGGGAGCGGGGCCAGCCGATCTCCTAGATTGCGTGGGTGCGACGGGCTCTCTCATGGCTAGCTCGGTTGATCTGCACCCTATTGCTGCGCCGAGTTGAGGTCGCTGACCGCAATCGGTTGCCGCAAGGTCGACCGGTTTTGTTGGTCGCGAATCACTTCAACGGTTTCGTCGACGCTCTGGTCATCGCCAGCGTCCTTCCCCGCTTGCCGCGGCTGATCGCGAAGGCGCCGCTGGGCAACGTGCCGATCGCAGGCGCAATCGCGCGCGCGGGTGGCGTTGTGTTCGTACAACGCCGCGTGGACAAGCCTGATGCCCGAGACAACCGCGCGGCTTTT
>JBKJQZ010000270.1:0-12344 GCA_046594835.1 Acidimicrobiales bacterium | reverse complement strand
GCGCGACGCCTCCAACCCGGTGGGCCGCCCTGCTCACGGACCCGCCGGCGTGGTTTGTCGACGCCCTCGCCCTGGCGGGCGTGGTGTCTGATCGCGAGCGGGCGTGGCGGCATTTCGAGATGGGTTTTGGGGCGGTGGTGGTTGCTACAGGAGCGCTGGCGGGCCCTGTACTGGCCTTACTCGCGGCTGGGGCGGTTGTCGGAGCGCCTCGGGTGGCGGTGGCGGTTGTGCGGGCGCGTCACAGCGCCGCCTACGACGCGTCGCTCGCGGCCGCCTTGGACGCAATGGCGCGATCGGTGCGCAGCGGGGGCTCGTTGGCGCGCGCCGTGGCTGAGGCTGCCACTGCCGTGACCGGAGCGGTGGCTGGTGACCTCCGCCGAGTCGACGCGGCCGTGCAACGCGGCGCTCGTCTTGAACAGGCACTCGCGGAATGGCGTACGCAGCGTGACCGCGCCTCCGTGCGTCTCGCCGCCGGGGCGATAGCGCTGGCGGTGCACTCGGGTGGTCCTCCCGCACGCGTGATCGAGGAAGTCGCCGCGTCGTTGCGGGCGCGGTTGCAAGTTGAGGGCGAGGCCCGGTCGCTTGGATCCCAAGCCCGGCTCTCGGCGCTGGTAGTAGGTGTCGCTCCGGTCGGGTTTGCACTCGTCGCCTGCGCGGCGGATCCCCGCAACGCCCGCCTGATGTTTGCCACACCGATCGGCGTGGCGTGTTTGCTTGTTGGCCTAACCCTCGACGTGCTCGGTGCAATGTGGATGCACCGCATCAGCCAAACGGTGCTGACGTGACCGCGTGGATGCTTGCCCTCGGCTGGGGGGCGCTCGCCGCGACGGGAGTGCTGCGGTACCGGCGGCCGGTGCAGGTCGGCCGGATCGGAGCCCTTACCGCGCCCCGCGCCCCCTACCGCGCCCTGCGCGTCAACCTACCGATGCCGGCTGTGTCGCGGCGCACGGTCGTCGTCGGTGCGCCGGTACTCGTGCTGGCAGCCGCGGTGTTCCCGCCGCTCGCGCTCGTGTTGCTGGTCGGTGCCGCGGTTCGGCCGCTCATCGTGCAGCGTCGGCGTGCGTCCGCTCGTCGCACACGAATTGCGCGCGATGTGGCCGACGTGGTCACCCTCATCGGCCTAGCGGTGAACTCAGGCCACAACCTGCTTGGCGCGCTGCGCGCCGCCGGGGCGCATGCTGAGGGCCCGCTTGCGGACGCAATCACTGCGGCCACCTCCTCCGTCGACCACGGCGTCCGCCTCGCAGATGCGCTCGAGTCGCTGCCCGAACAACTCGGCGAGGTCGTGCGCCCGGTGGTGGCCGCACTCGTGTCCTGTGATCGCTACGGCGCAGCGCTCGGTCCAACCCTGGACCGTCTCGCGGCCGACGTGCGGGTCGCCACCCGCCAAAGCGCCGAGGCTGCAGCTCGCCGCTTGCCGGTTCGTCTTCTCTTCCCCCTGATTACTTGCGTCCTACCCGCCTTCGGTCTTTTGACCGTGGCACCACTTATCGCAGGCTCGCTGCGCGGGCTTCGCCTCTAAGCCGCCTCCCAAACGGAAGGCCAACCCATGTTGTTCACCCTTCGCATCTATGTCTGGATGCACACCGCCCTGCTCGAGCTCGGCGGCCGCGTCCGTCGTTCCGATCGGGGACAAGCCACCTCGGAGTACGCCCTCGTGCTCCTCGGAGCGGCCGCTGTCGCGATCCTCGTCATCGGCTGGGCTACCAAAACCAACAAGATCGGCCGGCTGCTCGACGCAGTGTTCGATCAGGTCACCGGAAAGATCAAGTGACCCGGCGCCGCGAGCGGGGTCAGGCGGTAGTTGAACTGGCGCTCACGATCCCGCTCGTGGTGCTCCTCTTACTTTCGCTAGTGCAACTCGGCTTGGTCGTGCGTGACCAAATTCTGGTGGTCCACGCTGCACGTGAAGGAGCCCGCGCCGGGGCTGTGAGCGCGGACAGTGGCGACGTGCGGCGTGCCGCTGCAGGCTCGTCGGGTCTACAAAGCAGGCGTATGAAGGTCGAGATGAATGGTCGCGGAGGTCCTGGGTCGACACTCAGGGTGACGATTCACTACTCTTCGCCAACCGAAGTGCCCCTGGTAGGGGCGTTTCTCCCAGATGTGAGGCTCCGGGCGGCGACGTCCATGCGGGTTGAAATGTGACGGAACGTGGGAATTTCGCCACACAGCGAGAATAAAAGCAGGAGATTTGCGGCAACACGTGGAATTGCTGGTCTTGGACGACATTGCGTGGTCACAATGTCGGCGCCAGCAAGGAAACTCATTAAAACGGGCCACGCCCGGGGAGAGGAAATAACTACATGCGTATTCGCTCGCTAGCTCCGATTGCGGTAGCTGTAGCTCTGGGGGCATCGCTGGTTGCGACGCCCGCGCAGGCTGCACAAACCGTGACCGTGAAGCCCGAGACGTTTGCTGGCGGCGCGGCGGCTCGTGCGCTCGATGTCAGCATTCTGAATCAACGGGTCACTCTCGGCGACACGGTTGCAAACATCGTAAAGGGCGTCAGTAACTCCGGTTCGACCACCCTTCTGGCCAAGGCCGTTGGCACGGGTCAACTGGCTCTTTTGACCAGCGACACGAGCGCAGTTTCTGCACTGACAGCCAACGGCACCACCAGCGCTCCCAAGAAGTGCGCACTCGACGTGCCGGTGCTCGACGTATTGCACCTTGAGACCGCTTGCGGCTCGAGCGCAGCGTCGGTCAACAACGACCTGCTCAACGCAGTCGCGACCGGCGAGGTCGGCAACCTTGATCTTTCCGTCAACAATCTGTTGTCACAGTTGGGCCTCAACGCGGCGACCGAACCAATCGGTGCGCTCGCGACGACCCTGCTGTCTGCGCTACCAGAACTGCCGATCGACGTCGGCACGACGGTCAATGACCTTCTCACCAACGTCGTGAATACCAAGACCCTTGAGGTCTCTATTGGCGATGCGGAGTCGATCGTGACCAGCACCGCCAACACGGTGACGGCCACTGCGCACTCGGCCGCGGTCGACATCAAGATCCTGCCGTTGCCGACCATCACCGTGAACGGCGTTAGTTCCATCAAGAGCGTGCCGATCCTCGAGATCATCATCGGCGAGGCGAAGGCCACGGCCACCTACGACCGCTTGACCAGTAAGGCCGTTGGTCGTCCGACCTTCGACCCTGCGCTCGTCCGCATCAAGTCGAGCCTCCCGCTGTTGAACTTGGCTGGTATCACCAGCAGCCCCGGCTTCACCATCGCTCCAGGACAGACCTTCGAGATCCCCGGGATCGCGAAGATCGTGGTCGGCGCCGGCAAGATCGTTGACGACGGCGAGTTCGGCGAGAAGGCCGTCGCAGACGGCCTGTCCGTTGAACTGCTTGGCGCTCTTAACGGTGGCGTGGTGCTGAACCTCGCTCACGCTGAGGCCGGCGCCATTGACCGCCCAGCGCAGACCAAGGTGTTGGACGTCCCGAGCATCGATATCGCTCGTGACATTCCCACCTCCCTGCCCCGTACGGGTGCCGAGACGGCCCTGCCCCTCGCCCTTGCCGGTGCAGCCATCGCGGTCGTGGCAATCCGCCGCTTCCGCATGGTCGCTGCTGCCAAGTAGTCACCCAATTACCAAGTAGTACGAGGGCCCGGGGCATATGCCCCCGGCCCTTCGCTTACCCTGTCGGACCGCGCTGTCCGTCCTGTCGTTCTTTACCTGAGGTGTGTCGTTTTGGAAGCCGTTCTCCGGTTCTTCCGCCAGAATCGTCTGGCGTATCAGGGTCTGTCCATCCTGTTGCTCGTGTTGGTCATTTCGGCGGTCGGTCTGTTGGGCTATCCCGTCTATACGAACTTTGAGCAAGGCCGGATCCAGGATCGGCTGTCAAAGGAGATCAACTCCGATGAGGCCCGGGTGGCCATCGAGCAGCGTCAGATCAAGGTCGGCGATCCGCTGACCCGCATCAAGATCCCCGCCATCGGAGTCGACACGGTCGTGGTCGAGGGCACCACGCCCGCGGCGTTGAAGGCTGGCGCTGGCCATTACCGGGGCACGCCGCTGCCGTGCGAGCAGGGCAACGTGGCCATCGCGGGCCACCGCACGACCTACGGCAAGCCGTTCGCCCAGCTCGACCGGCTCAAGCCCGGCGACAAGATCACGCTCGAGACGCCCGTTGGCACCTGCAACTACGAGGTGGCCGATAGGGCCGGTTCGCCCAATCCGTTCATCGTGGACCCGTCAAATATTTCGATCGTTGCCAACACTCCGGGCGAAAGAAACCTCACACTTACGACGTGTCATCCGAAGGGTTCCGCACGGCAACGCCTCATCATTCGGGCCACCCTTGTTTCAGGAGCAATCGGCGCGTGAAGTTCGTTCGCATCGTCGGCGTCGCCGGCGCCGCCGCCGTGCTGTTTCTTGGGGTCTTTGGTGCGGGTCCAGCGCTTGCCGCCGCGCCCAGCGTCGTAATCAACTCGCCTGGTGCCGACGCGGCCTACGACGCGTATCCGACGATCAACGGCTCGATCACGCAGGACGGGCCCAGCCCGGAGTTGCGTAGCGCCAGCGTTGCGCTCTCAAGCAACGACGGCTTCTCCTCGGAGAACGCTACGCAGAGCTACCCGCCTGGCGGCAGCGGCACCATCTTCAGTGGCGGCGGAGCAAGCATCACCTACAGCTGGACGCCCAAGCCCAAGTACAACGGCAAGTACACCGTCACCGTCACGGGCACGGGTCGCTCGGGCGGCTTTGGTGGGTCGAACGATCAGACCAATATCGTCACTCGCTCGTTCAGCATCGAGATCGCACCGGCAAAGGCCACTGGCGTCGCCGCGGGCATGGACGACAACGCGCAAGTCACCGTTACGTGGAAACCAAATGTCGAGCCTGACATCGACGGCTACGCCGTATTCCGCTCGTACAACAACGCCAACCCGGCAAAGGTCGGCGAGGTTCCTGCCTCGACCAAGCCGACTTATCGCGAGAGCCTCGCCGGCAAGCCGCCGGGCGGCTACCGATACCAAGTAGTCGCAGTGCGCCGGGCGCGCACGTGTGCGTCGGCTTCGAATGACGAGGCGTGCCGGCGAGGGATCCCAGGCGAGCCCTCGTCATACAGCGCGGCTGTCACGGTGCGTAGCCCGGGCGCGACCACCACTACCTCCACCACGATCAAGAAACCGAGTGGCGGCGGCTCGACTGGCGGCGGTTCGACCGGCGGCGGTTCGACGGGTGGCGGTTCGACCGGCGGTGGATCTACCAGCGGCGGTACCAAGACCACAACTGCGACGGGTAAGACCGCGCCGCGCAACTCGGGCGGCTTCGCTCCGGGAGGCGACGTCGACCTGTCGCAGTTCGGCGGCCTGCTCGGTGGCAACGGCAAGTCCTCCGCCAACGGTGGGGCGGTCGATGAAGGCACCTACGACGGCGAGTTGCCGTACGACGCGTCGGAGAAGCCGCTCGACTCAGGGCGCAACGACAACTCACTCATCACGATTGGTGGCGCGAGCGTGCCAGCGCCGAATGAGGACTGGGTGAAGTTCATCGGCGCGGGTTCGCTGATGACGGCGTTGCTGGTCCACGTGCTGTGGTTCAAGCAGCAGGTAGACGCGTTGCCGCTCGAAACAATTTCGGACTAGCGGAACCAGCGCGCCGCGCTCGCCGTCAAACCTCCACCCAAAGGAGGGTGGCGATGCGAAGGTCTCAGGTTCTGGTTGGTGCGGCTGCGTTGGTTCTGGTGGCCGGTGCGGGGGTCGCACTGGTTGACGGCGGTACCGCGCCGTCTCGGAAGGCCAATTATTCGGCTGCGTTCGGAGCGCCGGCGGTTGCGCGCGATGCGGCGGGCGCCGCTGCGGGCGGCGCGGGTGGCGGGGCGGCTTCTACCGACGCCCTCGCCGCCGAGGGAAATGTCGCTCGTCCGGCTGCGCTCGTTCCGGGCGGACCCCGTGTGGTGAAAACGGCGTCGCTGACGGTGTCGGTAACCAAGGCAGCCTCGGTGGCCAACGCGGCGCGGCAGGCGAACACAATCGCCGAGCGCCATGGTGGCTTCGTTTCGAGCACAGACACGCAGACGGGTGCGCACGCGTCCTCAACCTTGACACTGCGGGTGCCCGTCGCCGCCTACGACGCGGCGTTGGGCGAACTGCGCAGCCTCGGCTCGGTGTCCAACGAGTCGCTGGGCGGCCAGGACGTGAGCAACACGCTCGTGGACCTCGACGCCCGCCTGCGTTCGTTGCGGGCCCAGGAGAGCGCCCTGAACGCCCTCATGGCGAAGGCAAACACGGTCGGCGAGACACTGCAGGTCGCCCAAGCGGTAGCAGAGGTACGTACGCAGATCGAACAGCTCGCGGGGCAGCAGAAGAACCTCACCGATCAGGCCGATCTTGCGACGATCACCGTGGCGGTGGTGGGCCCCGGCGGCGTGGTGGGCGAGCCCAAGTCGGATCCGCTGTTGGTTAGTGCGGTTGAGAAAGCGATGGGCGCCACACTGGAGGTGCTGGGAGGAGCGATTGTCGTCGTGGGCTACGCCCTGCCGGCTGGGGCGCTCGCTGGCCTCGGCTACGGCCTGTGGCGGCTGGCGAATCGTCGGCGGGTCGCGGCGGCGGCGTAGCCTTTCCAGTGATGGCAAGTCTCTTCAAGAAGCTGCGAACGACGGTTGCGGACCAGGACCGAGTCAAGCTCGCCGACTTCTGCTCATCGGTCGCGGGCGTCGTGCCCATCGCCGAGGTGCAGCCCCGTCAGTACGCGACGATCGTCGGTGAGATCACAAGCGTACGAATCGTGCCTCGCGCCGACGGCTCGCCTTGGCTCGAGGCCACGATCAAGGACGGCTCCGGTGCCGTGGTGGCCATGTGGACGGGCCGCCGTCGCATGCCCGGAATTCGTACCGGCCGCCGCCTCACGGTCGCAGGCCGCGGCGCGCCCACCGGAAACCAGGGCCGCCTGAAGTTGCTGAACCCCGAGTATGAACTCCTGGGCTGAGGCTTCGGCTTAAAGGACGGGCTTGGCCGCCGCGAGGATGACCTGCAGCTGGCTTTCGGACTCGTCGCTCGTAACCAGCGCGAGAACTTCGTCGCCAATCTGGAGCATCGTGTCGCCGCGGGGGACCACCACGTGGCCGTCTCGTACGACCGCCACGAGGCTCGCGTCGCGCGGTACACCGAGATCGGAAACGATCCTGCCTGCCGCCGGCGTGTCCGACGCGAGCGTCATCTCGACGAGACGAGCGCCGCCGCCTTCGAAGGTGAGCAGGCGCACGAGTGAGCCGACCGATACCGCTTCTTCGACCAGCGCCGTGAGCAGGTGCGGCGTGGACACGGCGACGTCGACGCCCCAGGTCTCGTTGAAAAGCCAGTGGTTCTTCGGGTGGTTCACCCGGGCTACAACGCGGGGTACGGCGAACTCTTGCTTCGCCAGTAGCGACACCACGAGGTTGTCCTCGTCGTCGCCGGTTGCTGCGACCATCACTTCGACGCCTTCGAGGCCGGCTGCGTGCAGGTTTGAGACCTCGCACGCGTCGCCGGCGAACCACGTGACATCGAGGGTGTCGCGGAGGCGATTCACGATGTCGAGGTTTTGCTCGATGAGCAGTACCTCGTGGCCGTCCTTACGCAGGTCCTGCGCGATGTAAGTGCCGACGTTTCCTGCGCCGGCGATGGCAACGCGCATCAGTGCGCTCCTTCCGGGCCGTGGCCGAGCAACGTGTCGAGATCAGCGCGCGCGTCGCGCTGGACCATCAGGTGAAGAATGTCGCCTTCCTGACCGATGGCGCCCTCGACGCTAAGGCGGGCGGCGCCACCGCGGGAGATGGCGACGAGTCGATGACGGTCGCCGTCTGTGAGGGGCGCCAACTGCTTGCCGGCCCACCCGTGAGGCAGCGATACCTCGACGAGGGCGATCGCGCCGTTTGTTTCGGTCCATTCGACCGTATGGGCGTCGGGGTTGAGGCGACGCATCACCTGATCGGCGGCCCACGCCACCGAGGCGACGGTGGCGATGCCGAGGCGCTGATAAATCGCAGCACGGCGGGGGTCCTGGATGCGGGCCACGACGTTGGCGACCTCGTAGGTCTCGCGCGCGATGCGCGCTGTCATGATGTTCGAGTTGTCGCCGCCGGTGACCGCAGCAACGGCGTCCGCGCTCTTGATGTCGGCCTGCTCAAGGGCGTCGCGATCGAAGCCGAAGCCGAGTACGGCGCGCCCGCTCCAGCGATCCGGCAGGTAGCGCTGGAACGCGAGACGGTTCTTGTCGACGACGGCCACGGAGTGACCGGTGCGATCCAACTCGATGGCGAGCTCGGACCCGAGGCGCCCACAGCCCACGACGATGACGTGCATCTGCGGTATTTGACTCGCTCGGAGCGCAATCTGCCAATCGGAACACGGCGCTGGATCGCTACGGCGGCGCGAGTTCGCCAAACTTCGCCGACCGGTCGTAACGTTTCGGGCTAATGGCCTCGATACTCAAGCGGCTGCTGGTGGGCCGCCCTCTCGCGACGAGCGAGCAGGAACACCAACGCATCCCCAAAGTCATCGCCTTAGCGGTGTTTTCGTCGGACGCAATCTCGTCCACCGCGTACGCAGCCGAAGAGGTTCTGTTCGTCGTCGCAGTCGGCGCGTCGCGCCTCACGCTCGGGCTTTCAACGCTTGTGCCCATTGGCATCGCCGTGGCGCTATTGCTCGCAATCGTCGTCACGAGTTATCGCCAGACGATCTTTGCGTACCCCTCGGGCGGCGGCTCCTACGTCGTCAGTCGGGAGAACCTTGGCGAGGTCCCGTCGATGCTCGCGGGCGCGTCATTGCTGGTCGATTACATCCTCACCGTGGCGGTTTCAATCTCGGCCGGCGTCGCTGCGATTGTGTCGATCCCAGCGTTTCGTGGGGTCGCCGATCAAAGGGTGGTGCTCGGCCTCGGTCTCATCGTGCTGATCACCACTGCGAACCTGCGCGGCATCAAGGAGTCCGGTCGGATCTTCGCGGCACCGACCTACGTGTACATCGTGGTCCTTACCGTGATGGTCGGCCTCGGCCTCTACAAGGTGTACTTCGGTCACATCAACCCGGTGCCGTTCAACAAAGAAGCCTTCGAAGGAGCCCGATTTTCGGGTGGCAACCTCGGGTTGTTCCTGATCTTGAAGGGGTTCTCCTCCGGTGCGGTCGCTCTGACCGGCGTCGAGGCGATCAGCAACGGTGTGCCTGCGTTCAACAAACCTGAGTCGAAGAACGCGGCAACAACCCTTGTGTGGATGGGCGTGATCCTCGGTGTGCTCTTCTTCGGTACCGCAGTCCTGGCCCATCACCTCGAGCCCTACCCGAGCCATGACGAGACCGTGTTTTCCCAGATGGGTCGGGCGGTCCTTGGTTCCGGGCCGTTCTACGTGCTGCTGCAGTTCGCCACCGCCGCGATTCTCACCTTGGCCGCGAACACCGCATACGCGGACTTCCCGAGGCTCTCGTCGATCATCGCGGCCGATGGGTACCTGCCCCGCCAGTTCGCCACCCGCGGGGATCGACTCGTGTTCTCCAACGGCATCCTGTTCTTGGCCGGTGCGGCGGGCGTATTGCTCGTTGCGTTTGGTGGCAAGACCAACGCCCTAATCCCGCTGTACGCAGTGGGTGTGTTCACCAGCTTCACGCTTAGCCAGATGGGAATGGTTCGCCATCACCTAAAGGAACGTGAGGTGGCGTGGCAGCGGGGAGTGGCGATCAACGCCGTTGGCGCCGTCGCAACCTTTGTCGTGCTGCTGATCGTGGCTATCACGAAGTTCACGAGTGGCGCATGGGTGCCCTTGGTGGTTGTGCCACTGATCATGTTGGTGTTCGCAGCCATAAGGAACCACTACCAGCGGGTCACTGCGGCGCTGGCCATCACGCCGCTCGAGGTCAAGCCGGAGGCGGACGACAGCACCGTTGTCGTGCTTGTCGGACGCGTGCACAAAGGCGTGCTCAAAGCGCTGCGGTACGCGAAATCGATGCGTCCGAATCATCTCGCAGCTGTCTACGTTGCCTACGAGGACGACGACACGACCGCCATTGAACAGCAGTGGCGCGATTTTGGCATCGACGTGCCGCTCGAAATCGTGCACTCGCCCTACCGCGATCTGGTCGACGCGGTGGTCGACTACCTAGACGAACTCGACGACCGCTGGGGCGACGCCACAACCACCGTGATCGTGCCTGAGTTCGTCGTTGAGCACTGGTACGAACAAGTGCTCCACAACCAAAGCGCCCTCGCCATCAAGTTGGCATTGCTACGGCGCGAGAACACCGTGGTCGCGTCCGTTCCGTATCACGTCACAAAACAGACGACGAAACCCGTTGGTGCAGATTCTTCGCCTCAGTAGTTGAACTTTTTGCTTGCTGAAAACTAAAGTCCGCAACGGTAAAAATGGATGCCGATCTCACCAAGTCTGATCTGACGCAGTCCGAGCGCGAGACCCTCAAAGCCATCTATCGGGCTACCCGGGACGCGCCCGACGCGCACACAGGCGTACTCGCTGACGCCCTGGGTGTCGCGCCCGGGACCGTCACTGCGACGGTCAAGAAGTTGGCTGACCGCGGACTGCTCGACCACAAGCCCTACCGCGGCGTGGAGCTCACCGACGCCGGTCGCCATGCGGCCGTGAGCGCGATCCGTCGTCACCGCATCGTGGAGCGTTTCCTCTCCGACATGCTCGGTTACGCCTGGAACGAAGCAGACCGCCTCGCAGGCAGCTTTGAGCACGACCTGCCCCAGGAGGTTGAGGACCGCCTGTACTTGGCCCTTGACCGCCCTGCCACCTGCCCGCACGGCTTTCCTATTCCCGAGCCCCAGACCGCCGACATCCCGGTGTTGCCTCCGCTCTATGCCCTCGAACCGGGCGACGAAGCCGTCGTGGCCGTTCCCGGTTCCACCGACCCGGCCGTGGTGGCGTTTCTCGACACCCTCGGTCTCCGGCCCGGCGTGCGTGTGCGCGTCCGGGAGAAGCACCCATTCGATGGTCCTCTCGTCCTCGTTGTCGACGGACAGGACCGCACGGTTGGTGAGCGCATTGCTCGCCAGATCTTCGTCACTCGTGACGAAGTCACTCCTACCACTAGAAAAAGCAACAGAAAGGAAACGGCATGAATCCGCTTCTTGCCGCCGAAGGCGGGTACCAGGCCTTCACCCTCCAGGGTGGAGAATTCCTCGTACTGGCCCTCTCGGGCGCAGCGGCGATCCTCGCCATCCTCACGGGTTTCATCTTGATGCGCGGCGTCCTCGCCGCCGATCAGGGCACCCCGAAGATGATCGAGATCGCGACCGCTATCCAAGAGGGCGCCCTGGCGTATCTCAAGCGTCAGTTCCGCACGATCGGGTTCATTTTGATCCCGGTCGCCGCGGTCGTGTTCTTCACCTCCACGGAGGTCCTCAAGCCCGACGGCTCCACTGCGCTGAGCTTCGCTCAGTCCGCCGGGTTCCGAACCATCGCGTTCGTGCTTGGTGGCGTCGCATCGGGTCTGGCCGGCTACATCGGCATGACGCTCGCCACCCGGGGCAACGTGCGCACCGCGGCCGCAGCGAAGGACGGCTCGATGAGCGCCGCGCTGAAGGTGGCGTTCCGTACCGGCGGTGTGGCGGGCATGTTCACCGTCGGCCTGGGTCTTCTCGGCGCCACGATCATCATCGCGATCTTCCAGAACACCAGCTCAGCGGTCCTCATCGGCTTCGGTTTCGGTGGTTCGCTGCTCGCGCTGTTCCTGCGCGTCGGCGGCGGCATCTTCACCAAGGCCGCTGACGTCGGTGCCGACCTAGTCGGCAAGGTCGAGGCCGGAATCCCCGAAGACGACCCCCGCAACCCCGCCACTATCGCCGACAATGTGGGCGACAACGTGGGCGACTGCGCCGGCATGGCCGCCGACCTGTTCGAGTCCTACGAAGTCACCCTGGTCGCCTCGATCATCCTCGGCGTCGCCGCGTTCAAGTCCGTCGACATGAACCCGGCCCTCGGCCTTGTGTTCCCGCTTGCCGCTCGCGCCATCGGCGTTGTGGCCTCGATCGCCGGCGTCTACGCCGTGAAGGCCAAGGAAGGCGAAACCGACGCGCTCAAGCCGATCAACCGCGGCTTCTTGACCGCATCGGTCATCACGATCATCGGCACGCTGGCCCTCGCGCTTGGCTACATCGGGAACGAGAACCTCAGCGGCGAGACCAACAACATTGGTTGGAAGTGCTTCTTCGCCGTTCTCATCGGCATCGTGCTCGCCCAGGGCGTTAGCCGCCTTACCGAGTACTTCACCGGCACCCACTACGGCCCGGTGCAAGAGATCGCCCGATCGGCTCGCACCGGCCCCGCGACCACGGTCCTTTCCGGTACCGCGTCGGGTCTTGAGAGCTCCGTGTACGCCATCATCGCTATCGCGGTCGCCA
>JBKJQZ010000211.1:0-12948 GCA_046594835.1 Acidimicrobiales bacterium | reverse complement strand
CGAGCAGGCCGTAACCCGAGCCGCCGTACTCCTCGGGCAGGTGCAGGCCGGGCCAGCCCAGGCTGACGAGCTCGCCCCAGAACGCGGGCAGGCCATCTTCGGCGCCGTTGACAAGCTCGCGGGCGATGGCGCGGGACTTCCGGTTGGTCAGGAAGTCAGAAGCGGTCTCCGCGAGGGCGCGGTGATCTTCGGTAAGTGCGATCGACATACCAGAGAGTATGGTCCGTCGAAACGAATCGTGCACAAGGGAGTTCTGCAATGGAAATTAAGGGCAAAAAGGCTGTCGTGTTCGGCGGCGCTTCGGGCATGGCGAATGCCACTGCGAAGATGCTCAAGGAGAAGGGCGCGGAGGTTGCGATCGTCGACCTGAACGCCGAGACCGGCGCCGCCGCGGCCAAGGAACTGGGCGGCCCGTTTTACGAGCTGAACGTCATGGACGAGGACGCCGTCGACGCGACCTTCGCTGCGATCAAGGCCGACATGGGTGGCCTGCACATCATGGTCAACACGACCGGCACCGGGAACGCCCGTCGCACACTGAGCAAAGACGGGCCCTTCCCGCTGAAGGACTTCCGCTTCCTCATCGAGCTGAACCTCATCGCAACCTTCAACCTCACGCGTTTGTCGGCTGAGCTCATGAGCCACAACGAGCCCGAGGACGACGAGCGCGGCGTCATCATCAACACTGCGTCGATCGCCGCGTTCGAAGGCCAGATCGGCCAGGTCGCGTACACGGCGTCGAAGGCCGCCATCGCCGGCATGTGCCTCACGATCGCCCGGGACCTCGGCGGTCTCGGTATCCGCTGCCTTGCGATCGCGCCGTCGCTGTTCGCGACGGGTCTCACCGCGGGCATCCCGCAGGAGTTCGCCGACGTCCTCACCAAGGACGCTGCGTTCCCCAAGCGCCTCGGTCGCCCCGAGGAGTACGGCAAGCTCGCCGTCGCCATCGTGGAGAACGCGATGCTGAACGGTCAGTGCCTGCGCCTCGACGCCGGCACACGCTTCGCCCCCAAATAACTCGCACTATTTCCGAACTGGTCCCAGGAGAGGGCGTTTTCCGACACCTCCTGGGACCAGTTCGCGTCTAGGGGCGGTTGTTCTCGGCGTAACGCTTGAGGGCGCGCGCGGCGCGGGACAGAAACGCCGTGAGTTGCTCGTTGACCAGGTCGGGGTTGTCGGCTTCGTAGGTAGATGACCACGTAAGTGCGCACGACTCGTCGTCGACGGGTTCGACCTGGATGCACCCGTGGTAGTCGGTGCACGGGAACGGGTTGCCGCTCGTGAGGCCGTACTGCATCGTGTGGGTTACAGGGTCGAGCACCTCGCATACTTCGGTGGCCACGCCCGTCGGCAGGGTGACCTTGCGCACCGCGCCGACGCCTTCGCCCTCCACTGTCATCTCCACTCCCATCCAGCGGTTGTCGCCGAACGCGCTGAAGAGCGCGTAGACATCCTGGGCTGGGGCGTTGATCGTGTCGCGGTGCGTTGTCTCAGGCATAGCCGCGGACACTACGACTTCTCTGCTTAGATGCGGCTCGTATGCCTGACACCAACTTTCTCAAAGACCGCATGGAAGTAACCCGCCCGATGACCGCGCCGCCTTCGGTGATCTTCGACATTGTCCGTAGCCCGGCTGGGCATGTCGCCATCGACGCGTCCGGAATGCTGCAGGACTTCACCGGTGAGCCCGCCGAGAAGGTCGGCGACACGTTCGTGATCCACATGGACCGCGAATCGCTCAACGACTTCCCGATGGGCAAGTACGACGTGACCGTGCGCATCATCACCTTCGAGAAGGACAAGGAGCTCGCCTGGGACCTCGGCGACAACGCGCTCGGTCTCAAGCACTACTACGGCTACCGCATCGAGCCCGGTGAAGACGGCGGCTCCATTGTCACCAGCTACTACGACTGGTCGCTGCTACAAGACGACTGGAAAGAACGCTTCCCGATCATCCCGGACTCCGCCCTGCGCGCAACGCTCGGCATCCTCGAACGGATCGCGCGCAAGGGTCTCTAAGGCGCGCCCATGGCGACCGAGCAGATCGAAGCCGACAAGATCGACCTCGGCGCGCTCAGCGCGTGGATGGATACCCAGGGCCTTGGTGCGGACGCGCCGATCGAGAACCTGACGCCTCTCGCAGGCGGCACCCAAAACGTGATGGTTCGCTTCACCCGTGACGGACGTGGGTTCGTGTTCCGTCGCGGGCCGTGGCACCTGCGGCCGCGCAGCAACGACCAGATCCGTCAGGAGATGCGCGTCCTAGCCGCGCTCGCTGAAACGGACGTGCCGCACCCTGGGTTCATCGCGGGCTGCGCGGAGGAGGGGGTGCTCGGCGACGGCGTGTTCTATTTGATGGAGCCCGTCGACGGCTTTAACCCGTCCGTCGAGTTACCGGCGTTGCACGCGGGCTCGGCCGAGGTGCGTCATGCGATGGGGCTTTCTGCGGTCGACGCGATTGCCGCGCTGGGGGCGGTCGACCACATCGCGGTCGGCCTCGACGGCATGGGTAAGCCCGACGGGTTCCTCGAACGCCAGGTGCCGCGTTGGCTCAGTGAGCTCGAAGGCTACGCGAAGCACGACGGCTACCCGGGGCCGGATATCCCCGGCCTCGACGGCGTTGCCAAGTGGCTCGAAGCGAACCTGCCGGCGTCGTCTTTTCGCGCCGGCATCTCACACGGCGACTACCACCTGTCCAACATGATGTTCCGGTACGACTCGCCCGACGTCGCGGCCGTCGTGGACTGGGAGATGTCGACCATCGGCGACCCCCTCCTCGACCTCGGCTGGCTGCTCGCAACGTGGCCGGCCCCGGGTCAGTTCAGCATCGGGGGCAACCTGGGCGATGGCCTCCCGTCGCCCGCCGAGCTGGTGGCGCGTTACGCGCAACGCTCGACGCGTGACCTGTCGGCCATTGCTTGGTACGAGGTGATGGCGTGCTTCAAGCTTGGCATCGTGCTTGAGGGCACCCACGCCCGGGCCTTCGCCGGTAAGGCCCCGAAGGCGATCGGCGACATGCTCCACGCGTCGACTCTGGGTTTGTTCGCGCGCGCGGTGCATCGCATTCAGGCGACCTAGCCGGTGGAGGGACTGCTCGACGTTGGGGACGGGCAACTCCTGCATTGGGAGGAGTACGGCAACCCGGTTGGAGTGCCGCTCGTGATCTTGCACGGCGGTCCGGGCTCGGGGCTATCGCCGTTTCATCGCACGTTCTTCGACGCGTCGCGCTACCGCATCGTGCAGTTCGATCAGCGCGGGTGTGGTCGGTCGACGCCGCACGCGTCGGATCCGTCGGTCGGCTTTGACTACAACGCGATGGCCGACCTGCTGGGCGACATCGAACGACTGCGCACTGAGCTCGGTATCGAGCGCTGGTTGGTGTTCGGCATGTCGTTCGGCTCGACGCTCGGGCTTGCTTACGCAGAGGCGAACCCCGATCGAGTCCTTGGCCTAGTGGTGGCGGGCGTCGCACTTGGTCGGAAGTCGGAGATCGACTGGTTGTACCAGTCGCTGGCGCCGATGTTCCCCGAGCAGTGGGAGCGCTTCACCTCCGGCCTGTCGCCCGAGGAGCGCGCCTTCGTGGTGCCCGCGTATCGCCAACGCGTGAACGACACCGACGCGGATGTGCGCGCCGAGTTCGCGCGGCGGTGGACGGAGTGGGATTGGCACACGGCGTCGGTCACCCCGTCGCCGCTTCCGGCCCACTGGTGTGACCCGTCGTTCCAGCTGGCTCGGGCGCGCATCTGTACCCACTACTTCACCGGTGATCTCTTGGCCGCGAGCGACCAACTCATGCGGCCACATCACTTGGAGCGACTGCAATCGGTCGCCGGCGTGATCATCAATGGCCGCGAAGACCTTCAGTGCCCGCTCGCCGGTGCGCTCGAACTGCACCGGCTGTGGCCTGGGGCCGAACTCGTGATCGTGGACTCTGCCGGGCACTCGGTGGGCGACGTCGGCATGCCCGCGGCGATCACCGCGGCGGTCGATAAGTTGGCGGCGCATGGCTGAAGACTGGGACGACTACGCGGCTGATTACGAGACCAAGTTCGAAGACATCACTGCGTACTTTGTGCCCCACTTCGTCGACTGGGTGAACCCGCGGGGCCGCGGCTTTGTCGTGGTCGACGTGGGCTGTGGTCCGGGTGTGGTCACCATGGCGATGGCTGAACGCGGCGCGCAGGTGGTCGGTGTCGATGTGAGCGCGGCGATGGTCGTGCGCATGAAGGAGCGGGTCGACGAAGCCGGATTCGGCGCGAGCGTCACCGGCATGGTCGCGAGCGGCGAGTCGATCGCGTTGCCGCGCCGCGCCGCGCACGCGTGCGTGTCGAGCTTCGGGGTCATCTATTGCCCCGACGTCGACGCCGCGTTACGGGAGATGTCGCGCGTCACCACCGGCGGGGGTCCGCTGATGATCACGGCGTGGACCATCGAAGCGAGCAACGGCTGGAACTCGCTATTGCCCGACGGTTACGAGGCGACGCTTGGCTTCCGCGTACCACCGCGGTCGAACCTGCGGTGGGCGTCGGTCGACGTGCTGCGCGTCGCGCTCGAGAAGGCGACGTGGAACGACGTGCAGATCGACACGTTGCCGTGTCGGCCCTCGAGTTTCCCGTCGCCCGACGCCGTGCGCGAGGCCTTCGATACTCCGCCGTCGCGCGCCACGCTCGCCTCGTTGACCGACGACCAGCAGTCGGCGCTCAAGGACTTCGTCGTCGCACGCGCCCGCGACAACTTCGGCGACGGCCCCGTCGAACTACCCCGCGAAGCCTGGATAGCCCGCGGCCGCGCGTAGTCCGTCCGCGCCCTGGTCGTCGTGCTTACCGCTGCCGCAACCCGTCCCGCGAATCGATGCACAGGTTCGCTAGCTCGCTCACGAGCGGGGGACGTCTTTCCACGGCGAACCCTTGAAGGGGTCCGGTTCACGCGGCAGACCGAGCACTCGCTCGCCCACGATGTTGCGCTGAATCTCCGAAGTCCCGCCCTCGATCGAATTTGCCCGCGTGTGCAGTAGTTCGCGGACGTAGCCTGGGATCTCGAGGTCGCCGTCACGCCACGCGACACCGCCCACGCCGAGCAGCTCCATCGCGACCACTTGCAGACGCTGGTTGGTGAGCGCCTTGATGATCTTCGTCGCCGAACCGTGGATCCGACGCGCGGCGGTCCACTCCAGCACCCGCGCCTCGATGTAGGACTGCGCGATCTTGTCGCGCTGCGGCACGCTCAGCGCGTCCCCGAGCGATCGTGCCAACCCGATGAGATCGCCGATGGTCTTACCGCCGAGGATCTCGTCCGACGCCTTCTTCTTCTTGCGCACGCCCGAGAGCGCGAAGCGCTCGGCGCCGAGCGTGGTCTGGGTCGCGCCCCATCCGTCGTTCACCGGTGAGATGCGGAACAAGTCCGGCACGCGCACATCGGTGAGGAACACCTCGTTGAACTCGAACTCGCCCGTCATCTGCACGAGCGGGCGGATCTCCACACCTGGCGCGCCCATGTCGAGACCGAAGTAGGTGATGCCAGCGTGCTTGGCGGCCGACGGATCAGTGCGCGCCAGCAGCATCGCCATCTCCGATTCGTGGCCGTAGGTGGTCCATACCTTCTGCCCGTTGACGATCCACTCGTCGCCGTCGCGCACCGCCGTCGTGGCAAGCGAAGCGAGGTCGCTGCCGGCGCCTGGCTCGCTGAAGAGTTGGCACCACCGCTCCTCACCCGACGCGATCGGTGGCAAGAAGCGCCGCTTGGTCTCCTCCGATGACCACTGCATGATCGTCAGCGCGGCAAGCACGAAGCCCGAGCCTCGCGGCTGGCGTGGTAGTTCGCGTTCGTCGAGCTCGGCGTACACCTGCAACGCCTCCGCCTCGGTGAGCCCGCGGCCACCGTGGGGGACGGGCCAGTGCGGCGCGACCCATCCCGCTTCGCCCAGGGCGCGCACGAAACCGGGGTTATCGGTGACGGGCGTATGCGCGTCGATGAAGGCGCGTAATTCCTCGATGAAGCTCACGGCGCGCAGCGTAGGTTTCGCGCCGTGATCGTGAGGCCCGAACGTGACGACGACCGACCGCGCATCCTCGAAGTTGTCGAGGCCGCGTTCGGCAAACCCGCCGAGCGCGTGCTGGTCGAGCGGCTGTACGACTCGCCTAACTACCGGCCGGGCTTGTCGCTCGTGGCTGAGTCAAAGCGCGACGGGATCATCGGACACGTGATGGTCACGACTGCGTGGCTCGACGACGCCGACTGGCGTCAAGACATCGCGAGCCTCGCGCCGCTCGCGGTTGTGCCCGAGCGGCAGCGCACCGGCGTCGGCACCGCGCTACTCCACGCGATCTGTGCGGTGTGCGACGACCGCGGCGAACCCTTCGTCGTTGTCCAGGGCAACCCGCTGTACTACGGCCGCGTCGGCTTCGAGCCGAGCGCGCCGCTCGGCATCACGATGGACTTGCCGGAATGGGCGCCCCGTGAGGCAGCGCAACTGCGCCGCCTCACGCACTACGAGCCGATGAAGGGCGCGGTCGTGTACCCGACCGCGTTCGACAACCTGCCCGAGTAACGCGCCCCGAGTACGTCGTCGCGCCCCGAACCGACAAGTTTGGGCTGCCGGGCGCGGTTTTATGTCGGTTCAGAGGCGCGCCGGCGTGCCGGCTCTACGCAGGAGCGAGTTGGGCGCCGCGGACGAGCTTGCCCGGGAGCGGGCCTAGGGCAACACCGTCGCGGTAGGTCTCGACGCCGTTCACGATCGTGTGTTTGTAACCCGTGACCGGTTGCAGCAGCCGACGGCCACCCGCCGGTAGGTCGTGGTGTATCTCGGGTGGCGACAGACGCAGGTTGTCGAAGTCGATGACATTGATGTCGGCCTTGTATCCCGGCGCAAGCACGCCACGATCGAACAGGCCGACGGTCTGCGCGGTGTCGCGGCAGTGCTGCTGCACGAGGTACGGCAGTTCGAAGCGGCCCTCGGTGCGGTCGCGGCCCCACAGCGTGAGCAGCGTGGTGACGAAGGACGCGTCGCAGATCGTGCCCACGTGTGCGCCGCCATCGCCGAGGCCCGGGACCGTGTTGGGGTGGGCGAGCATCGCGCGCACGGCGTCGAGGTTGCCGCCTGCGTAGTTGAGGAATGGCGTGTACAGCAGCGCACGCCCGTCGTCCTCGAGCAGCAGCGAGTAGGCCATCTCGTGTTCGGTCACGCCCGCGCGTGCTGCGTGTGCAGCGATCGAGTTCTCGGCCTTGGGTTCGTAGTCGGGTGGATCGCCGAGCACGAAGATGCGATCGAAGCCGAAGATGCCGTTGTGCCCGTCGGCCGCGACGAGGATCGCTTCGCGTCGCGCATCGGCGCGCAGCGCGACTACGCGCTCGGCGAGCGGTAGCGACGCGACCTCCATGTAGGCCGGGTTGCCGAGGAACGGGTTCATCGACGCCTGTAATCCGAGCAGGAGGCCGACGGGCCGCGGCGCGACCTGGCCGCGCATCTCCAACCCATCGGCGTTGCCCTGGGCGAGCAGGTCGAGCAGGGTCTGCCACTGGTCGGGCATGAAGCCGTTCTGCGCGAGCGAGATCGAGATCGGGCGGCCCGACTCCTCGGCCATGGCGCGCACGGTGCCGAACTCGTCGTCGACGTCGAGGAAGTCCGACACCACTTGCAGCACGCCCTTGCCGAGCGCGCCTAACGCGGATGCGATGCCGACGAGTTCCGAGCGCGGCGCCTTGAGCGTTGGTGTGGGCTCGCCCTTCACGGTGCGGTGATTACGCGTGCGCGACGTGGTGAAGCCGAGCGCGCCCGCGTCAACGGCCTCGGCCGCGAGGCGGCCCATCTCGGCGACCTCGTCGAGCGTTGCCTCCTCGCCGCGGGCGCCGCGATCGCCCATCACGAACAGACGCAGTGGACCGTGCGGTACCTGAGCTGCGAAGTCGATGTCGTGGCGGCGCGTCTCAAGTGCGTCGAGGTATTCGCCGAAGGACTCCCACTCCCACGAGAGGCCTTCGTGGATCGCGGTGCCGGGGATGTCTTCGACGCCTTCCATCAACTCAACGAGGCGATCGCGGTCTTGGGGACGCACGGGCGCGAATCCGACGCCGCAGTTGGTCATCACGACCGTGGTCACACCGTGCAGCGACGAGGGCTGTAGTCGTTCGTCCCACATGGCCTGGCCGTCGTAGTGCGTGTGAATGTCGACAAAGCCCGGCGTCACCAGCGCGCCGTCGGCGTCGATCTCCTGCACGCCGGGCTCGTGGACCTTCCCCACCGAAACGATCACGCCGTCGTGCACCGCGACGTCCGCGGAGCGTGCCGCGGCTCCCGTCCCGTCGATCACCGTTCCTCCACGAATGACGATGTCGTAGTCAGCCATTTCCTACACCCCCATGAGCGTTGACGTGTCGAGCTTGTAGAGCTCCGCGACGTTGTTCGACAGGATGTCGACCCGCTGCTCGTCGGTGAGTTGCGCGGTGTGCTCCGCCAGCAGCTTCTGCGACCATGGCCACGTGGAATCGCTGTGCGGAAAGTCGTTGGCCCACATGAGGCGCTTCGAGTTCATCGAATCCGCGAAACGGAACGCGGTCCAGTCGTCCTGGAAGGTCACGTAGATGTTCTCGGCGAAGTACTCGCTCGGCAGCTTCGAGAGCTGCTGGCCCGGCGGCAACCAGTAGCGGTGACGGTTGAAGGCGTGGTCCATTCGGTACATGAAGTGCGGCACCCAGCCCGCGTCGGCTTCGACGCACACCAACCGAAGGTCAGGGTGGCGCTCGAACACGCCGCCGAGCACGAACATCGCCATGATGTCCTGACAGCCGCGCACCGTTGACAGAAACGTGCTCATCGCGGGGCCGCGCGTCTTCTCTCCGCGCGTGGTGAGGATGTGGAACGACAGCGGCAGTTCGAGTTCGATTGCCGCTTCCCAGAACCGGTCGTAGATGGGGGAGTCGTAGTCCTCCATCGCGGGGACGCCCGGCATCATCACCCCGCGCAAGCCGAGCGTCTTGATGTTCTTGAGGTCTTCGATGCCTTCGTCGGGTGAACGCATGGCGGTCTGGCCGCAGCCGATTAGACGGTCGGGGTGCGCGCCGCAGTACTGCGCGATCCAGCGGTTGTAGGCCTCGAAGCAGGCGTGCTTGTAATCAAAGTCGCGGTGGTTGCACAGCACCATGCCGACGGTTGGGTAGATGACCTCGGCGGCTACGCCGTCTTCGGTTTGCTCGGCCATACGCGCCTCGGGGTCCCACCCGCCCCGGTGCAACGTGTCGAATCTCACTCCGAGAATGCGGATCTCCTCGGGTGGCTTCCCTGCTGCGGCCACCAGCCCCATGGGTACCGGCTTTTTCATCCCGTCGATAACGAAGATGTCACCCACGTCCTCGCCACCGTCGACCATCCTCGGCGCCTTGTCGCGCCACTCCGGATCGATGTAGTCGACGTAGGTGTTCGCCGGCTCGGTGATATGCGAGTCGGCCGAGATGATGCCGGGCATTACCGGCGCGTCAGCCATGCGCGCACCCTACGCGATTAGATCCCATCGCATCCCGCGCGCATCAGCGCCACGGGCAACGAACGACTCGACGCAATCGAAGCGGCGGCCGAGCGCACGCTCGAACCGGTGCTCGAGCCCGTCGAGCACCTGCTCGCCCGAGTTGCCGCCGCGATACCGCCTTGGCCCGCAGCATCCTTGGCGGTGTTTCCTCGCCTGCGTGTTTGGCGCCACGAAGGTCCGACGATCCGCCCCCTGTTTTGCCCCGAATCACCGGACTTTGATGGCGCAAAACACGTCCTACCCGCCGTTTCGACGTGGCCGAGGCAGGCGCAGGGATTAGTCCGCGGCGGGAAACTCCAAGTCGTTGGCCGCGCGGATCGCCTCGAGCATGTCGCCGCGCACGCGTTCCTTGGTGATCTTGTGTGCGTTCATGTTGAGCGCGGCGAAGCGTGTGGCCGCTTCACGCGCCGCGGTCATGAGCTGATCGGGCGCGACCACGAGATCGAACACGCCGGCGGCGACGGCCTCGCTCGGCGCGATCGGCTCGGCGAGCGAAAGCATGCGTTGCGCCGCGTTCTTGGTGAGGCGGTGACGCGTGACTTCGACCGCAGCCCACGGCATCGGCATACCGATCGATACTTCGTTCGGGACGAGCTTCACCGGCGCGTCGATACCGATGCGGTAGTCGCCCGAGAGAAGCAGAAAGAAGCCCATCGCCATCGCATGACCGGAACACGCGATCACCACCGGCGTCGGGAACGACAAAAGGCGCATGCTCAACAAGAAGCCGCCGCGCAGCATGGCGGTGGACTCGGGTCCGGGCGTCTGGATGATTTTGAGGTCGAAACCAGCCGACAGCACCTTCTGGTTGCCGGTGAGGATGACGACTGCGTTGTCGGCCTCGGCCTTGTCCAGGGCGTCGTTGATCTCGGCCTGCATATCGGGGCTGAGCGCGTTGACCTTGCCGTCATCGAGCGTGATGGTCGCGATGGTCCCGTCGAATTCGTATGTCACCCGGCTCATGGCCGCTGAACTTACTTAGGCGACGGAAGAAGCGCGGCTTCCATCACCGACATCACGCCGGTTGCGTAAGTGGCGATGGCGTCGGGCCCCAGTTGGGTGACCGACATCAGCAGCGACAAGAAGATCGACACGAGCCCGCTGCCCACCTCAACCGGATCGATGTCGTGGCGGGCGCGGCCGTCGAGCTGCTCGGAACGGATGCGCTCGGCGACGACCTTGCGAAGTTCCTCGAGCGCGGGGATCTCGAGAACCCGCACGGTCACCTCGGGCTCAAGTCCGGCGAGGATGCGCTGCGCGAGCGGGTGGAACTCGATGGCCTGCACGAGTGCGAACAGCAACGTGGCGCGCCAGTTGTTGTCGTGGTCGATGAAGTCGTGCAGGTGGTCGACCGCGATCTGAATTAGGCCGGCGGCGTCTTCGTCGATCGCGGCCAAGAACAACGCTTCCTTGTTGGGGAAGTAGGCGTACACGAGCGTGCCGGAGACGCCAGCTTCGCGGGCGATGTCGGCCACCGAAGTGGTGCGGTAGCCGTCGCGGGCGAAGCGCGTGATCGCCGCACGCAGAATCGTCTCGCGCGTCTGCGCGCCCTTGCTCCCTGTCGACATGCGTTAAGAATACCAGAATTGAGGGATTGATTCAATCACTCAATTGCTCTACAGTTGCCAGCATGGAAGCAACGCAGAGCAGCAACCCCGACCTCCAGATCCCGACCCGCCGGATGAGCTTTGAGGACGCGATCAAGACGGTTCCAAAACACTTCGCGAAGGACGGCGACCTCGTGGGCAGCCACCTCGCCGCCGCGCTGTCGTCGGTGTTTCCCGACGGCGAAGATTTCTTCGTGAAGTCGGTGCGCCACTTCCGCGACCAGATCACCGACCCGGCGCTCAAGAAGCAGGTGGGTGGCTTCATCGGTCAGGAATCGGTGCACGGCCGCGAACACCGCGTGTTGAACGACCACTTCGCCGAGCTTGGCTACCCGACCAAGCAGGTCGAGTGGCTCACTCAGAAGGGCCTCGCGGCACGGTGGAAGTTCGCCCCCAAGAAGGCGAGCCTTGCCATGACCGCCGCGCTCGAGCACTTCACCGCCACGCTCGCCGAGTTGATTCTCTCCAACCCAGGAGCCCGCGACATGTTCGGCGACGAGACGGTCAAGAACCTGTTCCTCTGGCACGCGCTTGAAGAGGCCGAGCACAAGGCCGTTGCCTTCGACGTCTACAAGCTCGTAGGCGGCAGCGAACGCCTACGCGTGTTCACGATGAACTTCCTGCGTTTTGGCTTCCCGGTCGGCATCGCCTTCAACGTGTTGGTCTCGCTGCTCTTCGACAAGGCTGCGTACAAGCCCGGCCGTCTGCGCAAGAGCCTCAGGAACCTGCGCAGGTCGCCGCTGTTGAGCAAGGAAGTGTGGGAGCAGCTCAAGGACTACAACCGTCCCGACTTCCACCCCAACCAGTCTGATCAGACCGGCCTGGTCGATAGGTGGCGCGAAGAGCTCTTCGGTACGAACGGCACGCTTAACGACAAGCTCGCGGGCGTCGCTGCGTAAATGATCGAACACCTTGATGTGCTGATCGTCGGCGCCGGGCTCTCCGGCGTCGGCGCCGGCTACTTCATCCAGCACGATTGTCCGTGGGCGGAGTACGCGATCTTCGAATCACGCGAAGCGATCGGCGGCACGTGGGATCTGTTCAAGTATCCGGGCCTGCGTTCGGACTCCGACATGTTCACGCTCGGCTACTCGTTTCGTCCCTGGGACGGCGAGCAAGCGATCGCGGATGGCTCCAAGATCCTCGACTACATCAAGGACACCGCACGCGAGACCGGCGTCGAGAGCCAGATCCGCTTCAATCATCGGATCGTGAAGGCCGACTGGTCCACGGCCGACGCGCACTGGCTCGTGACCGCGCTGCGCACCGACACGAACGAGACGTTCCAACTCAGCGTTGGCTTCATCTTCAGCTGCACCGGCTACTACCGCTACGACCAGGGCTACACGCCCGAGTTCGCCGGCCGGGACCGCTTCACAGGCCAAGTGGTTCACCCCCAGCAGTGGCCCGAAGACTTTGATCACGCCGGCAAGAAGATTGTGGTGATCGGCTCCGGCGCCACGGCGATCACGCTGATCCCATCGCTCGCCGATACAGCTGCACACGTCACGATGCTGCAGCGTTCGCCTACCTACGTGGCCGCGGTGCCGTCGATCGACCCGTTGGCAAACCTCGCCCGCCGGTTGCTGCCCAGTTCCATCAGCGGGCCGGTACTGCGCTGGATTCGAGCTCTCGGCACGCAGGCCACGTACCAACTGAGCCATTGGCGTCCCGAGATGGTGAAGAAGGTGCTGCGGCGCCAAGCCGTGCGCAACCTGCCCGAGGGCTATCCCGTCGACACGCATTTCGCGCCTAAGTACAACCCGTGGCAGCAGCGCCTGTGCGCGGATAGCAACGGCATGTTTTTCAAGGCCATCAGCGAC
>JBKJQZ010000168.1:0-8301 GCA_046594835.1 Acidimicrobiales bacterium | reverse complement strand
CGGCCAGCGCGCCTCGCACCGCGTTGATGACACCGAGGCCGGCGTCGGCCACGAGCAGGACGGCGTCGGCGTCGAGCGCGTCAGCGAACTCGCCGACGTGGGCGCCGTCGCTCGCTTGGGGTGACCACGCGCCGCCCGCCGTTTCCACCAACACGACGTCGGCCTCTTGATACGACGCCACCACCTCGGCCGCAAGCTCCGCGATCGTGAACGGGTCGCGTCCGAGCGCGGCGGCGGCCATTGGTGGCGCCATCGGGATCGGATACCAGCGATGCGGTGGGCACACGCCTTCGGGCACCTCGCCGGTCGCGCCCGCAAGCAGGGACGCGTCGGTGGACACGTCGTCGGCTTCGTAGCTCTGCGCGGGCTTGCGTGCGATCACGCTCATGCGCTGGGCCGCGACTTCCTTGCACACCGCCACGCCCACGAAGGTCTTGCCGACCTCTGTGCCCGTGCCGGCCACAACCACTACCCGCCTCGGCCGCGGTCGCGCGGCTGGGTCGCCTAGAGGCATCGCAGCGCCCTCACCAGTCCGTCGATTTCCGCATCGGTGTGCGCGGCGCTGAGCGCGACGCGCAGGCGCGACGTGCCCGGCGCGACGGTCGGTGGCCGGATCGCCGGTACGAGGAACCCGCGCTCGGCCATGAACGCGGCCGCATCGAGCGCGGCCTGCTCGGCGCCGAGGATCACCGGCACGATGGGCGACGGATGGCCCGGCCGCACGCGCTCCACGTGGCCGCGCAGCCGTTCCACCAACGCGTCGCCTTCGGGCGAACGCACCACGGCCAGCGCGGCGCGTGCGGCCGCAGTATCCGCGGGCGAGGACGCGGTGGTGAAGATATACGGACGCGCCCGGTTGATGAGGAGGTCGCAGAAGGCCGCGCTCGCCGCCACGAAGCCCCCGAGCGAGCCGAGGGTCTTGCTCAGCGTGCCCACGCGAAGGTGCGCGCACTGCGGTGCGTACTCAGGTCCGAGCACCGCGTGCGCCTCGTCGATTACGAGCAGCGCTCCGCTCCGTTGGCACAGCGCGTCAAGAGCTGCCAACGGTGCGACGTCGCCGTCCATTGAGAACACAGCATCGGTCACCACGATCGACCGATCGCCCAGGAGCGACGCCGCGTGGTCCACGTCGCCGTGGCGATAGACCGCGGCCTTTGCCCGCGACAACCGACAACCGTCGATGATTGACGCGTGGTTGAGTTCGTCCGAGACCACGGTCACGCCCTCGTAACCGAAGGTCGTGAGCACCGAGAGGTTCGCTTGGTAGCCGGTCGAGAACAGCACGGCGCGCGAAGTCGCCTTCCACGCCGCGAGCTCTTCTTCCAGCGCGTGGTGATCCGCGCGCGAGCCCACCACGAGCCGGGCTGAACCTGCGCCTGCGCCGTTGGCGTCGAGCGCCGCGTGCGCCGCCGCGACCACCGCCGGGTGACGCGTGAGGCCGAGGTAGTCGTTCGAGGCGAAGTTCGGCAGCCCGTCTCGGGCGACGGGCGCGCGCCAGCGCCCCGCGGAGCGAATCTCGTCGAGTTCGCCCTCAGCCCAGTCGGACCAGCTCACGCGGAGGTGACTTCGGTTATCGCGTCGCGCAGCACGTCAGCGATGCGGTTGATCTCGTCCGCGGTGGAGGTCAGGATCGGCATCAGCACCACAACATCGCCGAGCGGGCGCAGCAACACGCCGCGACGCACGGCCTCGGCGCACACCTTGCGGCCCCAGCGCAGCCCATCGGCCGGCGGCGCGAGTTCCACACCCACCATCAGGCCCTGTTGTCGGACGTCTTCGACACCGTGGAGCGCGGCGATCGCGACGAGCCGCTCGCGCAACTGCGCGGCGCGCTCCCGCACGTTGGCGAGCACGTCCCATTCCGTAAACAGCTGGAGGTGACGACGCGCCACCGCGGCGCACAGCGCGTTGCCCGAAAACGAGTGCCCGTGGTACAGCGTGAACTCGCTGAGGTCGGGGCCGAGGAAGGCGTCGAACACGCCGCCCGACGCAACCGTCGCGGCCATGGGCAGGTACCCGCCGGTGAGGCCCTTGCCGATGACGAGGATGTCGGGCCGGATGTGGCACTGCTCGCTCGCGAACAGCGTGCCGGTGCGCCCAAAGCCGGTTGCGACTTCGTCGGCGATCAACAACACGCCGGCCTCGCGGCAGGCGTCGGCCAGGGCCCGGACGCCCTCGGGCGGTGACATGCGCATGCCGGCCGCGCCCTGCACCAGAGGCTCGATCACAACGGCTGCGAGTTCGTCGGCGTAGTCGTGCACCATCGCGGCCGCCGCGGTGAACGCGCCGGGTTGGTCCACGTCGGGTGCCCGCAGCACTGGGAAACGCAGCGGGTCGTACAGGTCGGTGCCGAAGCCACCCGCGCCAAGCGAGAGCGAACCAATGGTGTCGCCGTGGTACGCCCCGCCAAAGGCCAGGTACGCGTTCTTGCCTTCGACGCCTCGGTTGACCCAGTACTGAAACGCGATCTTGAGGGCCTGCTCGACCGCCGCCGCTCCGTCGCTCGCGAAGAGAAAATGGGGCCGGTCGACGGGCACAACCTGCGCGAGGTCCTCGGCCAGTTCCACTGCCGCGACGTTGCCGTTGCCCAGCAGCGTGGTGTGGGCGACCTTGTCGATCTGGTCGCGCAGCGCGGCGTCGAGTTCGGGCACGCAATGGCCGAGCGTGGTGACCCACAACGACGAGATCGCGTCGAGGTAGCGCGTGCCATCGGTGTCGATCAGCTCTCGGCCTTCGGCCCGTTCGATGACGAGCGGCTGGTTCTCCGCATACGTCGACATCTGCGTGAAGCCGTGCCACACGACATCCGCGTCGCGCTTTACCCACTCATCGTGCGAAGTCGCATCGTTAGCCACGGGTAGACCGTAGTGAACCGACGCGGCGAAGCAGTTAGAGCCGAGAGGTCGGCGTCGCGGCGCGGGCAAACACGTCGCGCCACGCGGGCAGCTCTGATCCCAGCGCCTCAAGCGCCTGGTCGGCGTCGGCCGCCTGGTCGATCGCGTCGTCGGTGCGCAGGCCGAGCGAAACGCTCGCCCGCACGAGTAGCGCTGTGCTCTGCGCCAGCAGGTCCGAGGTTTCGTTGGCGCGGTTCACGACGTCGTCTACCACCACGAGCGCGCGTCGATCGTCCATCTGCGCGAACGCCAGCGCCTGACCGATCTTGGCCATCTGCGCGTCGAGGTAGGTGCCGCCCTCCACCGCGAGCGCGTGGTCTGCCGCGGTGAGCGCAGCCTTTGGGTCGCGGTCGGCCGCAGCCGCGATCGATAGCGCGGCGTTCGCGTACTTGAGCTGTCCGGCGTTGCTCGCGTCGGCGACGGAGGCTTCCAGCATCGAGCGCGCCTGGGACGCGTTGCCGGACATGAGCTCGCTGAGTCCGTGCAGTACGCCCGTCTCGTGATCCGCGATCGTGCCGAGCATCATCGTGTGGTCGACCTCGACGGCGAGGATGGCGCGGGCGGCTTCGGCGTCACCGAGCTGCATGGCGATCGACGCCGAGATCACCCCAGAACCGGCGTCGCCTCCGGGTCCGACCTGGCTGGCGCACTCGCGCAACACGGCCGTCGCTTCGTCGATGCGGCCCACGGCGGCGAGGCAGCGCGCCTTTGTGCTCATGGCCTGCATAAGACGCCCCGGGTCGTCCATCTGTTTGAACACGTCGATGGCCTGGTTCAGCGGTGCTAACGCCTCGGCAGGCTTGCCGGTGAAGAGACGCACCGTGCCGAGCAGCATCAGCATCATCCCGAGCGCCCACTTGTCGTTGCGGTCGCGGTCGCCGTCGAGCACGCGTTCGGCGAGTTGGCCTGCTTCTTCGAAGCGGCCCTGGAACATCCGCACCCACGCTGTTAGGCCGCGCACGAAGCTCAGTCCGCCGAAGTCGCCGATCGCGCGGAACGCCTCGTCGGCTTGGGCCAGGCGTTCGTCGGCTTCGTCGAGGAAGCCACGATTGAAGCTCAGCCACGCGAGGTTTTGCTTGGCCCACGCCGCGCCCTGCCGATCGTCGACGGCTTCGAAGGCGGCGAGCGCTTCGTTGAGTCGCTGTTCGGACGCTTCGTTCTCGCCGGCGTAGAGGTAGGTCACGCCGGCCAAGCGCCGCGCCGACGCTTCGTTGTGGGCGTCGCCTTCCTCCTGCCACAGCACGATGGCGCGATCGAGCGCGGCAATTGCGCCGAGCGTGTCGCCCGAGAGGCTTAGGAGCTCGCCGCGCACCATCTCCACGTGCGCGAGCGCTGATTTCTCGTCGTCGTGGAGGTCAGCGGCGACGGCCTCGATGTCGGCAAGGCCTGGGGCGACTTGCCGCAGCGTTGCGTACGCGTTCGCCCGCGCCAAGAGCACGCGTTGGCGGTTGGAACGATCGTTGGGATCAAGTAGCTCGAGCGCCCGATCGAGGAGCATCAGTGATCCGCTGTGCATGCCCCGGCTCTTGGACGCCATCGCGGCGCGCTCGATAGCGCGTAGGGCCTTCAGCGAGATGTCGTCGGGCACGCCCTCGATGCTGCCGAGGTTGAGCTGCAAGGAGGCAGCGATACCGAGGTGGTGCGCGATTGGTTCGAGTTCCTCGTCTTCGCGGCCGAGACGGTTACTGCGCTCGCTCAGCCACAGCCCGAGCGCGGCGTGGCGCCGGGCCCGATCGGCCTTGGTGAGGGTGTCGTAGGCGACCTCGCGCACCAGTTCTGAGCGGAACGACCACGAACCGGCGTCCTCGGCGAGCAGTTCGCGGGTCACGAGCTCGTCGAGCGCCGTTTCGTCGAGGGTCTCGCCTCGGGCGCCGGCCAACGCGACCAGTACATCGACGCGTCCGTCGCTGCCAACCACTGCGGCGTCGTCGAGCAGACGGCGGGCCGCGCTATCGAGGCCGTCAATACGCGCCGCCACGAGACCCCGTAGGGTCGCCGGGAGGTCATTCACGGTCGCTCCGGCGCCGGGCACGTCGGTGAGCAGACCGGCGAGCTCCTCCAAGAACAGCGGGTTGCCGCCCGCCCGGTCCATCACCAGGCGCACCACGTCGCTCGACGCGTCCGCCCCGAGAAGGCCCGCGAGCAGTTCAGCGGCGGCCGCTTCGTCGAGCGGATCGAGGTGAATCGTCACGGCGTTGTGGCGTCCCGACGGCGACGCCCAGCGCTCTTCCAGCTCCGGCCGCGCCGTCGCGAGGAGGAACACGGGCAGCCCGACCGCGCGCTCGAGCAACTCACTTATGAGATCGAACACCACGCTGTCGGCCCAGTGCAGTTCCGCAAGCGTGATCATCAATGGTTGTCGACGGGCCAGGCCCTGGATCAACGCTTCGACGCTGCGCTGTACTTCGGCGGGCACGCGTGCGGGATCAACATCGCCAAGCGCGGCCGGGGTGCCGAGCACGTAGACGAGTCCGTTGACGAGGCGATCGAGTTCAGGGTCATCGCCGTCGAGGCCGGTCACCTCCGCAAGACGCGCGTGGATGCGTGCGCGCACCTCGTCGTCGGTGTGATCACACTCTGCGCTGAGTCCGCACGCTTGGCGCACGGCTTCGGCCACGGGGAACCACACGTTGGCTTCGCCGTAGGGAACGCATCGACCTTCGAGCACGAGCGCGTGGTGTTCGTTGCGCGCCATCTCCGCGACTTCTTCGGCGAGACGCGTCTTACCAACACCCGGTTCGCCCAACATCACCGCGACGCTCGGACGACTCCGCGCCAAGCTCGTCGACAACAACGAAGCCAACAACGCGACCTCATTGTCGCGACCAACGAGCGCGCTGCGTCGTTGCGACGGACGACGACCCGCGATTACGAGTGGTGCAATCGCGCGCCAACGCGGCACTGGTTCTTCTCTGCCGCGCGCTTGCAGCGCGTCGAGTTCTTCATACGCGATGACCGTTGACGTCGCGCGATACGTCGCGGGTCCAACGACAACGCCGCCGGCTTCGGCGGAAGTTTGCAGTCGGCTTGCGACGTTGACGGCGTCGCCCATCGCGGTGAAGTCGCCGCCCGCGGCGATGCCACCAACCAACACCTCACCGCTGTTGATGCCAACCCGCAAGCGCAGCGCGGCGTCGCCCGAGCCAACGACTTCTTCGATCGTGCGCTGCATCGCCAGCGCGGCGCGCACGGCGCGCTCGGCGTCGTCTTCGTGGGCTACCGGTGCGCCAAAGAGCGCCATCATCGCGTCCCCGATTGTTTTGTCGACGCGGCCGCCGTGGTTGGTTACGTCGGCGGCAAGGCGAGAAAACGCAGCATTGACAAGGTTTTTGACCTGCTCCGGGTCCCTTGACTCCGACATGCCGGTGAAACCAACGATGTCTGCGAACAACACAGTCACGATGCGTCGTTCATCCCCGCGCGCCCCAAGGGCGTGACCACACGACGGGCAAAAGCGAGCGTTCGCCGGTGCAGTCGCAGCGCAGGAAGGACACGTCACTTCCTCAGACGGTAGTTGCTACGCGCTAGTTCGCATCCAAGCGAAACATCGGTACGCCATCGACGACGCGTAGGTGACCGGGGAGTCCGAGCCACTCGATCGGTTCGTCTTCCATCGCGTTACGCAAGTACACGATGGTTCCCTTCGCGCTGCCCGATGCGATCGCGAGTTCGACCGTGACGACGCTCGCGCCGTGTTCATCGTCTTCACGCGCGACCTCAGTTACAACTACTTCGTACTCACCGTCTTCAATCACATGCGAAGCATCGCGCGTGCGCGCGTCGGAGGATGCTTGCATTGCGTGTTGAAAACGTCGAACATTGTTTGCGATTCGACAACGTGTCGATCATTCGCATTCAACCGAATGAAAGGTTGCGCTCATGGCAGTTGCCAAGAAGGCACCCGCGAAAAAGAAGGCTGTCGCCAAGAAGGCACCTGCCAAGAAGAAGGCAGTAGCTAAGAAGGCGCCCGCGAAGAAGAAGGCCGCAGCAAAGAAAGCGCCTGCCAAGAAGAAGGCAGTAGCGAAGAAGGCTCCGGCAAAGAAGAAGGCAGTAGCCAAGAAGGCACCGGCAAAGAAGAAGGCCGCTGCGAAGAAGGCTCCCGCCAAGAAGAAGGCCGCTGCAAAGAAGCGCTAGTCGCAACAAGTAAGTTTTTTGAAGAAGCGGCGACTTCGGTCGCCGCTTCTTCGCGTACGGCGCGCCGCGTTCTGTTACGAGGTACTCGTTACGGCAGATCGCTCGGCTCGTCGACGTCCCACCCGAGCGCGTCGTCTACGCACACTCGTAGCGACAATCCCTGGCGCACGGCTTCGGCTTCGTGGCGGGCGCGTGACCCTTCTCCGTACGCAAACCTGAACGCGGCGTCGGTGGGCAGCCCGAGCACGTTGGTTCCTTGACCGTGTCGGTCGGGCACGATCGTCACACCGTCGAATTCGCCCACCCACGCAAACGGTGTGGGCTTGGCGAGGTCGGCGTGCACGATGATCACCCGCGTAGCGCCCATTGCCTTCGCCTCGGCCACGCCCGCTTCGGCCGCGGCGTTGAGGCTGCCCGGATCGTCGATCACCGATGCCCCGGCCTCGGTCGCGAACGCGACCACCTCGGCGTCGCTCGTCACCACGATTACTGGCAGGGGAGCGGCGGCTTCGAGCACGCCGGCGGCCATCGTGCGCGACAACGCCGCCCGCTCGTCCTCGCTCAGCACTGCGGCGAGGCGGGCCTTGCCCACGCGAAACCCGCGAATCGGTACAACGACGGCGATCACCGTTGGATCATAGGAATGAGCTGGATCATAGGAATGAGCCTCAACGAATACAGTCCTGCGTGATGGCTACCCGGGTTGCAGTAATCGGCGCAGGCTCATGGGGCACGGCGGTGGCGGCGATCGCCGCTACCAACGTTCCCACCGTGCTGTGGGCCCGTCGCGAGGCGCTCGCGAACCAAATCGCAAACGAACACGTCAACGGCGATTACCTTCCCGGCCTCGCGTTGCCCGAGGGCCTCGAGGCCACCAGCGATCTCGCCGTCGCCGCCGACGGTGCCGACGTCATCGTCATGGGCACGCCTTCGCATGGTTTCCGCGCCGTATTGACCGAACTCAAGGCGTCGCTCGCCCCGGGCATCCCGATCGTCAGCCTCGCCAAGGGTTTTGAAGAGGGAACCCAGCTCCGCATGACCGAACTCATCGCCGAGGTCTGCCCCGGCCACCCTGCCGGCGTTCTCACCGGGCCGAACCTCGCCAAAGAAGTGCTGCAGGGCTCACCGGCCGCGGCCGTAGTGGCTTTCGAAGACGACACCGTCGCCGAAGAAATGCAGGCGCTCTTCTCCACTGCCACCTTCCGCGTGTACCGCAACGACGACGTCGTTGGCTGCGAGGTCGCCGGCGCGCTCAAGAACGTGATGGCCCTCG
>JBKJQZ010000312.1:0-2734 GCA_046594835.1 Acidimicrobiales bacterium | reverse complement strand
CTACGCCCGCGGCCACCGTGCCCACGCCGACCTCGGCCACGAGCTTCACGTGCACCCGAGCAGAAGGGTTCGCGTTCTTGAGGTCGTGGATGAGCTGCTTGAGATCCTCGATCGAATAGATGTCGTGGTGGGGCGGCGGCGAGATCAGACCAACGCCGGGCGTGGACTGCCGCGTCTTGGCGATCCACGGGTAAATCTTGGCGCCACCGAGCTGGCCGCCCTCGCCGGGCTTGGCGCCCTGCGCCATCTTGATCTGCAGGTCGTCGGCGTTGGTGAGGTACTCCGATGTCACACCGAAGCGACCCGACGCCACCTGCTTGATCGAAGAGCGCCGAAGGTCGCCGTTCGCGTCTGGTGTGTAGCGATCCGCGTCCTCGCCACCTTCACCGGTGTTGGATTTGGCGCCGATGCGGTTCATCGCGATCGCGAGGTTCTCGTGCGCTTCCTTGCTGATCGAGCCGTAGCTCATCGCGCCGGTCGAGAAGCGCTTGACGATCTCGCTGACGGGCTGCACCTCTTCGATCGAGATGGGCTCACGCTCGTCGTCCTTGAACTTGAACAAGCCGCGCAAGGTCGCGAGACGCGCCGCCTGACTGTCGACGGCCTGGGTGTACTGCTTGAACACGTCGTAGCGACCCGAGCGGGTCGAGTGCTGCAGCTTGAACACGGTGTCGGGGTTGAACAGGTGGTACTCGCCCTCACGACGCCACTGGTACTCGCCACCAACCCACAAGTCGCGGTGGGCCTGCTCGGTCGGACGCTCGAAGTGTGCGTAGCGGTGACGCAGCGCGACCTCGGTCGCAATCTCGTCGAGGCCAACGCCCCCGAGCTTGGAAGTGGTACCGGTGAAGTACTCGTCGACGAAATCGCCGGCGAGGCCGATCGCCTCGAAGACCTGCGCGCCGGTGTAGGAAGCGACGGTCGAGATGCCGCGCTTGGACATGACCTTCAGCACGCCCTTGGTGCAGGACTTGATGTAGTTGTAGATCGCCTTGGTCGGCGTGACGCCTACGAGCTCACCGTTGGCGATCATGTCTTCGATCGTCTCGAAGGCGAGGTACGGGTTTATGGCCGCAGCGCCAAAGCCGATCAGCAGCGCCATGTGATGCACCTCGCGCGCGTCGCCCGCTTCGCACACCAGCGCGACGCGCGTGCGCGACTTCTCACGGATGAGGTGGTGGTGGATCGCGCTGGTCAACAACAGCGACGGGATCGGTGCCAGCTCCTTGTTGGAGTGGCGGTCGCTCAGGATGATCACGTTGGCGCCGTCCGCAATGGCGGCCGACACCTTGGCCCGCGCATCGGCGAGCGCGTCGCGCATGCCTTCGCCACCGCGGGCGACCTCGTAGAGGCCGTCGATCGCGAACGGCACGAAGCCGTCGACGCCGCCCTCTTCGTGGATGTAAAGGATCTTCGCGAGGTCCTCGTTGCTCAGGATCGGCGAAGGCAACACGATCTGCTGGCAGCTGTCGGGGCCGGGCTGGAGCAGGTTCGACTCGCGTCCAATCGTGCGCGCCATCGAGGTGACCATCTCTTCGCGGATTGCATCGAGCGGCGGGTTGGTGACCTGCGCGAACAGCTGACTGAAGTAGTCAAACAGCAAGCGCGGGCGCTCGGACAACACTGCGATCGGCGTGTCGGTGCCCATGGAGCCGATGGCTTCGCCGCCGGTCTTGGCCATCGGCTGCAACAGGAGCTTGAGTTCTTCGGTCGTGTAGCCGAACTCGCGCTGATGCAGCACCACGGTTGTGTGCTGCGGCGTGAGCATGAAGCGGTCGGGCAGGTCCGCCAGGTGCGTGAGGCCACGAATCCACTCGCCGTAAGGGTGCTCGTCAGCGAGCTGCCGCTTGACCTCTTCGTCGCTGATGATGCGACCCTGCGCGGTGTCGACCAAGAACATCTTGCCGGGTTGCAGGCGGCCTTTCTGCACGACGGTCGACGGGTCGATCGGCAACACGCCGGCTTCCGACGCCATCACCACGAGCCCGTCGTCGGTCACCCAGTAGCGGGCCGGGCGCAGGCCGTTGCGGTCCAGCACCGAACCAATGAGCGTGCCGTCGGTAAACGCGATCGACGCGGGGCCGTCCCAGGGCTCCATCACCGACGCGTGGAACTCGTAGAAGTTGCGCTTCCACGCCGGCATCGACTCGTGGCGTTCCCACGCTTCGGGGATCATCATCAGCACGGCGTGGGGCAGTGAACGTCCACCGAGGTGCAGCAGTTCGAGCGTCTCGTCGAAGCTCGCGGTGTCCGACGCGCCGGGCGTGACGATGGGATAGATGCGATCGATGTCGCCGGGGAAAAGCTCGGTCTCGAGCAACGCCTCGCGGGCGCGCATCCAGTTGCGGTTGCCCTCGAGCGTGTTGATCTCGCCGTTGTGCGCGACGAAGCGGTACGGGTGGGCGAGGGGCCACGACGGGAAGGTGTTGGTGGAAAAGCGCGAGTGCACGAGTGCGAGCGCCGAGTCCATCCGCTCGTCGTGGAGGTCGGGGTAGAACTCCTGAAGCTGGCCCGAGGTGAGCATGCCCTTGTACACGAGGGTCCGCGAAGACAGCGACGGGAAGTAGACGCCCTCCACTTCGTGCTCGACCCGCTTGCGCAGGATGAAGGCGCGCCGGTCGAGGTCGATGCCACTCAAGGGCGGCTCGTTCTGCGCGCTCGAGATGAACAGCTGGCGGAAGGTGGGTTCGACGTCGGACGCGAACGAGCCGATCATTGAGTTGTCAACGGGCAC
>JBKJQZ010000307.1:0-12818 GCA_046594835.1 Acidimicrobiales bacterium | reverse complement strand
GGTGATCGTCAACGCAGATCGGTTCGGACTGGCGCAGCTTCATCAGTTGCGCGGACGCGTCGGTCGCGGGGCCGACGCGTCACGCTGCTACCTCTTGGGCGAGGCCGCGACGCCTGATGGCGAGCAGCGCCTCGAGGCCATGGTCGAGACGACCGACGGCTTCAAGCTCGCCGAGACCGATCTCGAGATCCGCGGCGAAGGCACGGTGCTCGGCGCCCGGCAGAAGGGTCGCAACGACCTCAAGCTTGCGTCGCTTCGCCGCGACCTGGCCTTGGTGGTAGCGGCCCGGAAGTTGGCTTTCGCACTGGTCGATCCGGTGCGGGGCCTGGCCGACAGTCCGGTGCTCGCGGACGAGGTTCGCCTCCTTATCGAAGATGAAGAAGCCGAGTTTTTGTTCAAGAGTTAGGCATAGTTAGGGAGTGGCTACTGGGGAAGTTGCCCGTCCCGACTCGGTGACGGTGGATCGCGTCGTCGAAGCGAACCCAGACGCGATCGTCGATCAGCTCACCGAGTTTGCGCTTGCGTACGGGTTGCAGCTCGACCGGCGCCATGAGGGCGACGGCATGTTCTTCACGCGCAAGGCCGACGCGCCGGTGGCGGGTAAGGAACTGTTCCGCACCGGGGACTCGTTGCAGGTCCACGTCGCGCCGGATGGAGAAGGCAGCGCACTCACGCTTGCAGCGACGATGGCCGGCCTGCACGAACGCGGCAACGGCTGGAAGCGCGGCCGCGCTATTCGGGGCGCGCTCCTGAGTGGATTGTTCGCGTGGCTGGGGGTCAAGGGTCTGACGCCAACCGTGGGCATTGGCGACTTCGTGATGTTCGGGCTCGGCGGCATGTTTGCGCTGCGCACAGTGCGCGCCGTCAGTCACGAGGAGGTTGACCGCGGCGCGTTCGAGGACGAGGTGCACTGGGCGCTGGTCGAGTTGTGCGATCGACTCGATGGCGACGACGACGGGTTGTTTTAGTCGAGCGCCGCTATCGCGTCGGCGGCGTCGGCGAGGGCCTTGGTGGCTAACTCGGGCACCACGTTGGTCTGGCCGAAGAAGGCGTGGAACACGCCTTCCACGTTGATGTGGGTGGTCGCCACGCCCGCGTCTTTGAGTTTTTCCGCATATGCGATGCCCTCGTCACGCAGCGGGTCGTGGCTGGTCGTCATCACCCACGCGGCGCACACGCCGTCGAGCGCCGCGTAGAACGGCGAAATGTCGGGCGACGACCACGAGTCGGTGTCGTCACCGAGGTATTGGCTGCGGAACCACAGCATGGTTTCCTTGGTGAGGAAGTTGCCAGCGCCGTTCTCGTCCATCGACGGAAACGTAAAGGCCCAGTCGGTAACGGGATAGATCAGCATTTGCAGTGCCAAGTGCGGCGTGCCTTCGTCGCGCGCGCGCAGTGCGCACAACGCGGCGAGGTTGCCGCCGGCGGAGTCGCCGCAGACAACGATCTTGTTGTCGCTGCCGCCCAGGTCCGATGCGTGATCAGCGGCCCACCGCACGGCGTCCCACGCGTCCTGCAGCTGTGCGGGCGGCCCAGACTCTGGCGCCAAGCGGTAGTCGACGTTCACTACCACCGCACCGCTCGCTTCGGCGAGGAGCCGACACACCCCGTCGTAGATGTCCATTGAGCCGATCACCATGCCGCCGCCGTGGAAGAACACCACGATTGGCGCGTCGTCGCGTTCGGTTGGTCGATACACACGCGCGGGAATGGGCGGGCCCTCGTCGCGGAGCATTGCGACGTCGCGCACCTCGCTGAGTTCAGGCCCCGGGCCGTTCATCCCGAACCAACCGGCGTAGCCGATGCGCACGGCATCGAGGGGTTGCTCCGTGACCGGTGGGGCCGATGCTGTCCCGCCGTTGATCATGTCGATGACGGTCTGGGCCTGCGGGTGGTAGGCGACGTCAGGCATCAATTACTCCTCGTGTGGGTTTGGCGCGTAGGGCGTCGAGCCAGCGCTGCGCGTCCCGGCGGTTGCGCAGTGTTACCTGATCAATGTGGTCGGCGTGTCGAGCCAGTGCTTCCCGGATCTGGGGGCGGGTCTCGCGCGGGTAGGTCCAGACCCACGATGCGTAGTCGCGGTCGAGCCGGTTGCGGCAACCGGGAGCGAGGTCGGCGCGCCGCCGACCCGACCGGTGCATCAGGCGGGTAAAGACTCCCTTGACCGACACCCAACGGGAGTAGTCCAACACCACGACGCCGTCGGCGTAGCGCAGGCGGTGATCCAGCGTGTCGGCGTGCGTGCCGTCGAGGATCCACGCGTCTGCTCCGAGCAGCCGGTCGAGGGTTGCCAGCCATTCCTCCGGCTCAGGGCGCGCCCAGCCGGGCTTCCAAAACTCGCGATCGAGATGCACAAGCGGCAGGCCGGTCGCGCTAGCCAGCTCGCGTGACAGCACGCTCTTTCCCGCACCACCTGGTCCTAGCACCAGCACTCGTTGCACTTATGAAAACTTAGTAATCACCCCGCTCGTCATCCTCCGGAACGACGAGGTACCACATGTCGAGACAGTCCTCGCAGCGGTAGGTGACGACGTCGCCCGGGATCGGCACGTCATCGGGCGCCCACGTCACCATCAGGTGGCAGCGGCCCCCGCAGTCGATGCAGTCGATCAGCGGGTCGATCACGACTTCGGGGGGTAGGCGCCGTCCCACGCCCGAATGAACAGCCCTGATGCCTCGACGGCGACGTCGCCGTCGGCAGTGAGTATCCGACCGTGGAGTCTTGTCGCGCGGCGCAGCGGACCGTCACGCCAGGCTTCGATCCGAAGGGGCCGGCCGTCGAGGGGAATCGGCTTGCGGTACTTGAGGTTCAGCGTGCCCGTGATCATGTGGACTTTGTCTACGGCGTGACCGAACGCGGCCATGCACTCATCGAGCAACAACGCGGCGATGCCGCCGTGTAACGAGTTTGCGGGGCCGTGGTGCTGTGGGCCCGGTGTGAAGGTCGCGACGAGCCCCGGGTCTTCCCGCGACCACTCCATGTCAATGTCGAAGGGCATTCCTGCAAGCATGCCTTCGATGCGAGTTGTGGCGGGAACCGCGCGAGGTCGACGACTAGTAGCGCCCAAGGGCCTCGACGTACGCCCCACCACCGATCGCGTCCGTGAGGCGGTCGGGAACCGGTTGCAGAGCATGGGGGCTTTGCACGATGCGCGGGTGATCGATCTGTTCGCGGGCACCGGCGCGCTCGGCATCGAGGCGCTGAGTCGCGGCGCGACGCACGCGACCTTCGTCGAGAACGCTCCCGGCGCTCTCGACGTGATCACCACCAACATCGAGGCGCTCGGCTTCGCGGCACAGTCGACGGTGGTGCGCAGCGACGCTGCTCGCTTCACCGGGGGGCCTTTCGATATTGCCTTCGTCGACCCGCCGTACACGTTCGACGGTTGGGACGCGCTCCTCGCACGACTCGACGCCGAGTTCGTTATTTGTGAGGCCCGCAGGGCCGTGGAACTTCCTGATCCGTGGCGGTTGGTTCGTTCTGATCGGTACGGCACTACGGTTGTCACCCTTGGACAGAGGGGATCTCCGTGATTACAGCGCTCTTCCCCGGGTCGTTCGACCCGCTGCATAACGGACACTTTGAGGTAATCGAGATTGCGGCGCGCTCATTCGACCACGTCGTCATCGCGTCGATCCGAAATCCGGGCAAGGACCCGCTCTTCACGCACGAAGAGCGCAAAACGATGATCGAGGAGTGCGTGTCGCAGCTCGACAACGTGGAAGTAGTCGCTCCGATCAAGACCCTTACCGTTGATGTGGCCAAGGAGTGCGGTGCAGACGTGATCGTCAAAGGCCTGCGCGTCGCGGCCGACTTTGAGTACGAATTGCAGATGGCGCAGATGAATAAGGCGATCTCGGACATCCAGACCCTGTTCATTCCATGCGGCTCCTCGCGGTCTTTCATTGCGTCCACCCTGGTGCGCGACATCGCGCGCCTCGGCGGCACGGACCGCGTCGCCGCGTTCGTTCCTGATCCGGTGCTGAAACGCCTGAAGGAGAAGTCCGGCGGATGAGGAAGTTGTACTGATGAGTAATTGGGAGGACGACGAGGAGGCGTTCGCGACGCCACCTGTCACGCCGAACGGGCCGGGACCGGAGGTCCTTATGAAGCGGGTCATGGACGTGATCAACAACACGCGTCCGATGCCGCTGTCGAGTTCACACCTGCTCAACAACAAAGACGAAGTGATCGAACTGCTGCAAGACGCAGTCGACCGTCTGCCCGACGAGCTGCGCCAGGCCCGCTGGCTGCTCAAGGAGCGTGAAGAGTTCCTCGCGCGGACCCAGCGCGAGGCCGACGAGATCATCGACGTCGCCCGCACCCAGGCGTCGCGCATGGTGCAAAAGACCGAGATCGTCCGCGAAGCGCAGCTGTTCGCGCAGCGCACGATCGACGCGGCAACCGACGAGGCCAATCGTCTGCGCAACGAGGCCGAGGACTACTGCGACCAAAAGCTTGCCCAGTTCGAGATTGTCCTGCAACGCACGCTCAAGACGGTGCACACCGGTCGAGAAAAGCTTCAGGTGGCCCCGCTGCCCGAGGCGCAGGAAGGCGACATCGACTACGGCGCAGACGCCGGCGACGTGACCGTCTTTGACCAAGACGACGGGTAATATCTCGGCCCCTATGTCGTCGGTAGTCAGTCAGTGGTCGGTGCCCGTCGCCGAGTTGTTGCGCCACCCTGGAGCCAAACGCGAAATCGACGTGTCGGGTCCGCTCGGCGACGTGTCGGTGAGCGCCAGCCGGGTGCCTGTGGGCGCCCGCACCCAGGTCACGGGGGTGGTCGACTCGCTCGACATCACTACGGTGCAGTTCAAGGGCCGGGTGCAGGTTCCATGGGTGGGGGAGTGCCGCCGGTGCCTTGGTCCGGCGTCGGGATCGCTCGACATCGAGGTCCACGAACTGTTCGAACGTGCACCGGAGTCCGAAGACATCTATCCTCTTCAGGCCGATCGGTTGGACCTAGAACCGTTGGCGCGCGACGCAATTTTCCTTGAGTTGCCCCAGGCTCCGCTTTGTCAAGCGGAGTGCCAGGGCTTGTGTCCCGAGTGTGGGGCCGACAGAAATACCGCCGACTGCGGACACGTAGTCGGCGGGCTCGACCCACGCTGGGACGCACTGCGCGAACTCGGCGAACAGAACTGAAAGAACCTCACAATGGCTGTCCCCAAGAAGAAGACCTCCAAGTCCAAGACCCGGAGCCGCCGTGCTTCAGCGTGGACGCTGGAAGCACCGGCAAAAAGCCTGTGCCCCCAGTGCGGCCGGGCGAAGGTGCCCCACGTGGTGTGTAACAACTGCGGCTGGTACAACGGCCGTCAAGCCATCGAGGTCTAAGTCACTCCCACTGTGAGTGCGCTGCCTGTCGCTATCGACGCCATGGGTGGCGACAACGCGCCTGGCGAGATCGTTGCTGGCGCACGTCAGGCCGCTGAGCTGGGCTATTCCGTCGTACTCGTCGGAGTGCGCGACGCGCTCGGCGATACGGGTGGCATCGAGGTCATTCACGCGAGCGAAGTCATCGCAATGGACGACGAACCGGGCAAGGCGGTGCGCACCAAAAAGGACAGCTCGCTGGTGCGCGCTGTCGAACTTGTGCGTGATGGCAAGGCGTCTGCCATGTTTTCCGCTGGCAACACCGGAGCGGGTCTCGCGGCTGCGCTGTTGCGGCTCGGTCGCCTCGAGGGGGTATCCCGCCCTGCGATCGGCACGCCGATTCCGGTGCCGGGCGCGACCCCGACCATGCTCGTTGACGCTGGGGCCAACGCCGAGTGCCAACCCGAGTGGCTCGTGCAATTCGGTCAGCTCGGATCGGCGTTCTCCCGGGTTCGCTTTGGTATCGCGAACCCGCGTGTCGGCCTGCTCTCGATCGGCGAGGAGGAGACCAAAGGCACGCCGCTCGTCAAGCAAGCCCACAAGCTCCTGAAGGCTGCGCCCGGTATCAACTTCATCGGCAACGTCGAAGGGCGCGACATCCTGACCGACGAGGTCGACGTGGTAGTGACCGACGGCTTTACCGGCAACGTGGCGCTCAAGACCCTCGAAGGCGCAATGAAGTTCCTGATCGGAAAGGTCTTCGAAGCGATCATGTCGAGCGACGAGGCAAAGGAGGCCGGCAAGATTCTTCTTCCCGCCCTCGCGCCAACCGCTGACGTGCTTGACCCCGACGCAACTGGCGGGGCCGCGCTGCTCGGACTCAAGGGCCTCGCACTGATCGGCCACGGCTCGTCGTCGGCCAAGGCGGTCGTGAACGCGGTGCGCATCGCATCGGAGTTACACGAGGCCCGCGTCGTTGAAGCCCTAGGGGCATCGGTACGCTCGTAGGCGAGGAGGCACGCCCTTGCCCGCAGAAACGCACGTAACCAAGAACCCGATTTCCCGAGACGACGTGATTGCGCTGTTGCGCGACCAGATCGGTGAAATCTTCGAGGTCGATCCGGATTCGGTCGAGCTCACCTCCGCGTTCTTCGAGGATCTAGGCGCCGATGACTTGGCGCTGATCGAACTCGTCGAAGGTCTCGAAGGCGAACTCGGCGAACGCTCCGTCGGCCTGCATATCGACGACGAGGACCTCGCGGAGCTGCGCACCGTTGGTGACGTCGTTGACTACATCCTTGCCAAGCTGACGTGAGCAACGACGCTATCGAGGCGCTCGCGCGCCGCATCGGATACGAGTTTTCCGATCTCGCGAACCTCGCCGCTGCGCTCGCGCACCGCTCGTGGTGCGCGGAGAACGAAGGCAACGCGTCGAACGAGCGACTTGAGTTTCTCGGCGACTCCGTACTCGGTCTCGTGGTGACCGACTACATCTACCGGACTTATCCAACGTTGCCTGAAGGCGAGCTGGCGAAGGTGCGCTCATCGGTGGTCAACGCGCAGGCGTTGGCTGAAGCGGCGGTTGCGCTCGAGTTGGGCGAGGCCATTCAACTTGGCAAGGGTGAGGCCGCCTCGGGCGGACGCGAGAAACCGTCGATCCTCTCCGACGCATTCGAAGCCGTAATTGGTTGCGTCTACCTCGACGGTGGGTGGGCCGCGGCCGACGCCTTCGTGATGCAGATGCTTGGCGTGCAGATCGAGGAAGCCGCGGCCGGGCCCGGCGGGCAGGACTACAAGACGCGTTTGCAGGAACTCGCGGCGCAGCACTACCCGGACCTGCCGCGTTACGTGGTGGAGGACGACGGACCTGACCACGCCAAGACCTTTCACGCCCGCGTCTTCATTGGTGCGGACCAAAAGGGCGACGGCGTCGGCCGGTCCAAGAAACAGGCCGAGCAGGCCGCAGCGCGCAGCGCGTGGGAACTATTGAGGGCTGGTGCCTGAACTTCCAGAAGTTGAGACCATTCGGCGCGATCTGGAACCCCCGCTAACCGGCAGGACCGTTCGGGGCGTTGTCGTCGGGCGTGATCGCGCGGTGCGGCGCCAACCCCACGCCGACTTCATCGCCGGGCTACGAGGCCGCACGTTCACGGGCGTGCGCCGCCACGGCAAGTACCTGATGATCGATCTCGACGGCGACGACGCGCTCGTCGTACACCTACGCATGAGTGGCCAGCTACGCCTCGCCTCACCCGCAGTCGAATTCGCCAAGCACACCCATGTGGTGATCGATCTCGACGACGGCGTCCAGCTGCGCTTCGTGGACCCGCGCACGTTCGGCGAGATGTTCGTCGACCCGCTCGGGGACGACGGCCGCCCGCGGGCCTTACGCGACCTCGGCCCCGACGCCGTGGACCCGCGTCTCAGTGCCGGCCGTTTGCATGCGCAGCTCACAGGCGGCCGGCGCACGTCGTCGATCAAGGCAGCCGTGCTCGACCAACGAGCAATCGCGGGGGTCGGCAACATTTACGCCGACGAAGCCTTGTTCGCGGCCGGGTTACGCCCCACGCGGCCGGCCCCCACAATCACGGTGGCCGAGGCCGCCGTACTGCGCACGCAGCTGCGGCGAATCCTCAACGCGGCCATACGAGCGAGGGGTTCGTCGCTGTCTGACTATGTCGACGCATACGGGCAAATGGGCGCCTTTACCCGTAGTCACAAGGTCTACGGACGCGATGGTCAACCCTGTCTGCGGTGCGCCACGCCGATCGAACGGTGCGTCGTCGCGCAACGGGGAACCCACTTTTGCCCCTCCTGCCAGCAATGACGCGACTATTCGCGTGTTCGCGGGTGGGCCTATCTAGATTGGGCTCGCTGTGTTCCTGAAGTCCCTCACACTCAAGGGTTTCAAGTCCTTCGCCGACTCGACGACCCTCGTGTTCGAGCCCGGAATCACCGTTGTGGTCGGACCGAACGGCAGCGGGAAATCCAACGTCGTCGACGCCGTTGCCTGGGTGCTGGGTGCGCAGGGGCCCCGTACGGTCCGGTCAGCCAAGATGGAAGACGTCATCTTCGCCGGGTCGGCCAAACGCGCATCACTCGGTCGCGCCGAGGTGAGCCTGACGATCGACAACTCGGCGGGCGTGCTTCCGATCGATTTTGCGGAAGTGACGATTTCCCGGACGCTGTTCCGTTCGTCGGGTGAGAGCGAATACGCGATCAACGACGTGCCGTGTCGTTTGCTCGACATCCAGGAACTTCTCTCTGACTCCGGTGTCGGTCGCCAGCAGCACGTCATCGTCAGCCAGGGCCAGCTCGACGCGGTGCTCAACGCCCGGGCTGAGGACCGCCGGGCGATTATCGAAGAGGCGGCCGGGGTGCTGAAATTCCGCCGCCGCCGCGAGAAGGCGCAGCGTCGCCTTGAGGCGACCGAGGGCAACGTTGTGCGACTCAACGACCTGCTCCGTGAGGTGCGCCGCCAGCTCAAGCCCCTCGAGCGCCAGGCAGACGCGGCTCGTCGCCACGGCGATGTCGCGTCTGAGCTTGAAGCGCTGCGGATCTTCTTGGCCGGACGCGAGGTCGCCACGCTTACGGCGCGCCTCAAGAACGCAGACACCGCGAAGGCCGAGCAGGCCAAGTCCGACCGTGACCTGCGCGACGAACTGGCCCGCCTTGACACGCTCGTCATGGCGTCGGAGTCCGAACTCGACGCCACGCGCGGCGACGAGCTGGCTGATCTTGCCGTCCGAGTTGAGGCCGCGCTGCAACGCGCGAACGCGATCCGGACCACAGCAACCGAGCGCGGCCGCACTGCGGCGGCCGAACTGGCCGCTGCGATCGATCAGACCGTTGTGGCGTCGCTCGAGGCGGATTCGGCGCACATCGCCACCGAACTCGACGAAGTCGACCGGGCGGCCACTGAGGTTCGCGACCAACTCGCCCAGTTGGGTTTTGGCGAAGATGCAGCCCGCTCTGTCGACGACCTCGACGCCCCCCGCCGTCTGGCCGAAATGCGCGGCGAGGCCGCTGCCCTCGCCGCGTCGGTAGCGGCGGCGGCCGACGCTGCTCGCGCCGCGGAAGCCAAGCTGGAGCGGGCCCAAGCCGCAGGCACGGACCTCGCGCAACGACTGGAACAGGCGAGTGCGCGCGCAGCCGCCGCGGCTTCCGCGGTTGCCGACACTGAGATCGCCGTCGCGCGCTCCCAACGCGAGGCTGAGGCCGCCGACGCAACGCGAGAGGGCGCGCTCGCCACCCTCCGCAGCGCTCAAGAACGCAAAGCCCGGGCCGACGGGCGTCGCGACGCGTTGGCCGCCGCGCTCGACACCGCCCGGGCCCGCGCGGGCGCAGCGCACCTCGACGGCGTCGCCGGTGTGCTCGGCACGTTGCTGGACCTCGTGGAGGTCGAAGAGGGATGGCAGGCCGCCTTCGAGGCTGCGCTCGGCGAAGCGATGACCGCCGTAGTCGTCGAGAGCGAGACTGCGGGCCGCACCGCCCTGACCAAGCTCGGCGAGGGTGAGATCGGCGGCGCCGTCCTCGCCCTGTCCGCCACCACGGTGCCCGGAAGCCTGGGTCTTACCGCAGGCGCGCTCGGCGCCGAGCCGGTGCGGGCCCACGTGTCGTCGTCGAACGAAGACGTCCAGCGCCTCCTCGACGTGCTCCTGGCGAGCGCGGTCGTGGTCGAAGGTGGATGGAGCGACGCACTCGACCTCGCCCTTGCGCACCCCGGTGTCGTCGCTGTCACTCGCACAGGCGACCGCTTCGCAGCAACGGGCTGGCGCGTAGGTGCCGGTGGCGTGGGCGCAACGGGCGCAGCGCTAGATGCAGCAACGGCGGAGGCGGACGCCGCCGAAGCGATTGCACGCGACGCAGCGGGGACCTTTGCCAGCGCCGATCGCTCTGCGAGCGAGGCCAAGGCCACACTCGATGCCGCTCGCAAGGCGTTCTTGGCGGCCACCCGTGAGAACGGCGACGCCGAACGCGCGCGGGACGCGCTGCGCACCCAATCGGCTGGTCGAGAAGCCGAACTCGCGGGAGCGACCACGGCGCGCGACGAGGCAACCGGTGCGTTCATGCGTGACAGCGTGCGGCTCGCGTCGCTCCAGGAAGCGCTCCTGCCCGTCGCCGCGTTGGCGACCCGCGTCGCGTCCGAGACCGAGGCACGCAACGCGGCCTCGGATCGGCGCAACGACCTTGACGTGCGTGCCGGTGGCCTCGAGGCGCGTCGCGTGGGGTTGCGCAAACGTCAGGCCGAAGTCGAGCAACGCCTCACGCGTCTCGCCGGCGATCGCGCTGCGGTCGCGAGTCGGCGCGAGGCCATCGAGGCACGCATCGAGGCGACGGCACGCATTGCCGCGAGCGTGGCCGAACGGGGCGCATGGCTGAGCGGGTTCCGTGACCGTCTGCGCACCGAGCGCGACCGCCACGCCGCGGGACGACGCGAGACCATCGAGCGACTCGAGTCGCTCCGCCGCGGGCGCACCGACGCCGAGCGTCGATTGAATGAGACCCGCGAGCGCGCCCAGCGCGCCGAGTTGGAGCTCGCCGAGGTGAAGGTCCGCCTCGACACGGTTGTCGAGACGGTTCGTCGTGAGCACAACATGGAACCCGAAGCCGTCGTCGGCGCGCTCATGCCGGAGTTGCCTGCCGGTACCAATCCGGCCAATCGCGCTCGCGAGCTCGAGCGCGAGCTTCGTCTCATGGGACCCATCAACCCGCTCGCGCTTGAAGAGCACGCCGCGCTCTCGGAGCGGCACGCGTTCATCGAGTCGCAACTCGAAGACGTGAAGAACTCGCGGCGCGAGTTGGCCAAGGTCATCAAAGCAATCGATACCGAGATCATCGACCTGTTCGCGGCGGCCTTCGTCGACGTCGCCGACAACTTCGAAAAGCTCTTCAGCACGCTGTTCCCCGGCGGCACGGGTCGGCTCCGGCTCACCGATCCCGATCACCCGCTCGACACAGGAATCGAGGTCGAAGCCCGCCCCTCGGGCAAGAACGTGCGCCGCCTCTCGCTGCTGTCGGGTGGCGAGCGCTCGCTCACGGCGCTCGCGTTCCTCTTTGCAGTGTTCCGAAGCCGCCCGTCGCCCTTCTATCTGATGGACGAGGTTGAGGCGGCACTCGACGACGTGAACCTGCACCGATTCCTTGACCTGATCGCCGAGTTCCGCCAGGAAGCGCAGCTCGTCATCGTGAGTCACCAGAAGCGAACGATGGAAGCCGCGGACTGCCTCTACGGCGTCACGATGCAGCCGGGCGGCTCGTCACGAGTCGTCTCCGAGAAGCTCAAAGACATAACTCCGGGCCAGTCGAGCGAGGTGACCGCGCCCGACGCGCCGGCCAACGCCTAGGGGGCTTTAGGCTCACGGCGTCATGCAAGCCGTTTTTCTCGTACTCATCGTCCTGACCGCGCTGCTGCTGGTTTTCTCGCTTGTTCGGCTCGGCACGGCCAGTCGCGATACCAAGCGACCCGACGTCGGGCCGCCCACGACGCGTCCGCCCGAGGCGCCGCGGCCAACCCTCGACGTCCCGCCGGCCGAAGCTCCACCGGTCCAGGCGCCAGCGGTAGTCGAAGCGCCGCCGGTAGTTACCGCGCCGCCCGTCGTAACCGAACCGGTCGCAGTTGAGCCCGAGCCGATTGTTCTCGAGCCCGAAATCGTCCCGATTGAGGTCGAGCCCGAAATCGAAGGCGTTGGCGCCAAGCCTCGGTTGCGCGACCGGCTCGGCCGCGCCCGGGCCACCCTCGCTGGAGCGGTGGGCGGTATCCGCGGCCGCGCCATCGACAACGACACATGGGACGAGCTCGAAGAGGCGTTGATCCGCTCCGACCTCGGCGTACGGACCACGACGGCCGTGATCGAGGATCTGCGCGCGGCGGCCAGGGCCGACAAGATTAAGAACGCCGACGATCTCCTCGCGCACCTGAAGGCCGACCTCGAAGGCCGCCTCGCGGGCGACCGCAGCCTGAAGAAGGCGGCGTCGGGTCCGAGTGTGTGGTTGATGGTGGGCGTGAACGGCGTCGGTAAGACCACAACGATTGGCAAGTTGGCCCGCCGCGAAGTGGCAGCTGGCAACAAGGTCATGCTCGCAGCGGGCGATACGTTCCGCGCCGCAGCCGCCGACCAACTCCAGATGTGGGCCGAGCGCACCGGTGCCGACATCATTCGCGGCGCCGAAGGGGCGGACCCGGGTTCGGTTGTCTTCGACGCGATTGAGGCGGGTGCGGCGCGCGGCGCCAACCTCGTGCTCGCCGACACGGCCGGTCGCCTGCACAACAAGGTGAACCTGATGGAAGAGCTGCGCAAGGTCCATCGCATCGCGGAAAAGGGCCCGGCCGAGCTCACCGAGACGCTGCTGGTAATCGACGCGACCACGGGCAATAACGGCCTCGCGCAGGCAAAGGAATTCGCGGCGACGGCGGGCGTGACCGGCGTCGTGCTCACCAAACTCGACGGCACCGCCAAAGGCGGTATCGCTCTGGCCATCCAGGCCGAGCTCGGTATCC
>JBKJQZ010000288.1:0-8123 GCA_046594835.1 Acidimicrobiales bacterium | reverse complement strand
AGACGAATCCGCCGCGGCTGCCCGGAGCGTCCTTCTTGGCAACCCGGCTGGCCATGAATCCGAAGTCGGCGTCGACGTTGGTCGTGAGCCAGCGGTAGTACCACGGTGCCTGCCAGTAGCGCGGGCCCCACGAGTGGTCGCGCAGGCCGTGGCCGTTGATTTCCCACTCTTCGTCGCCGACCTTGATGACGCCCGTCGCCGACACCAGTTGCTCGTAGTGGCCGCGCGCGAATTCTTCGCCTGGCTTCTCGTGGCTCTCGTCGGGTTCGCCGCCGAACATGTCGGACTCGCCCTTGTAGTCGAGCTTCACGCTGCACTCGACCCAGGGGTTCTCGGTGAAGGCCTTCTTGGGATCGGCCATCTGGAGCGGGTCGTCGAGGACGACAACCTTGCCCTCGTACTCGACCGTCAGCGCCTTGAACGGCTCGACCACGGTGAATTTCACTCCACCGGCGTCGAAGGCGTCGTTGTTGTCGATCGGCGGACGGGCGAAGGTGAAACCAACCCGGCCGTCGGGCAGATAGAGGCAAATGGTCATTTCCGCATAGCCCTCATTGGCGCGATTGCCGCAGCGGAACCAGCCGCCGAGGTTGTTCGCGGGGTCGAACACGTTGAAGTACATGCTCTCGTTGAAGGTCTTCGCCTCCTCAAGGGGATGCATGTATTCGTCCTGAGGCTCAAGTCGGATCGCCATGGTGCCGAAGCTAGATCAGAGCAGTCCTAACTGTTCGGTCCGGGCGCTGCGGGTGGAGGCGGGCTCCCAACCCGCGGCGCCCCTTGGACCGGACTTCCCGACTTCGAGTCGATCAAGCGGTATGGACACGGTCGCGCCCTTCCCATCGATCACGCGGATCGAACCGTCGGCTTCGACGCCGGCGAGGCGGCCCGTCGAATAGCGCTCATTGGGCTTGCGCTTCCAGCGTGTGGCCTCCCCGGCCCGGAGCCCCAGGGCGATCAGGTCGTGGGTGGTCGGGGTCATTATCTCGATCGTATGTTGCGGCGCAGTCGTCTATTTCGGTACCGAGGTCCACTTGAATTCGTTCAGCTCGGGCCAGCCTGTGATGGTGGAAACGAGCCGCTCGATCGTTGCGATCGCGCCGGCGTTGTCACCCTGGGGGCGTTGACGCAGACGCACGAACGTGGCGGCGTCGCCGACGATGAAGGTCGGCACGCCAAACACCTTGTGGTCGCGGACCGCCTGCATGTGGATGGTGCGGAACTGTTCGTTCCGTTCCGGCGCGCCCGCGGCTTTGAGAATCTTGGCGTCGTCGAGTCCGACGCTTATCAGCGTCTCGGCGATGACAGACGCCTCGCGCGTGTCGAGCTGCCTGTCGTGCCGCGCCGCGAACAGCGCTTCGTGCGCATCGAGAAACTGTTCGGGGTACTCGTCGCGAATAACCAGCGACACGAGCCCGGCCAGGAGTGCTGGTCCCGCTGCGGGGTTGTCCCACACCGGCGTACCGCCCTCCTCGACGTGGGCCTGGTTCAGCGAGAAGGGCAGGAACGTGACGTCCCAGCGCGCCCCGCCTCGTAGCCCGGCGACAAGCATCTCGTGCATATTGCGGGCCCAGGGGCACCGGTAGTCGTACGTAACGGCGAAGGGCGGCAGGTTCGACATAACCCCTCAAGGCTAAGGCAGCGGGAAGACCGTCCGAATCGCGAGGCCGATGGCGAGGCCGACCACGACGCCGCCGATGACATCGGAGGCGTGATGGATACGGACGTAAATCCGGCTAAACGAAACGAGGGCGGCCAACGGCACCACGAACCAGGCCCAGTTAGTGCCGTCGGTCAAGAGCACCGCCGCGGTGAAGCTGGCGGTGGCGTGGCCGCTCGGAAAGCTGGTCGTGCGGGGGACGCGCAGGTGGTACGGGCGATCGAACTCCAGCACCGGGCGCTTGCGCCGGAACAGCGACTTGATCCCGCCGTTGACGAAGAGCGCCTGTCCGGCTTCGGACACGACCCCACGGATACCGGCGTAGTGCGCGGCGTGTTCGCCGCCGATACCCGTGAAGTAGCGCAGCACCGCCAACGAGATCCAGATGAAGCCGTGGTCGCCGAAAAACGACGCGGCATAACAAATGCGGTCCAGGCCGAATCGGCCACGAAGCGTGGCGACACGCGCCTCGGCTCGCGCGTCGAACGCGTCGACCTTGCTCCAGAACTCCACCACACGCTCAGGCTAGGGCGGCGGTGACCTTTGGAAATTCGCCGAATTCGTCGCGGGTCTTGCGGGGCGCCTGCTTGGGGTCGCCGCCAAAGGTGGGGCACCACTGCTGGAACGAACACCACGAGCAGAGCGGACCCGGGTTGGGGCTGAAATTGTCGCGTTCGCAGGCGCTTTCGATCGCCTTCCACACCGCGCCGGCGCGCAGCTTGAGACCACGTAGTGATTGATCAGTGGGCACGGTGATGATCGCCACCGGTTCGCGCAGATGGAGGAGCTGGATGCGGTCGGGCCGGCGGCCGAGGGTGGCCTCGCACATCGCGGCGTAGAAGTGCACGCCCGCGAGTCGCTTCGCTTCATACTGCGCCTTGGGTGCGGCGCCGCTCTTGTAATCGGTCACCACGAGGGCGCCATCGGGTGCGAGTTCGAGCCGATCGATGATGCCGCGGATCGTTACGCCGCCGATCTCGGCCTCGAGACGTAACTCGGTGCCAAGCACCTTTATGTCGTTCGGGTCTTCGAGCCGGAACAGGTTGAGCGAGAGGACCTCGACGTCGTCCCAGAACAGCGCTTCGTCGTCCGTGCTCAGCTCGAGTTGGGTGTAATCGGGATGCTCGGCGTACTCGGCGCGCACCCGCGGGATGTCGATGCGAACGGCGTCCTGGGTGCGCAGGCCCGGCTCGTAATCCCAGAAGAGGTGTTCGAGCACCCGGTGCACGATGGTGCCCTTGGTGGTGTGAATCGACGGCGGCTCATAGATCTTGTCGATCGCGGAGAAGCGGAACGCCAGGCCGCAGTGGGTGAAACTCGCTACCTTCGACGGACTCAGGGCACTTGGCGCTTCCAAACTCACGCTGAGGACCCTACGCCGAGGGTGTGACAGCTTCGTGGCAACCCGTCGTAGCGTGGAGCCGTGCGCCTCGGCATCGTGATTCCAGCCCTCAACGAAGAGCAGAGCATCGGCTCCACGATCGAACGGACGCTGGCCGCGATCCCGGGAATCCTCGCCGGGTCACCCGTCACGAGCGTCGACGTGACGGTGGTAAGCGACGGATCGACCGATCAGACGGTAGAGATCGCGCAAGGCTTTGGGGAGCAGATACAGCTCATCGTCTTCGAGAAGAACCGCGGGTATGGAGCTGCGATCAAGGAGGGATGGCTCCAGATGCCCGACGCCGAGCTTCTCGCCTTCCTCGACGCCGACGGCACCTGTGACCCCGCATTCTTTGGTGACCTCGCCTCCCTGCTCGTCGAGGAGCGTGCAGACATCGCGCTCGGTTGTCGCCTCAGCGCCCAGAGTGAGATGCCGCGGCTGCGTCGCGTCGGCAACCGTATGTTTGCGTTGCTCCTCTCGGGGCTGTCCTCGACCACGGTGCGCGACACCGCGAGCGGCATGCGCGTGGTGCGTCGGGACGCGCTGCCGCGGTTGATGCCGCTACCGGATGGCCTGCACTTCACCCCCGCGATGAGCGCGCGGGCCTTGCTGAGCGGTGAGATGAAAGTTGTCGAGACCGACATGCCGTACAAGGAGAGGGAGGGCCGATCGAAGTTGCACGTCATGCGCGACGGCCGACGATTCCTCGGGACAATTCTGCGTACCGCAGCGTTGTATCGCCCATCGCGCATCCTCGGCGCGTTTGGCCTCCTCGCCTTCGGCGTCGCCGTGGCGCTCTTCATCGCTCCTGTGTCGTATTACTTGCAGCACCATCGGCTGCAAGAGTGGATGATCTACCGCTTCGTGGTGGGCAACCTGCTTGGCCTTGTCGGCGCGTCGTTGTTGTGCGCGGGTTACATCGCCGGCACCACGGTCGACGTGTTGTTGTTCGAGGGACGCACACGCAGCCGTGCCCGTGCGTGGGCGACACGCGCACTTAGCGGACCACTGTTCTGGTTGACGGAGGCGGCGCTCCTTCTCGTCGGCGGGCTCCTCGTTCTGCCAAGTTTTTTCGATCTCGTCCGGACCGGAGCGACGCTGACGCACTGGTCGCGGTTCATTGCAATGTCGTTGCTCTACGAGATCGCCGCCGTGCTCGCGATCACGAAGGTGGCCGCGAGCTTCCTGGGTCTAGCCGCCGAACGCGCCGCGTATCAACGCAACAACGCCACCAACCGCAGCGGTTAGCAACAGCAAGTTGCGCACCGTGTGATCGTTGACTCGTCGCGCGATGCCCCGGCCGACCAGCCAGCCGACAGTTGTTGCCGCGACGAGCGCAAGGAGCAGACCGGGGTGGTCGAGTTGCGGCACGCCGCGCACCGCAAAGCTCACGATGTTGATGCCGAGGAAGTAGGCCTGCAGGGTGGGCCGGTACGACGCGGCAGGCCACTCGGCGTTGATCGCGTACATCGCCGCGGGCGGGCCACCCACGCTTGTCGCCACGTTCATCGCGCCCGACGTTGCGCCTGCGAGGAGCGCGCCACGACGGCCGCGAAGCGATTGCGCTCGCACGCCGGTAGCCAACAGCGCGGTGCCGATGAGGATGGCTACCCCGTTGATGATCGAGAGCGTCGATTTCGGAAGTTGGTTGATGCCGAGACCGACCACCGGGATGACGAGTGCGGCGGGAACGAAGAGGCGTAGCGCGTCACGCCACCGCACGCCGTCGCGTTCGCTGAGCAGCATCACGAGGTTGAGCCCGGCGGCAACGAGGTTGATGGTTGGCACCGCGGCGGCGGGGCCGGTTGCGAACGACACGAACGGCACCGCGACCAGCGAGAAGCCGATAGCGGTGATGGCCTGGCCTGCGGCCGCCACGGCTACTGCGACCAGAGCAATCACCACGCCAGCGTCGATGGTTACTCCTGACCGAAGGCGGCGAGGACCGAGGCCACCGTTCGCTCGGGATCGGCCAGACAGCCAAAGTGACCATGGCCCTCCCACACCTCGGTGGTGGCCTTCGGCAGACGTGCCGCGAGCAACGGAAGAATCGCGGGGCCGATCGCATCGGTGGTCTCGCCGCACGCAAGCGCGACGGGGCACGACACTTGGTCGAGCCGTCCGTAGGCGCCGTGGGAGCCGCCCATCTCGTAGGTGCGCGCCTCGTGCTCGGGTGCACACGCGAGGGTGACGGTGCCGTCGGGAAGATCGCGGAACCCGCACTCGATGTAGCCGTCGAGTACCCGCTGGTCGAGCCACATCAGCGGCGGCTTCGACGCGTAGTTGGCGCGGGCCTCGTCGCGCGACGCGAAGACGGAGCGGCGTTTGCGCGCGCCGTTGGCGAGACGATTGCCATTGGGCGAGACCATGTCGGTGGGCTGCGCGAACGGAAACACGATGGGCTCGAAGGCCCAGATGTGGCTGAACAGCCCGGGCCGTCGCATCTCTGCGAGCAACAGCAGGGCGCCGCCACACGAGTGACCCACGCCGTAGGGGTCGCTGAGGCCGGTTGCGTCGATCACCGCGAGGGCGTCGGTCGCGAAGCCGTCCCACACGTACACGCCATCGGGCGCAGGCGAGCTCGAGCCGTGGCCGCGTTCGTCGAAGGACACCACCCGGAAGCGCTCGGTTAGCGCGGGCAGCAACGGTTGCCACACGCCAGAGCAGAATCCTGTCGCGTGCGCGAGCAGCAGGTCAGGCCCGCTACCGCCGTGGTCGGTGTAGGCGACCGCTACGCCGTCAGGAGCCACCGTTGTTGACACGCTGACGACGATAGGTTGCCGCCGGTGACGCCAGCGAAGCCGCAGCACGTGAACCACCACGACGACGCTCCGACGACGCTCGCCGATGGCGACGAATGGAGTGGTCTGGTCGCTACCGGCGACTACGTCGGCGCGAACGCCGGGGAAGTGGATTGGGCCGACGTGCTCGTGCGCGGCGGCCGCTGGAGCGGTGTCACCTTCGATGGCTTTCGGGCCACCGACGTGCGATTCGAAAACTGCGACCTCGCCGGGTTTGTGTTGCAGGAAGACGTGTCGCTGCGACGAGTCGAGTTCGTTGGCTGCCGTATGACGGGCGCGGTGCTGGCCGGCGCGCACCTGCGCGACGTGCGGTTCAGTGCATGCGTTCTCGATGACGTCAACCTGCGCATGGTCGAGTCCCAGGACGTCGCTTTCGAGGACTGCAGTCTGGTTGGGGCTGACTTTTACGCAGCCAAGCTTTCCAAGCTAACGATCACCGCGTCGGATCTACGGCGCGTCGATTTCACGAAGGCGACCATGCACGGGGTCGACCTGCGCAGCTCGCGGGTCGAAGACGTCAAGGGCGTCGGCGCCCTCCGTGGGGCAACGATCGATTCGCTGCAGACCCTCGCGTTGGCCCGCAGCCTCGCCCTCGCACTCGGCATCACGGTCGTCGACGACGAGCCGTAGTTAGTGCTCGTGGGCGATGCCGTGGGCGTGCGCGTGCTCGTGCGCCGCTTCGTTCGTAGCGGTGATGCGGCGCAGCGGCGGCAGCGTGGGCGGCGGGTTTTTTCGCGCGGGCAGATCCGCGAGCAGATCGGTGCTGGCTTTCGTGATGAGCGTGACGGCTTTCTCGAAGGCGGCTTCGGTCGCGTCTGACGTCTTGGCGACGCCGCTGATCTTGCGGACGTACTGACGGGCGGCGGCTTCGATCTCGGTCGGAGTGGCCTCCGGCTCGAGCCCTCGGAGGGTCGTGATGTTCCGGCACATGCCCGTAAGGCTAGGACCCCTGCGGCTTGGCGTAGGCGGAGCGGAGGCGATCGAAGTTGGCGACGGACTCGTCGAGCCCACCGGGCCGGTTTCGCAGGCCCCAGATGCGGCGGTGCTCGGCGTCGATCGCGTCAACTCGGTTCCGAAACGAGGCGAGCGTGTCGGTTGACGCCGACGCGAGAGTGCCGTCGGCCGCGACCCGTTCGATCCCATCGTCGATCAACAACGCCAACAACGCGGCGGTCGCATGCGCCTCGGCGCGAACGAGTTCGGCATCGGCGCGGTGCAGGGGTGCAGTATCGATCAGCGCGTCGGCCGCCGCCACCTGCGCAGCGCAGCGCTGCAGATCGGCAACCGTGACGCCACTCGTCATGCGCCCGTGACCAAAGCGCGACTGGGGCCGGTACATCGGCACACACAGAATCGACGAGTTGAACACCTGCGGGTCAACGAGGGTGTGGACGTCGCCGAGTAGCTGCAGCGCGGGTCCGAGGTCGACAACCTCCGCCAACACCTCTGGGTCGCACGCGGCTGGGTTCCAACCCGTACCGGCGGTCCACGCGAACATCGGCTCGCTCACGATGTGGTGCTGGACGTGGCCTTGATCGCCCCAGTCGGTCACGAGGATGCCTTCGGCGCCGTTGGCAACTCCAGCGGCGGCAGCCGACGCAATGTTGTTCACGGCGTTCGTCCACCGACCCGCGACGGTGTTCCACGCGGAAGTGCCGGGGCACAACCAAAACGGGAGACCCATCGTCTTGAGTTCGGCGGCGCGCTCGTCGAAGGGCTGCGCGGCTTCGTAGCCCCAATCACAGATCGTCACGCCGTCGGGGATCTCGGCCAGCAGTTCGGGGTTGTGCGCGAGCACGTCGTCCCACACCAGGACCTGGTGGTCCGCAAGTTCGGGCGCAGCGCGCAGCGCCTTGAGGTAGGTGATCCACGCGTTGGCGCGGTCCTCAGCCAGTTCCCACGGCTCGTCGAGGCCCACGTGGGCGCGGCGGCTCCGGAGGTTGGGTAGCAGCTGGGCGAACATGTCGCGTGCCAGCACGAGCGTGTCGGGGTTCGTTGGGTCTGCGGTCATGGGTGGCATCTGTTGGCCCCAAGGTGCGGTGAACCCGTCGGGCGAAATCGCGAGCGGCTTGTACCGATCGAGCTTGAGCCACCGCTCCATGTGGCCGAGGCAGTTCTGCTGCCCGGTGAGCTCGATGCCGCGCTCGTGCGCGTAGTCGTCGAGGATGCGGATCTCCTCAGCCGTGTAAGGCGACGAGTCGCGCCAGACCTCTTCGTGGCCGGCATAGGCGAAGGTGTGCTCGAGGTACAGCTCGACGTGGTTGATCTTCCACGCAGCCAG
>JBKJQZ010000143.1:0-3791 GCA_046594835.1 Acidimicrobiales bacterium | reverse complement strand
CATATTTGCGCCACTCGCTCATGACTTGCACCGTTTCGTCCACGCTCAACGCCGCAAATGACTCGATCAGTCGGGCGGTGTACCGGTCGTGGAATCGCAACGCGGCGGACAGGGACGCGCCGTCCTCGGGGATCGCGACGGACACGAGGTCCTCGAGCAGCCCGGTACATGACATCGATGTAATTCTTGACCCCGCAGAGCGGGTCGTCAAGGGGTGATTCGTACATATGTTCGAGTCTAGACAAGGCTGCCGCGGGTTCTGCGATACGTCCGCGCGCGCGGGGACCTGGTACCAGATACTGGTACCGTATGCATATGTCGATTTCGGCCAGTGAGGCACGCCGCAACCTGTTTCCTCTGATCGAGCAGGTCAACGAGGACCATGAACCCGTCGAAATCGTGTCGAAGGCCGGCTCGGCAGTGCTCATAGCGGCTGACGACTATCGCGCCTTGGAGGAGACCGCCTACTTGCTGCGGTCGCCGGCCAACGTTCGCCGACTCGTCAACTCGCTCGACCAGGCACGACGGGGCGAAGTCGTCGAGTACGAGCTCGACAAAGATTGAGGCTCGTCTTCACTCCCAACGGCTGGGAGGACTACAGCTTCTGGCAGCGGACCGACCGGGCGATGCTCAAGCGCCTAACCCGACTGCTCGACGAAACGCTCCGAGTACTGTTCAGCGGCATCGGAAAGCCCGAACAACTCCGCCACGCCCTTGCTGGCGCATGGTCTCGTCGTATCAACGAGGAGCACCGCCTCGTGTATCTCGTGGACGGCGACGACCTCATCGTGCTCCAGGCCCGACTGCACTACTGAGCCGGGTTGCGGAGGTCGGGGTCCCCCACCCGCGCGCAACCCATGACGGTTGGACTCAGACGGAGACTGTGTCGAAGTCGTTCGGGGTGATGGCGCCCGGGACGAGGTCTGCGTGGACGTCGTGGCCGAGGTGGGTGAGGACGAGACGAAGATCGGGGAACCGTCGCTGTATGTCCAGCACGGAGGCGACGTCCATGTGTGTCAATGGCAGGTTGGTAGGCGTATGGCGGTGGTTGCATTCGATTATCAGGACGTCGGATTGCTTCGCGAGTTCCACCAGTCCGTCGCACGGCCGCGTGTCACCGGAGTAGCCGATGGTTCGACCGCCGCGGTCGAAGAGGAACCCAAAGCATTCGAGATGCTCGACGTGTTCGACCGCCATCCCCCGAACCGCCGCGTTGGTGTCGCGGTGCCATTGTCCGTCGATTTCGCGGAAGCGCAGGTCGAGAGATCGAGCCGCCGCAGCGATGTTGGGGACACCGCCGAGGTCGAGCATCGCCGCTAGGTACGCCTCGACTCCTGGTGGTCCCACAACGGTCAGGGGGCGACTGCGTCTCGACTGCACGAGTTCGAGTAGCAGGAACGGCCACCCGAACGTGTGATCGGCATGGAAATGCGAAATCGCGATCAAGTCGATTTCGTCGATGCCGATTCCGCAGCGCCGAAGGTGCGGCAAAACAGTCGGGCACGGTTCAACCAAGACCGACCTATCGATCACAAACGAGTTCCAGTATCGGCCGGCTGCGAGGAAGTTGCCCGTGCCCAGAAACGTGATCTCGGTCAAGACGTCATCCTCATCGCTCTGCGGTCACCTCTTTCATATCGCGGCCACCGCAGGCCCGACGTGCACACGGGCTGGCACCGTATCTGCGCCATGGCGGACTGTGTCGCACGGGTAATCGGTTGACCGCTCTCGGGCGTTGCCCCGAGACTGCCAGCCATGGGTGAGCTGGGGACCGACACCGAGATCGAAGTCGTCGATGCCGAGGCGGGACGATTTCGTCACCGCTTGGCGCGGGCGTGGCAGGTGTGGGGACCCAACGGCGGCTATATCGCTTCGGTTGCGTTGCGTGCCGCCGGGCGATGCACGCCGCTCCCGCGGCCGGCGTCGCTCTCGTGCATGTTCCTCGGCGCGGCGTCCTACGAGGCCAAGACGGTCGATATCGAGGTGGTCTCGTTGCGACGGAGTTCGCGCGCCGAAGCGCTGCGCGTGTCGATCACACAGGATGATCGGCTGGTGCTTGAGGCCCACGTCTGGGCGGTTGCTGACGCCATGGCCGGCCTGGAACACGACGTCACCCAAATGCCCAACGTGCCGAAGCCACGCGAGCTGAAAACTTTCGAAGAGCTGAGTCCCGACGAGGAACCGAACCATTTCTGGAACAACTTCGACGGGAAGCCCGTCGCCTGGATTCCGCCCGAGAAGTGGCCGCCCCCGCCGCCGGTAACGCCGACGGTGCAGCAGTGGATGCGGTTTCGGCCGGTAGCGATTTACCCCGACGATCCCTGGATCGACGCCGCACGGGCAGTCATATTGCTCGACACGTACCAGTGGCCCGCCGCGCACCGGCCGCATCTGCATCGGGCCGAAGACGAGCCCGCCTTCATCGCGCCGAACATGGATCAGTCGGTCCACTTCCACTCGTCGGCACCCACGAGCGAGTGGCTGCTCATCGAGGCGCACGGACCCGTGGCGGGACGTGGGTTGATGGCGGGCGAATCGAGAGTGTGGTCCGAAGACGGCCGGCTTGTCGCGTCGGCGCGCAGCAACCTCATGTGTCGCGAAGTCCCGCGCGGCACTCCGGGCAGCGGGACAGCCGGCGACTAACAATTCGAGCACGACTGGGCTGAAAGAGCGGTCGCGTTGTGTAGACGCGCCAGCCGGCGACGGCGACGGGCGCCATGCAAGGATTCACAGGTGCGGATAATCACGATTGCGGCGGGACCCGGTCATCTGATCGAGCGCTTCGGCAGCGTTGCAGCGCGTCACCTCGGTGGCGTTCGGTTCAGCGGCGACGGCGGCTGGACTCTTCTGTCCATCGACGCTGGCGGACACCTCGGTCGTCATCCCGCTTCGCTCAACCAGCTCTTCGTGGTACTCGACGGCTCGGGTTGGGTCGCGGGCGAAGATGGGATCCCGACGCCAATCCAGGCTGGGCGAGCAGCCCTGTGGGACGCCGGGGAGGAGCACGAGTCCGGCACCGAGGGTGGGATGCGAATCGCGGTTCTCGAGGCAGCCGCGATTGAGGTGCCATAAGCGTCGAGTAACCCGCTCTAGAACGGCCGCGAATCACAACTTTCCCAGCGGTGTTTCAGCACGCGGCTCATCGTCTACCTTCAGACACCGTGGTCTCGCTCGTTCCCTACGATCCGGTCTGGCCGAGTCAGTTCGCCCACGCCGCCGAGGAACTGAACGGGACGGATCTGTTCGGGTGGATCGAACACATCGGTAGCACCGCGGTTCCAGGACTCCTGGCCAAGCCGATCATCGACATCATGGCTGGCGTTCGACGTTCGGAGGCAAAGGACGACTTGGTTGGTCTGCTGGCGACGCTCGGCTATCACCATCGCCGAGACGCCTTCGTCGACCGCGAGACATTTCGGCGCGACGGCGGCGACGGTCAACGCACCCATCATCTGCACGTCGTTGCCGCGAGCGACCTCAGCCACCACGACTTGTTGTTCCGCGATCGACTTCGGCGGGAACCAGCGTTGGCTGCGGAGTACCAGTCGCTGAAGGAAACCCTGGCGGCACGACACTCGACCGATCTGGACCGACGTGGATACGCGGGCGGAAAGACCGACTTCGTGCAGCGCGTCGTGGATGCCGAGCGCGCCGAGCGTGGGCTAGCGGTGGGCGCGTCCGTGTACTCGCGAGTCCGATAAGGGCTGCCCGGAGGAACCTCATGAACTCGCCTTGAGGATCGTCAGCGGATTGAGTCGGGCATGCTCTTCCGGTGGAGGATCAAGTGTTTT
>JBKJQZ010000033.1:0-3944 GCA_046594835.1 Acidimicrobiales bacterium | reverse complement strand
CCCCGTCTCCACGATCCTCGACGGCCAGGGCCTCAACATCACCGTGCAGAGTTACCGCGACTCGCTCGACTGGGGCCTGGTCAGCTGCCGCGAACTCATCCCCGACCTGTGGGACCTCCTCGACAACATCACGAGCGAGCTCGCCGTCCTCGCGAAGGCTGCGGGGATCTCGCTCGACGACTGATCCTTACCCGCACAGAACCCTCGGGCTAGGTGACGAACCAGTGCACGTAGCCGCACGACTTGCACACGAGGCAGCGGGCGGACTCGTTCGCCCAGTCGAGACCGAACAGCGTCGCTCCAGCCGTGTTCAATTGCGCCGCACGTTGCGAGAATTCGGTGTGGTCGCAGACCGTGCAGGCAAAGGGTTTGCCGTGCACATTGAAGTGTCCCTCCTCCACCCGTCCCGTCGCCGGGGAGACCGGCACGGTCAGGGCCGGGGCACGACCGGTCAGCCCGCGGTAGTAGGGAACGGCCAAGAAACCCACAAAGGCGGCGCCGAGCACGAACACAATAAGAATCCACCCCACCGCACCGACCTTACCGCTCGGTAATACCGCCGCGCCGAGCGACGCGTAAGCTGTTTTCTCCTAATCCGAACGTTTTTTGGAGGTCCCCCATGGCCGGCTCAGTCATTGTCGCTGGTGCCCGTACCCCGATCGGCAAGCTCTCGGGCGCGCTGTCGTCGTTAACGGCGATGGACCTCGGTGGCATTGCCATCAAGGCCGCGCTCGAGCGGGCCGGGGTCACGCCTGACCGCGTGCAGTACGTATTCATGGGCCAGGTGCTGCTCGCGGGTCAGGGCCAGAACCCGTCGCGTCAGGCGTCGGTCAAGGGCGGCATCGGCATGGACGTGCCGACCACCACGATCAACAAGGTCTGCCTGTCGGGCCTCAACGCGATCTACCTCGCAGATTTGATGATCCAGGCCGGCGAAGCCGACATCGTCGTGGCCGGCGGCATGGAGTCCATGACCCAGGCGCCCTACCTCCTTCCGGGCGCACGTGCGGGCTACCGCATCGGCGACGGAACAATCGTCGACTCCATGATGTACGACGGCCTCACCTGCGCCTTCGACACCTGCGCCATGGGCCTCGCCACCGAGCGTTACGCCGACGGCAAGATCAGTCGCGACGCGCAAGACGCCTTCTCGGCCAACTCGCACGAGCGTGCCGCGGCGGCCATCAAGGACGGCCGCTTCGACGCCGAGATCGTCAACGTCGAAATCAAGCAGCGCAAGGGTGACCCGGTCATTGTCGACACCGACGAAGGCGTGCGCCCCGGCACCACCGCCGAGAGCCTCGGCGGCCTGCGCCCCGCGTTCGACAAGGAAGGCACCATCACCGCCGGTAACGCCTCGCAGATCTCTGACGGCGGCGCTGCGGTTGTCGTGGTCAGCAAGGCCATCGCCGAGAAGCTCGGCGTCGAGCCCCTGGGCGAGATCCTCGCCTATGGCCAGGTTGGCGGACCGGACCCGTCGCTGCTGACGCAGCCGTCGCGAGCGATCGTCAACGCGCTGAACAAGATCAACAAGAAGGTCACCGACGTCGACCTGTTCGAGCTCAACGAGGCCTTCGCCGCCGTTGGCCTCGCGTCGATGGCCGACCTCGGCATCACCGATGAGGTCGCCAACGTGAACGGTGGCGCCATCGCCCTCGGTCACCCGATCGGCGCGTCGGGCACCCGCGTTGCGCTCACGCTGCTGCACGAACTCAAGCGGCGCGGCGGCGGCACTGGCGCAGCCGCACTTTGCGGCGGCGGCGGCCAGGGCGACGCCCTCATCGTCAAGACCCTCTAAATCCCGGCGGCTTCGGCTGCGCACGAACGGCCTGTGATTGTTGGTAGCAAAGACCGCTACCGATAATCACAGGCCGTTTTTTTAGAGGGTGGTGCGGCCCTCGAGGGCGCGACCGAGGGTGAGTTCGTCGGCGTATTCGAGGTCGCCGCCGACGGGGAGGCCGCTCGCGATCCGGGTGACGCTCACATCAGGGTTGCGTTCGCCGACTTCTTTGGCGACATACAGCGCGGTCGCCTCGCCCTCGATGTTCGGGTTGGTGCAGACGATCACCTCGGTGATCGCCTCGGCTTCGATGCGCTTGATCAGTTCGCCAACGCGCAGCTGCTCGCCCCCGATGCCGCGGATCGGATCGAGGTGCCCCTGCAGCACGTGGTACCGGCCGCGGAAGCGCTGCGTTTTCTCGACAGCGATCACGTCCTTGGGTTCTTCGACCACACACAGCACGCCGTCTTCGCGACGCGTGTCCTGACATAGGCCGCACTCAACATCGTCAAATGAGACGCCGTCGGTCTCGGCGATATCGAAGCAGCGTCGACAGAACGTGATGCGCCGCTTGACCTCTTCGATGCTGTCGGCGAGCCGCTTGGCGTCTTCGGCCGGCAGCCGCAGCAGGTGGTACGCAATGCGCTGCGCCGACTTCGGGCCAACGCCGGGCAGGCGTCCGAGTTCGTCGATGAGCGTCTGAACCGACGACGCGTAGACGGACAACTAGCCGATGAGGCCGGTAAGGCCCGACAGGCCGCCGAGGGCGTCGGCGTTCATGTCCTGGATGCGATCGATGACGTCGTGCAGCGCAGCAAGGATGAGGTCTTCGAGCATCGACTCGTCGTTCTCGCGCAGCACAATCGGGTCGATCTCGACCTTCCGGAACTCGTAGGCACCGGTCGCCGTGATCTTCACTGCGCCGCCGCCGGCCGCGCCGGTGACCTCGCGCTCGGCCAGCGCGTCTTGCGCCTCGGCCAGTTGTGCCTGCATCTCTTGGGCCTGCCGCAGCAGGTCGCCCAGATCGGGCATTTGCGAATCACTCATGTTGATGGTTCCTCCACCGCGCCTGGGAAGGCTTCCAGCAGGCGTGCCGCCCCCGAGGCTACCGGCGGCGCGTCTTCCAACTGCGACACGTCACCGACGTCTTCCATGACGTCGTCATGGGGTTGAGGTGCTGGACCGGTTGGCGCCTGCGCGCTCGGCGCGGCCGATCCGGCTTCAACCACCAGCGTGAGCTCGAGCCGGATGCCGAAGTGCGTACTCAGCGCCTCTTGCACTTCGAGGCGGACCTCGTCGCAACGCTGACGGTGAATGTCGGTAGGCAATGCGAAGGTCGGCTTCGGAGCGTCGACCCAGTGACCGCCGCGGAAACGCGCCTTGGCCCGGGGTGAGATCTGATCAAGGATCGTGTCGCCCCACGCGAGCGTCAGTTCGTCACGCGTCGGGATCGTGCCGCTTATGGCGACGGGCGCGGCCGCAGCAGGCGCCGGTGCAGACGCTTCGGCCGCGGGCCCAGCAGCGGCTGCGGGCCCAGCAGCGGCTGCGGGTGGTGCCTGCACGCGAAGCGACGGCCGCTTTGCGGCTGCTCCCCCGGCCGGTGGCGCGCCTACCGATGGCGCCGCGGATGCGGGCGGCGGCGCGACTGCGGCCTTGGGCGCAGCCGCGGGCTCGGCCCGGCCGGCGTTGCCGATCTGGCGTTCGAGCCGGTCGATCCGTTCGAGCAGGGCTGAGTTGGCGACGTCGAGGTCGGTACGCGCGACGCGCACCAACGCAGTCTCGAGCGCGACGCGCGCGTCAACCGCTTCCTTCATCGACGTCACGGCGTCGCCTACAACTTCGAGCGCGCGGGTAATCCCGGCCGCGCCAAGTTGCTTCGCGTGATCGTCGATCGCCGCGTCGCGTTCGTCCATCGCGAGCTCAGGCGCCATCAAACCGAGAAACCCAACCCGGAGGCGAGCCAGCACCGCTTCACCGATGCGGCGCGCGTCGCGACCCGCGTTCAACGCCCGCGCAACGGCAATCAACGTGGCGCTGGCGTCGCGCGCCGCGAGGCCCGCGATGATCTCGACGGCGGGGTCGGGCTCGTCGACACCAACGCCACCCGACGCCGCGACCTGATCGAGGGCCGAGAGCGCGTCCCGCGCCGAGCCGTTGCCGCGGC
>JBKJQZ010000191.1:0-16039 GCA_046594835.1 Acidimicrobiales bacterium | reverse complement strand
TGACCGGCAAGCTCCGTCGAGAACCGACGGCGTCGGTGCGACGTTTGGTCAACTCCTCGATCCAGCGATCAAGGAGTTGACCAAACGTCGCACCGACGCCGTCGGTTCTCGACGGAGCTTGCCGGTCAACCAACTCTCGCAATGCAGCATCGGCAGCGCGGGCGCCGCCACGGAACGTCTTAGAAACCTGCCGTGGTTTGCCCGTCGCAGAGTCGCGGCCGACATACACACGCAGCTCCCAGACCCCGTCGCGCTTCTGCCGTTTCGTGCCCCGCACAAACCACAGCGTACGCCGAAGTAGGGATAAAACTAGGGACAACACCTGGGAAACAGAAGAGCCCTCCCTTTCGGGAGGGCTCTGACCTGCTGTTTCGTTGGTGGCGGGGGCAGGATTTGAACCTGCGACCTTCGGGTTATGAGCCCGACGAGCTACCAGACTGCTCCACCCCGCGGTGGGCCGACCATCGTAGCGGCGGCGTCAGACGCGTCCAAACGGAAACAGTCAGACTGGTCGCGTGAGCACATTCATCACGGCCCTCGACGCGTCGGGTTCGGGCCCGCGCGTCGCCGTCAAAGACCTGATCGATGTGGAGGGCGTCCCCACCACCGCTGGCTGCCGGGCCGTGGCTGACACGGCCAAGCCCGCGGCCGCCGACGCCGAGTGCATGCGCGGCCTTCGGCTCGCGGACGCACGCATCGTCGGCAAGGCGAATCTGCACGAACTCGCCATGCTGCCGATCGGCACGAACCCGTGGTTCGGTTCGCCGGTCAACCCGCTTGATCCCGCATTGATCCCGGGCGGGTCCTCGAGCGGCTCAGCCGTCGCGGTGGCAAACGGCGATGCGGATGTCGCGCTTGGTTCCGACACCGGAGGCTCGGTGCGGATTCCCTCGGCGTGTTGCGGCACCGCCGGGTTGAAGACAACCCATGGGCGCGTGTCGCTCACGGGTGTGTGGCCGCTGGCTCCAAGCCTCGACACGATCGGGCCGATGGCGCGCGACATCGCCGGTCTCACGCTCGGCATGCAGTTGCTCGAGCCAGGCTTCGCGCCGGCCGCGTCGGCGGCGACGGTCGTGGGTCGCTTCCGGACGTGCTGCGACCCCGCCGTGGAAGCAGCCGTCGACGCCGCGCTCGCGGCAGCCGAGTTTGAGGTGATCGAGATCGACGCGTCGATCCTCGACGCTGGCGCCGACATCTTCACCGCGATCTACTTTGCCGAGATCAACGAGACCGACGGCGCGCTCGTGCGCGGGCACCCTGAGGGTGTCGGCGCCGACATCGCCGAGATGATCGCTGTAGCCGACGTGTTTCGCGGCGGGGTTGACGCGGCACGCGCACGTCTCGATGCGTGGACGACCGAACTGTTCGCGCTCTTCAACCGTGTGCAGGTATTCGCACTGCCGACGCTGTCGGTCTTCACTCCCCGACTCGACGCGCTCGACGGCGACGCGTTCCTCGCCACCGCGCTCGAGATCAGCAAGCTCGTCTCGTCACTCAACGCGGCCGGTGTGCCCTGCACCGCACAGCCGATTCCGGCCGCGGGAAGCCGTCTGCCCGCGAGCCTGCAACTTGTTGGCCCGCGCAACAGCGAAGAACTGCTGTTGCCGACCGCGGCGCGCGTCGAAGCCGCGGTTAGGTAGTCACGCGGCAGGGTCCACCGCCTCTCGAACGGTGCTTCGTATCGTTGCCGCATGCGTTTGCGCCGTCGCAGCACTGAAGAACATCCCACCGAGTCCGCGCTTGCGCAGTCGCAGCGTTCCGCGGTTACGGCCGCGGCTAGCGCGGCGCTCACCGCCGAGGCCGACCGCGTCGAGCGGGCGGTAAAGGCGCTCGCCGTGCACGCGCAGATGCTCGAGGACCGGCTCGCCAAACTTGAGTCGCGCGTTAACGACGTCGAGCGTCGCGCGCTGGAGGCGGCCCCCAAACTCGCGTTGACCAATCTCACGGTCGTGGGCGCCGAGGTGGAAGCAATGGCCGTCGCCGCCGCAGCCGCCGAACTCAAAGGCGACCTCGCGACCTCCGACGGCTACGTGTTGGCCGACGCGCTCGCCGAGCAAGTCGCCGGTCTGGCTGACAGCCTCGACTCGCTCGCCGCCGCGTTGGCGGCGTCGAACCAGACGATCCCGTCGCTCCGCGCCCTCCCCAGCGCCTCGTAAAACACCGAACCGGTGTGCATTGCCCAGGACAGTCCTGGGGCGTGCATAAAAAGTCGGGGGAGGGCCTTGGGCCGGCCTAGGCCGCCGAGGCGGGGCGGGTGGTCGTGGTTGTGGATGACGACGCGGGTTGGGCGTCGGAGGCGTCTTTGGCCCGACGGTTGTAGTCGCGAGCCTTGGCCGTGTGGGACTGGTAGCCCGCGAGGTCGCCGTTACGCAAGGCCTCGTCGGCCATCTGGAACTCCTGCTCGGCCTGGCCGAGCAGCGATCCGATCGAGGCCGACGGGCCGCTCGGCGTTGTCGGCGTCTTGCCGCCGGTCTGTTCCTGGGTGGGTGGCGCGTCGCCGAAGAGCTGCGTGAGCGCCTCCTGCAACGTGTCGGCGATGCGGACCTTGCCCGCGTGCCACACGATCACCTTGCGCAACTGCGGGAACGAACTCGGCCCCTCCGCCTGCACGTAGAGCGGCCGCACGGCGATGAGTGAGTTGGCGATTGGCAACATGACGATGTTGCCCCGTTTGATCTGCGAGCCCGACTGGCCAAGGAACGTTTCGGCCTGCGCGACCGCAGGGTTCGACTGCATCTCGGTCGAGATCACTGCGGGCCCCGCGACCTGCTGGCCGGCCGGCATCACGTAGGCCTCGAGCTTGCCGTAGCTGCCGGGGTCGCTCTTTGCCACCATGAACGCAGTGAGGTTCTTGCGCGAGTCATTCGACGAGCGCGGCACGAACGGTTGCAGAATCTGGAACTGCGCGCCGGTGTCGCTCGGCAGCCGCGTCAGCACGTAGTACGGCTCCATACGGTCATCGGCGCGTCGGAGAATGGGTGTGGCCGTTGCGGTGTTGGCCGGCGACACCGATGCCGACGCTGCGCTGGTGCCCGGATCAGGTGCCACGTTCCACGCCTCTGAGGCGCTGAAGAATTCGTCGGGATTGGTGAGGTGGTACCGGCCGAACATCGTGGTCTGCACCCGGAACAGATCCTCGGGATAGCGAAGGTGGGCCTCGATGTCCTTGGGCATCTTGTCGCCGTCGGTGAACAGCTTCGGAAACGCCTTGTCGTACGCGGCCGCGACGGGGTCCTTCATGTCGACGCGGTAGAAGGTGACGTCGCCGTTGAATGCGTCGACGGTTGCCTTCACCGAGTTGCGCACGTAATTGAAGTTGCCGACAAGCCCGCTGTTGTTGGGCACCCGGCTGGAGTCCGCACTCTGCCCGTAGGGGTAGTGGCTCGAGGTTGTGTATGCGTCGACGATCCAGATGATGCGGCCGTTCAGGATGACGGGATAGGGGTCGCTGTCGAACTTGAGGAACGGCGCCGCCTTCTTCACCCGCGTTGCGATGTCGCGGTAGAACACCGCGCGCGACTTCGGCGTGATCTGTCCGGAGATGAGGATGTTCTTCTCGCCGAAGCGCAGCGCGAACGCAAGCTTGCGGGCGAAGCTCGACAAGGGCACCCCGCCCTTGCCCGAGTAATGCGAGTTGGTGTCGCTGGCGTCAAGTTCGCTCTGTTTGCTGTTGACGATCGCGTAGCTCCCGAGCTGCTCGCCGAAGTAGACGCGGGGTTGTTCAATCTTCGGGTCGCCAACCGGCGGCACGTCTTGGACGCGGAATAGCGGGTTCCCGTCGGGTGACACGGCGTTGGCGGGCGCGAGCACGGCGCCGTAACCGTGGGTGTACTGGAGGTGCCGATTGACCCAGGCTCGTCCGCTGTCGGGCAGCCCCGGCGAATAGAGCTCGCGGGTGGCCACCAAGGCCTGGGTCTTCTGGCCGTCGAGCACGTAGCGATCCGAGTCGACGTCGTTGAACGCGTAATAGCCCTTGATGGACTGGAGGCTCTCGTAGGTCTCGGTGGTGAACTTCGGATCCCACAGCCGGATGTTGCGAATGGTGTCTTGGTTGGCGCCGAGGTCTTCGGCCGTCAGCGCGTCTTGATATGCGTAGGGCACGCGGGCGACTGACTTCAGCCCGAGCGCCTCACGCGTGGCCGCGATGTTGCGCTTGATGTATGGCCGCTCCTTGGAGTTCTCCGACGGGTTGACCTGCAAGTTCTGCACGATTGCGGGGTAGATGCCACCCACGACTATCGACAACACGAGCCACAACCCGACCGCGACACCGGGCAAGGTCCAGCCCCGACGCCGCACGTTCGCGACCAGCAACGCCGCGGCGACCACCGACACGAAGAACAGAAGATTGATCGCGGGCAGGCGCGCCTTTAAATCGGTGTAGGTCGCGCCCTGCACCACGCCCTTGCCCGAGTACAGCAAGCTCCAGCGCTGCACGACATAGCCAAGCGCCTTCACGACCGCGAGAGCGGCGAACAGTAGGGATAGGTGCGCGCGCACCTGCGGCGTGACGCGGTCGAGCGCGCTCGGCGCAAGGCGGATACCACCGTTGAGGTAGTGCGCAACCGCCGTAAACAGGGCGGTCACGAGTATTGCGGTGAAGGCCCACCCCACGAGGAACTGCAGGAACGGAAGCTTGAACACGTAGAAGCCCACGTCGCGACCAAAGAGAATCCCGGTCAGCGGGTCCTTCGTGCCGAAGGATCCCCCGTGACGGAACAACAACCAGTTTTCCCACTGACCCGTCGCCCCGAACCCAGCGATAAGCGAGAAGATGACCGCCATGATCGTGCGCAGACGGTTGCCGTTGGTGCCGACTACCTCGCGGTAGCGCGCTACGAGTTCGTCACCGGGACCAAGCGGTCGGTAGGCGGGCGCCATGCGGTCGGCCAACACGAGGTTGCCCCACATGATGGCGAAGAACGCCAGTCCGAAAACCAGCACCATGAGGATCTGCGTGCCGGCCACCGTGCGGAAGACCTTCGTAAAGGAAAGCTCGGAAAAGAACAGGTAATCGGTGAAGAGCCGCGACCCGAGTTGCAGGAGGAACCACAGGACAAATAGTCCAGCGAGAATCGGAAGGAGGGCGAGCCTCCCGCGCGGCGCGCTGCGGCGCGGGAAGTCAGTAATGGTGCTCACACCATGACGCTAGATCCTCGGCACCACTACACATCGACAGCCCGGGTGCGCCGGGGGGTGCAGGTGACCGGTGGGGAACGCCGCGCCCTTGGCGACGGGCCCCGCCAGAGTGTTGTCGTCGCAGTCGGTGCAGCACGGTTTTGCCGGGTCGTTTTGCCATTCGCCCGTCGCTCCGGAGTCGGTCGCGGCGTACGCGCCAGTAGCCCAGGCCGAGATGAGCCACTCGCTCGCAAGGCGCCCCGCGCGGTGCGTCTTGGCTTCGCGGTAGGCCGAACTCACGCGGTCGCTCGCGGTGATGCGGTCGTCACCGACCGCGGCGGATTCGTGCAAACGCTCGTCGAGTTGACGGCGCAGCGGCAGCACAAGTTCGTCTGCGAAGTCGCGCGCGACAGCCGCGATGAGTTCGGCGGAAATGTCGACCGGGTTGCCCGCGGCCGCTGCCCCCGCGCGGGCCGCGTCGGCGAGCGCCGGTTCGACGATGTTCATGTAGGTCGTCACGTGATCAGATTCAGCGCCGAGCGCAGAGTCCGCGTTGAGGGTGCCACGCACCGAGCGAAGGCGGTCGAGCACGAGGTTTTGTTCGTCCTGCAACGCTCGCTTTACGCGGCGAGCAAGGTGCTCCTCGAGCGCCGTGCAGGTCTCGGTCCGCGCCGCAACACACTGTCCGGCCCGCGAAATCTCCGGAACGGGCTCGGGCTCGGGCTCCGGTTCCGGCTCGGGCTCGGGCTCGGGCTCGGGCTCGGCTTCCGCAACGGGCTCCGGCTCAGGAATCGGCTCCGGAATCGGCTCCGGCTCGGGAGCAATCACGGCGATTGGCTCCGGCGTTACGACTTCTGCGATCGGTGATTCTCCGGGGTGGCCGTTGTCCTCGACAACTCCAGGCTCAGCGTCGGGCACCGCAGCGACGGGCGGACGCGCGCCACCCTTGCCCTTCTTGCGATGAGGACGGCTCGCAGGAGCATCGACCAACGCTGCTTGCAGGACGCGCAGCGGTTCAGCGGGTAGGTCATCGGGCAAATCGATCAGTGGTGCGGACGCGAGCGAGTCGGCCCGCAGCGGGTCGATCGCCGCGTTCATGCGCCGGCCGACTTCCTCAGCCGCGGCCTTCGCCTGCCCGTCGGCGACGTCGAGTTCTGTTGTCACCTGCTCGAGCGTGCTGCGCACAACGTCGTAGGCCTGGAGCAACCGCTCGCGCCCGGCGAGCAACTGTTCGATCTGCGTGTTGGCGACACGCCGGCGACGCCGCACGTCGGACAGGACCTCGGCCCGTTCCGTCTTCGCCGCATCCACAGTCTTGTGCGCAGTTGCTTCCGCATCGGCGACGAGCGCACTCGCCTTGGCCGTGGATTCTTCGGTGACCCGTCGCGCTTCTTCGTTGGCGGCCCGCAGGATCTCGGCGGCCTCGGCCTCGGCCGCAGTCCGGCGGACCTCGAGGATGTTCGCTGCTTCATTGGTAAGACGGGCGCCATCCTCACGCGCCTGTTGCACCACACGATCGACGTGCTCCTCGGCCCGGCCCCGAATGTCGGCCGCCGCTTCATGGGCGCTCTGCAAAATGCGCGTCGTCTCGTCGCCCAGCGCTGAAGCGAGCGTGGACTCATCCATCACCGGGTTATCAGCGCGGCGCTCGGCGTCGGCGAGGCGGCTCGTCAGCGTGTCGAGCTCGGACTGCAGCGCACGGACGTGCTGGGCGACGCTGCGTAGGTACTCCCGCACCTGGCCCGCGTCGAAGCCCCGCAAGGCCGTTTTGAAAGTGATTCGTTCGATTGCATCCGAGGACACCGGCGCGAGCGCGCGGTTCTCGGGCCGGGGGGCGGCCATGACGACGAGGTTACGACCAGCGCGACGCGTCGCTGGGGATTCGACCTAGCCGCCGAGAAGGCCGCCGAGCACGTTGCCCAGGCCGCTCACCACGCCACCGAGCGGATCGACCACTACGGGCGCCGGTTCGGTCGTGGTCGGGGTCGTCGGCGTCGGCTTGACCGGTCCCGCACCAGGGACGGTGAAGCGCGGGCCCGACACGCCGGCGCTTGGAGTCGTGGCGCCAGGCGTCACCGCGTTCAGGCTCGTTGTGGGTGTCGCCGGGATCGCCGTCTCGTCCACGCCCGGCAGGGCCGGGACCGAGGTCAGGCCGAGTTCGAAGGCGATGATTCCCCACGATGCGCCGTCGGCGCGCCACAGCAACATCTCGTGCAGCCCCGCGGTGTCGAGGCGGGCCGCGGTAGCCAGTTCGGCGGCGATGATCGCTTCGCCCACGGCCGTATCGCCCAGAGGGACGAGTTCGCTCCAGGACGACAGAACGTCCAGGAGGCGGGCCTGCACATCTGCAGTACTGCCGTCGCTCTGCAAGGTCAGGCCGCGGCTGCGCTCGGTGAGCGCACGATCGAGTTCGATGGCGACGCCGAGGTACTGGCGGTCCCACGCGTCGGCCGGGTTGAGCGTGAGGGGCGAGACCCGTCCGGAGGTCGAGCCGCCGGCTCCGACGATCACGACGCGTCGCAACTCGTTGAGCGCGTACTCATCGCGAGCGGTGCGCACATTGGTCACGCCGTCGTAGGAAGCGACCTCGAGGCTGAGCGCCTGACGGATGCGGGTCACGCCACTAACCACGATGTTCGCGGGCTGCGTGTATCCGGAGCTGATTACCTACGGCCAACACGTCGCCACGCACAACGCGCGGCGACGTGTCGCCGAAACTGATCGTGGTACCCATCCGGGCGAGCAAACGCCCAGTTGCGGTCTGCACGATCGCAGTGCCGCGCACAACGGTCAGTTCGTCCCCGGACCGCAGCGGCGCGTCCGCCGCTGCGGTCGGAGAACCCCGGTGAACCGTGACCGCGGCGTCACCAGGAACCAACCGAGCTGTGCCCGGAGCCATCGACGCCTGTGGCCGGTTCGTGGCGAACGCCACGCCCGCACCAATGGCGCCTAGAGCCAAAGCTGCACTCAAACCGAAAGCAACCCCGCGGCGGAATAGCCGACGCGAAGCCGTAGAACTTGCCTCAATTACTGCGGTCACTTCCTCTTCATCGGCAGGGCCGGGAGGAATACTGAGAACAACGAGCCTTTTTTTGGCTCGGCTTCTACGGAGACGGATCCTCCGTGGGCTTCGCTCACGCGCTTGACCAACGCGAGACCGAGCCCGAGGCCACCGAAACTGCGCGTATCGGACCCATCGATCTGGGCGAAGTCGACGAAGGCCTTGGCCTGTTCCTCTTCGTTCATACCGATGCCGCGGTCGCCCACGGTCACGACGACTCGATCCGCGGCGGCATCCACGTTTACCGAGACGGTGATCTTGCCGCCGTCGGGCGAGAACTTCACTGCGTTGTCGACAAGCTCGTCGAGCGTGCGGGCCAGCCACTGGCGGTCGCCGCGGACGCGTGCCGAGGAGCGACCAACCTTCTTGACGATCTGGTGTTTCGACGCGACCTGCGCACTCCACTTGTCGGCGACTTCGTTCACGATCTCGCGCAGGTCGACCTCTTCGAGGCGCAGCATCACGCGACCCGCGCCTGTTGACGCAAAGAACTCGAGCATCTCTACGATGCGCTCGAGCCGCTTGGCCGAGTCGAGGATCTCCTGCTGGACGGGCTTGGCCTGCTCGGGCGTCATCGCTCGACGGGTGAGCAGGCGGCTGAAGCCGATGACGCCCGCGAGGGGCGTGCGCAGCTCGTGGCCCACGTGGGAGAGGAACTCGGTCTTCATGCGGTCGACCTCGCGTTCACGCGTGAGGTCGCGCAGCAGGAACACCGCTCCGGCTATCTCGGACGACACGCCGCGCAGCGCGCCGCCCGACACAACCACGGGCACGGCCTTCCCTTCGCGGGGCGTCAGCGTTGCGCCCGAACTCCAGCGCCGAGCGGTGGGCTGACGCAGCCGGCCCGACAGGTCTTCGCCGTCGTCGGACACGAGCCGCAGTACGTCAGTCGCGGGACGACCCCGCGCCGTGCTGGCCGTGACCCCGGTGAGTTCTTCCGCAGCGCGGTTGAAGTCGGTCACGCGCCCCCGCGCGTCGACGGCGACGAGGGCCTCGCCCATCGAGGCAACGATCGCCTCAAGGCGGTTACGCAGCCGCAACTCGTCTTCGGCGGCTCGGCGTAGCGCGGCGGTCTGTTCCTCAAGGGAGCTCGCCATTGCGTCGAAGGTCGATCCGAGCACGCCAACTTCGTCGGACACGTCGAGCCCGGCGCGCGCGGTGAGGTCGCCCTCTTGGATCGCAGTCGCTGCCAGGGTGAGCTTGCGGACCCGGGCGCCGATGCGTTCACCAACAAACGCGGCGAGCATCAGCGAAAGCAGGGTGCCGCCCAGCGCGATGAGAAACAGCGTGCGGAACAGCGACTCACGCGTGTCGTCGACCAGGGTCGTCGGCGTGGTCGCGACCAATCCCATTACGGGCGTGCCGCCCGCGTCTTCAACCGGGCGCACCGAGAAGAACAACTCATCGAACGACGTCGAACGCGGCAGCCCGCTCGAAAGCACGTCGGCGGCCAGGGCACGCGACTGCTGTCCCGTCGCGAACTCCGGCGTCGACGCAAGCCGCTGGGTCTGGGTCACAAGCGCAAGGCGCAAACGCGGGTCGTCGCTGGTACGGCCGTTGAGGTACGAGTCGTTGAGCAGCACAGCCACCACGACCGTGCCGAGGTAGCTACGGTCCGGCAGCAGTACCGGCACGGCACCAACCGCCATGGCGTCGAGGCCCACCACCGCCACGGTGGACACCTCGAGCTTGCGGATCTGGGCTTCGTTGACAACCGCTGACCCGGCGAGCGGTACGAGCGACGCAGGGTCAAATCCGACCGACGCGAGGACCTTGCCCTCGGGCGAGAAGTACGCGATTGGCAAGTTCGAGATGAACTGGTCCGAGAGCTTCGCGAGGTCTTGTTCAAGACTCCCGCTGCGGACGGGCCGCTGCGCCAACTCCAGCAACAACGCGGCGCGACTTGCTGCGATCGACTGCGCGGTGAGGCGAGCGCCGCGCAACGCCACGTCGGTCTGGGTGTTGAGCAGGTTGACCTCGGTACGGGCCCGCGCGTCGAGGCGCAGACTCGCCTCGTGCTCGACGGTCGACGACAACACGGCGGACAGCGCCAGCGACAACACGAGCACCATCAGCAGCAACACACCTGCAGCCGAGGCCGCGACACGCGCGGCGAGCGAGCGCCGGCTTGCGGTGATCACCGACGCAAGAATGCCGATCGACCCCACGATCAGCGCGGAGTCGGCCCAGCCGGGATCGCCCAGCGTGTGGCCGTAGGTCGCGCCCGCGATCGCTACCAGTCCAATCCACAGGAGCTGACGGGCCGGGCCGCGCTCGGTCCAGGCCAGCGACCCGACGATCACGATAAGGAGCCCGAGCAGTCGCAGCGCGACAACCGGAAGGTTGTTCGGAGTCTCGATCAGGAGCGAGCCCCGCAGGAACGCAGCACCGGCGAGGAAGCCGAATCCTGCACCTAGCGGCAGGCGAGCCCAGGCCGGGCGCACCACAACTCCCCCACGCAATAACGCCATCGCCAGGCCTGCCGCGGCAGCCAGAAAGGCCACGAACTCGGCCGCGAAAGTGAATTGTGCGCTTGTCGACATGGTCGGTACCCGGGGCCCCGCTCTGGGTTTGACCAGTCTGGGGTTATTGCCGCGTTCGGCGCCATCACCCGCTGGGGCTATACGGACATAGCCCGAATTAACTAGTTACCCCTGGTCTGAGCAGGACTTTTACGCGGGGCTATTCCGCTCCGGAGGCCAGTTTTACGGGCTCGCCGCCGTTTTGCGCCAACGCCGAGAGGGCATCGGCGAGCGTCGCAACCTTGACCACCTTGAGGCGCCTTCCGGCGTGAGCCCGGGCCTGGTCGTACTCACCCGGGGGCACAAGGAATAGGCGAGCGCCCGCGTGGCGCACTGCGGCGGTCTTCTGCACAACTCCGCCCACATCGCCCACGTTGCCGTCGACGTCGATGGTGCCGGTTACCGCGACGTTGCGTCCCCCGGTCAACTCGCCCTTGGTCAGTTCGTCGATCAGGGCGAGCGTAAAGGCAAGACCAGCCGACGGGCCGCCGATGCCCGCCGTGTCGATCTTCACGTCGAAGGGGAAGTCAAAATCGTGGGCTTTGGTGCCGAGCGCCACGCCCAGGCAGCCAGCCGCAGAGGTGTCATATACCTGGCTAGTGCATCCGGTCTCGGTCCGGGTCCCGAGTTTTATCGTCCGCTGGACCGAGGTGTTGTCGGCCTTTCTCAGGACCGTCGCCACAACGCTCTCGCCCGGCTTGTGCTTTGAGAGCAGCGCGATTGCGTCCTGGGCGAGAGGCGTGGGCGTCCCGTCGATCACCGTGATCGCGTCGCCCGCCTCGAGTAGGCCGCGCACGGGCACGTCTTGGCCTTCGAGCACGTTGGCGATCAGCGCGCCTTCGCCGCTTTCTTTCACTGGGTAACCGAGCGCACGCAGCGCAACCACGGCAGCGGCCGTCTTGGAATCGGTCATGTCCTGCGCGGCTTGCTGGTTGTACTGCTGGGGCGATGCGTCGCCGAGGAGGTCTTTCTTGGCGATGAGCACGGTGTCGTCGTCGAAGAAGTCACGCACGAAATCAAAGGGGCGCACGGTTTGGCTCAGCGAAACCGTCGTCAACAAGAAGCTGCCCGTAGGAGGGAAGCGCTTGTCCGAAGGCACGCGCACGAGTTGATTGATGGGGTCGGCGCCTCCGGGCGAGAGCGACACGTAGGGCAACTGGAGGTTGCCGACGAACAGGCCCAGGAAGACGAACAAGACAATCGGAACGAAGCCGAGCGCCCACCAGTTCTTGTGCGGAGGGGCAGGCGGCGTCCAGGGGTGAGGGCCTGCTACTACCCTCCCCGGCGTGTCCCGCCGCGCATCGGTCGTCGTGAGGGTGTCCATTGGGCGCACCAAGCGTGCCATGTCCAACGTCGCGCGCAGCATCGCGAGGACGTCATGACCGATTTCGACGACGACGTGTCACCCGATGACGGGGCCGAAGACCTCTTCGACGACCTCGAGGCCTCCTGGCTCCGCGAGTCCGACCTGACCGACGAGTGGAGCGACCCAACCCCTGCGCCCGAGCCTCCGCAACCTTCTACGCCTTTGCGTATCGAGGGCGACGATGGAGCCTCGGAATCACACGCTGAAGAGGCCGCACCGTTGCGGGAGGCCAACTCCGAGCCCGAAACCGAGCCGCCGGCGCAGACGTGGGACCCACCGGCTGCGTACGCGCCGCCGATCGCGGAGACCGAACTGGAGCCGTGGCCCGAGGTCGAGGCCGAGCCCGAGCCGGACCCGCAGAACTGGCGCGACCAGTTTCCGAACCTTGCGTTCGAGGACGCGCCAGCGGGGTACGTGGAGCCCGAACCGGCACCCGAACCGGTATACGAACCCGAACCCGAACCGGAACCGGAACCGGAACCGGTCTACGAGCCCGAGCCGGTCTACGAGCTCACACCGGAGCCCATGCCCGCGTCGCTGCTCTCTGTCGAGACGCCATTTGTGCCCGAGGAAGCGCCCGTAACCGCCGCTCGGCGCCAGCAGGAGGCCCGGCCCGAGCAACGGCGCAAGCAGCCGCTGCGTGCTGCCGCCGTGTCGGCCGCGCGTAGCGAACGACGTGGGCGCTCTCTGATCGCGCTCATCGCGATCACTGTCGCGTTCGGCGCCGCGCTCAGCCTCTTGTTGATTGGCACGATCGCGTTACTGACGCTGATCGTCCAACAAGCCCTCGGCTAGTTGTCTGAAGCCGTTTCCACCAGCGCGAGATGCACGACGTAGCGCTGCTTCGCGGAGTGCGGCGGGTGACACGCGAACAACGTGGCGGTCGCGGTCTCGGTCGGATTGATGATCGACAGGTTGTCCGGATACACGATCTCGGAACCCGTCACCGAGTACGTACTCTTCACGCCCTGAATGTGGAAAATCACCACGTCGCCCGGCACGAGTTCGTTGATGCGCAAGAACGGGTGCGTGTGGGTGACGCGGTGGCCTGCGAACACGGCGTTGCCGTTTTCACCGGGGAGCGCGGTGCCGGGCCAGTGACTCGGGCCCTCGTCGATGTTGCGCAAGGAGATGCCGTTCATGACCTTGTGAAGCAGGCCGATCTTGGGAATCTCGATGGTGCCGATCTCGACGATCGGTTCGGCGGCGTAGGCATCGCGCGGCGGCGAAACCGGACGCGACACCCGCTCCACCTTGATCGGGACGGGAACAATGGTGGTCGGCGCAGGCGTGGTGGTCGTGCTCACCGTCGTCGCAGTCGACGCTGCGAGCAGGGGGCTTTCGACGAACTTCTCCTGCTTCTTGATCACCGCAGCGCCAAGAAACGAAAAGAGAAGCCCCGCGACAAGAACCAGAGTTAGGCGTCGAGTGCTCCCCATGGACAACATTGTTCTATGCCAACGGCCGAAATTCCTACCGGAGACGCCCGGCGGCGCGCCGCGGCGCTCGCCGGTCACGACGCCGACCCGGTCGCGGCACGAGCCTTCACGGCGGACGTGGAGCCAAAAGTACGGGCGACCGCGTACGCCGCCCTTGGCCGCCTCGGCGCGCTCGTACCCGCCGATTTCATCGCCGCGCTGTCCGACGCCGATCCCTACGTGCGGCGCCGCGCCGCCACGTTGAGCGCCACGGCCACCGACCGCGATGCCGTCGCGCCGGTGCTACTCGCCCGTCTGCACGACGAGGACCACCTCGTGGGTGAGGCCGCGGCGTGGGCCCTCGGGGAGTGGAGCGAAACCAACCCCTTGTTGGGTGAGACCGTCACCGTTCTCTCGACGATGGCGACGGACCACGAGGAGCCGCTGTGTCGCGAAGCTGCGGCCGCGGCGCTTGGCGCGATAGGCGACGAGCGCGGCCTGCCCGCGATCCTCCGGGCCTGCACCGACAAGCCTGCGGTGCGACGCCGCGCCGTGCTGGCCCTCGCCCCGTTCGAAGGACCCGAGGTCGAGGCCGCAATCGACACCGCACTCACCGACCGCGACTGGCAGGTGCGCCAGGCGGCCGAAGACCTCCGCCGCTAGACCCCGAGGCTGCGGCTGGTCTTGGTGGTCAGGTCGTAGATCACGAGCCCGGGAGCGGCGGCACCGCTGCACGAGCTGGATCCGTCAACCACTTCGATGCGGTAGGTATGGCCACCCGCGAAGTACTCCTCGCCGTCGCCGTAACCGCACTGCGAGTCGGTGCGGGTCACCGCGACCCCATCGCCGTGATCGGTGGCGGTGGTGAGCAACTGCGGCACGCCCCACAACGTCGGGTCGATCGTCCACTCAATGGCGTCGTCGTCGGTCAGGTTCAGCTTTACCGCGGCGTCGTAGTTGTTGATCACGTACACCAGCGCGTGCGTGGCGTCGGGCGCGAGGCCGGTAAGGGCGCGGCTGGTGCCCGCCGTGTAGTCGGTGATCACGAGCTTGGGCATCGGCTGGCCGCCGCCGCAGTAGCCCGTCGACGGCAGTATCTCAACGTGGTACTCCCGTCCACCAACGACGTTGTCGGCGGACGGGAACGACGCGCCACAGTTCGTGCCGTTGACCACGGCGCCTCCGCGATCGGGACCCGCCACCGTGGTCTTCACGATCCAGTTCACGGCGTCGCCGGCCCGGAGCACGGCGCTGTGCGCACTGCCATCAGCGACCCACACGCGCACTGGAGTCGACGTGGCGTTGTTGACGTGCACGATCGCAAACCCCTCCAACAACGTCACTGGGGTCGCGTTGGGTGCCGTGGTCGTGCTCGCGATCGCAGCGGGCTTGTCCGTGGTGGACGGTGCGAATACGCCTAGATCGAAGGTGCTCGCAGTCGAGTCGTGCTCGGCCGTGTCGGCGGGAACGGCGGCGTCGGGAATCGAGTGGCCGTCGGCCGTGAGCGTCGAAGACGACGCCCGGTTCCCAAACGTGTGGACACCGCCGACAATCGCCGCGAGTGCCGCCACGATCGTCAATCCAGCCACGAGAACCCGAGTACGCCCCACAGGTTCGATCCTGTCGTAATCGACCGATCGCCGGAATGCCCCAAGCGGGTCATTCGCGACCTCCAAATGACTAGTTAGTCAATAGTCATTTATCGCTCGGCGCCCATGAACATGACCCGCAACGAGTCGAACGACTCAAGACACTTGCCGGCGCCGAGCACCACGCACTCGAGCGGTGCATCGACGAGGTGCACGGGAATCTTGGCCTCGACCGCAATCCGTTTGTCGAGACCGTGCAGCATGCCGCCACCACCGACGAGGTGGATGCCCTGCTCGATCAGGTCTTGGGCCAATTCGGGCGGAGCCTGCGCGAGGCACTGCAGCACCGACTCGGTCATCGCCTTCACGTTCTCCTCGATCGCCTCGCGCACGACCTCGGGCGTGAGGATGACCGTCTTGGGCAGGCCCGACATCAGGTCGCGTCCACTGACCTCCACACCGGGAGGCAGGTCGTCGGTCTCGGGGTACGCGTTGCCGATCGACATCTTGATCTCTTCCGCGGTGCGCTCGCCGATGGCAATGCCGAACTCGCGGCGGACGTAGGACTGGATAGACGCGTCGATGTCGAAGCTGCCCACCCGGATCGCCTGCAGTGCAACAACGCCACCGAGCGAGATCACGGCGGTCTCCGACGTACCACCGCCGACGTCGACGACCATGTTGCCGAGCGGCTCATGAATAGGCAGACCGGCGCCGATCGCGGCCGCCATCGGCTGCTCGATCAGGTACGCCGCCGCCGCGCCGGCACGACGCGCCGCTTCTTCGACGGCGCGCTTTTCGACTTCGGTGATCGCCGACGGAACACAAATGAGGACCCGCGGACGGTTGAACCGCGAGACGCCGGCGCGCTGAAGCAGCAGCCGGATCATGCGCTGGGTGATGTCGAAGTCGGTAATTGCGCCCTGACGCAGGGGGCGGACCGCGACGATGTAACCCGGCGTGCG
>JBKJQZ010000151.1:0-5377 GCA_046594835.1 Acidimicrobiales bacterium | reverse complement strand
CGCATGCCTCGTCGCGGTCGAAGCGCGGGTATTGATGCTCGACGAACCCACGGCGGGCGTGGCCCAACGCGAGACCGAGGCCTTCGGTCCGCTCATCGAACGCATCCGCGACGAACTCGACGCGACGCTGATCATCATCGAACACGACATGCCACTGGTCATGTCGTTGTCGGATCGCATTTACTGCCTCGCCACCGGCGCTGTCATTGCCACCGGTGCGCCCGAGATTGTGCGCAACGACCCTGCGGTCATCGCCGCCTACCTCGGCACCGACGAGCGCGCCATCAAGCGCAGCGGCGTCGAGGCCGCCAAGCCCAAAGCCCCGACCGCGGCCAAGCGCAACGGCAATGGCAACGGCAACGGCAAGACGCGGCCGATGGAACGGCAGCGGTGAGGCGGCCGGGAGCCCTCGTTGGCGGAGTCGCCGCCCGGTGGGGCGTGAGCGACGGGCAGGTCTACACCGCGATCATTGGCAGCGTCGTTGCGCTCGCCGCGGCCATCGGCGGCATTCCCCCCACGCTGGCGGATCGCGTCGCCGCCCCTGCGGGCGACGCATCCCGGCTGCGGGCGCGCCCACCCGAAGCGACCGCCGAAACGACCACGACAACGGTGCCGTCGATCGACGCCACCGGCGACGTCCCCGCCTTCCCGGGTGCGGGCGCGTTCGCACCCGAAGCGACTGCGTCCTCGGGCTTTGGCGCCGGATCGCTTGATGGCCCGGCGCCTCCGGCCGCCCCGCCCGCGGCGCCGCGGCTGCCGGTTGGGGCGTTCCGCGTGTTCGCGACGATCCCGTCGCCCGGCGCGCCGCAGGGGATCGCGATCGCGCCTAACAACCGGGTGCTCGTCGCCACCAACAACGGCGACGGTCGCGGCGCCGACGGCCACCCCGTGCTGTTCAGCTACAACGACGACAACGCCCCGACCGCGCTCGTGGTCGACCGCGTCGCGTCGGGCGGTGGGATCCACGACATCGTGGTGCCCCCCGGTGGCGACGGCAACATCGTCTACGCGCTCGCGTCGAACCCGGCGGCCGTGCTCAAGATCGACGTGGCCGACAAGAAGGTCACCACCTTCGCGTCGGTGCCCGACATTGCGTCGTGCGCGACTGCGGTCGGCCGCGAGCCGTGCGAGCCGTCGCCGCTCAACAACGCGCCCAAGCCGGTAGCCGCGGCCTTCGACGCGAAGGGCGAGCTGATCGTTGCCGACGCCGGCCAGGCCGTGTTGTGGAGGGTGAAGGCGGATCGTTCGATCGGCGTGTTCTTCAAAGCGCCCGAGTTCGCGGCGCTCGACGGGTTGAGCGGTATCGCCCTCGGCGCCAACAACACGCTGTTCCTCACCGTGGCCCGCTCGGTCAGCGCGGCCGGTGGGGGACTGGTGTTTCGCCTCGCCGACAACACCCTGACCCAGGTCGCCCAGACCGCCAACGGCAGCCTGCCCCGCGGCCTCACCGTGGCACGCTCCGGCCGCCTCTACGTGACCCTGTCGGGCGCGGGCCGCGTGGCGGTGCTTTCTCCCGAGGGCGCGACCGTCTCGACGCTGCCGAGCGACCCGTCGCTGAGCTTCGACACCCCCGTGCGCGTGGTCTTCAGTCCCGTCGGCCTGATGGTGGTCGAGCAGGTGCCGCGCCGCGCCGCGGCCGGCCGCGTGCTGGAGCTGGGCGTTGCCGACGAGGCGTTGCGCGCTACGGGCACCTAGCTGCACCGCAGTGTCATAGCGACAAGCGTGGACGGACGACTAAAGGACGACCAGGTGTGACCGCTTCGCCTCGCGCACGGCCGACAGCGGCACTGTCGCATCGAAGGTCACGAACCGCCCGTCGTTACGCGCCGCGAGGGCGAGCAGGTACGCGTCGGTCAACTGCCGCGGCCCGTGGAGCCGCTCGTGGTCGAAGTACTGCGGGTCGAGGATGCTCAACTCGCAGCTCCAGAACGCGTGGCTCGAGTCGCCGCAGGCGCGGCCGAGCAGTTCGATTGCTTCGGTCGGAGTGATCGGGCTGGGGTAGCGCGGCTGGCTGATGATGCGCACGAAACCGTTCTGGGTGATCGCGCACGACGCCCAACCGCGCCCGGCCTCCCGCTCGATCCAGGTAAGAGCCCGCTCATGGTCCACGTGATCACTGTCGAGCGCGGCCAGCAGCACGTTGATGTCGAGCAAAGCCCGACTCACTCGGCATCGTCTTCGCGCAGTTCGTCGATGAGCGCGTTCGTTACGAGTCCCCCCCGCCGAGGCAGAGGATGAAATCCGCTCGGGCTCTTGCGGCGGGAGCGGGGAGCGGGATGGGTGAGGCCAGCGCGTGCCAACTCGGAGAGCACGTCCCCGACGCTGCGACGCTCACGCCGCGCTCGATCCCGGGCCGCGTTCAGCACGTCATCATCAACGTTCAGAGTGGTGCGCACGCATCTGATGCTAGCGCATCAATCTGTATACCGGGCCGGTCCGGTCCACGGCTGGGTTGCGGCAGCGACGCTGGCCAAAGACCTGGATTAGTAGTCGTTCCAGTGTCACAAGCCGCTCGTGTCGGCGGGCGAGCCACCTTCCGAACTCGCGTCGCGGTTTACGTGGCGCGGGAAATCGCGGCGTCCTTCGGACTCCACGACGATTGGCCCCGAATACTTCCGCAGTGTCGTAGCGACAAACTGCGGTTTTCCTTTAGGTGCGCGCCAGCAAATCTTGGTGAGACGCGACCGAGCCAGGCAGAACTTCGAGTTCGATGTTGCCTGATTCGTCGATCGTCACTGTTCGAGCAACCGCGGGATCGGCGTCATCGTCGACGACCACTACATATCCGCCGATCTCGGGACGCAGGTCCGGCCGCACGTCGGTTGCGCTTACCCACAGGGCGCTGCCACCGACCATGCCCATGAAGTCGACGGCGATATCGATGTCAGTCACTCAGCTGGCCTGCGTCCTCAGTTCGTGGTCAACGGCCTGACGGATCCAACTCGACACGGATCGATCGTCGGCGTCAGCACGACGACGCACCTCCTCGAGTATCTCTGGCGGAAAGCGCACTGGCACAGTCTCGGTGAGTTTCGATCGCCGACGACGTGCTGGACCCTGCGGCTCCTGGTTCTCCGGAAGCGCGTAAAACTCATGCTCCTCCGCCCGAGTCATTTTCTTCTTGGTCATCGATCCTCCCGATAGTGCGTGGCCAACTCCACAGACGCCGAGTAGCAGCCAATCGGGCGGCATCTCGAGGCGTCGCCTGAGTCGGCGGGTGCCAGAGGAACAACCAGCACGCGGCCGCCGGTCTCACTCACCATGAGCCAGTCGGCGGGAGGTTTCGCTGGATAGAACAAGGGATCCGATCGCCAGACGTCGTAGACGTCATCGAGGCCAAGCGCCGGGTGCTTGAACAAGTGGGCGGTTTGATCGTCAATGTCGAAAGGGTCCTCATCGTCGAGTCGATCCATGTCGAACCGCGTGCTCACGGCGTAGTCAACTGTATTACAAACGGATGCGATGCCCGATCAATTAAGACATTGTGTCGACGGGGTGTAGCGCCAAGCGGCCGACCTCGCGACAACCCTTGCGAACCGTAACGTATATGATACGGTACGGTTCGGAGGGGCTGGAGGAGTGACATGACGGCACGCACGGGCGCAGAGCGGTACTTCGAGAAGCAACGGGAAGAGGCAGCGTACGACGCCGCCTAACGCGAAGCCGCGACGACGATTCGATCGATAGACCAACTGGTCCGGTCGCTCGATCGTCGCCGTGAGGAGCGCGGATTCTCCAAGGCTGAGCTCGCCCGTCAGGCCGGGCTTCCGGCCGAGGCGGTCCGACGTCTCTTCACGATGCGCTCGCCGAATCCGACAGCGACGACCCTGATCTCGCTTGCGCAGGCGCTGGACCTCGATCTCGTGACGCAACCTCACCCGAGCACTGTGCGGCGCGCACGAAATTCGTCGCGGTAACGAAGTACGCGGCGGTAGTCCTTCGGAGCGGCAGCCTGCCGGACTGGCTTTGACAAGCCGTCGATCACCACGATGCTTGAGCCGCCGAGATCCGCGGCGCTGCGCTCGAGCACGCAGAACAGTCGGTGATTCTGCTGGTCGGCTCCGTGCACCCGAACTTCGTAGAAGCCGGCCATGGCGTCGTGCATGACCTCCCATTTCCCTCCGCCGGAGAACGCTGGAGGCGGTGCTTCTGCGACCGCCTCCAGCACCGCCTGGATCGTTGCCCGAGCCTTGATCGGCACGTGGTCAAGGAACGTGATCGCTGGAACACTCCGCCTCGGGTCGTCGCGTTTGTCGCGCTGAAAGAAGTGGATAAGCCACGGCTTGTCGGCGGTCGCCACCGACCGCACCCTACGGAGACGGTGTAACGACCTCGATCGGCCTAGCCGTACTCACGTATGATCTGACGCTGCACGTCGTTCTCCGGCGCCGCCCGCCCGGCCTTCCGCGTAGCCGCACGCAACGAATCGATCCGCGCCAACGCCGCGTCTGCATCAAGCCCGCCGTCAACGAGCAGGCAGCTCACGACGGTCGCGGTGCGCCCGACGCCGCCCCAGCAGTGGACGTACACCCCACCGCGCGAGGTGGCCTCGTGAATGGTGGTGACGATGCCCTCGTAGCCGGGCTGGTCGATCACGCCCAGGTCGGGGATCGGCCGGTGCACCCGCACGAGTTCGACGCCGCGCATCGCTGCCACCTGCGCGAGGGCGTCGTCGTAGGGATCGAGGCCGTCAGCTGGACCCGTCAGGTCGACGATGGTACGCACGCCGTGATCCACGAGCAGGTCGATCTTGCGTGCCGCCTTCGCGGGGTCCGGGTCGCCGGGGTACTCGCCGGCGAGCACGCGGCCGGCGAGTACCCAGTAGCCGTGGACGTGCTCGTCGTGGGGCCACGTGTCGGTGGGCGCCGCGCCAACGACGCCAACGGCGATGTCGTGGAGCCGTCCGGCGATCGACTCGATGCGGTGGCCGTCGGTAATGGCAGAGCGCCACGCGGCGGGGATGCCCGACGCGCCCCACCGGGCGCCGGCGAGTTGGCCGGCGATCGCCGCGGTGGTGTCGGCGTCGTCGCCGAGATTGGCGGCGCGCAGGATGGCGTCATGGAAGTCGGCGCCACCGGCCACGGCCCACAGCGCGGCTTCGAGCGCGTCCACGACGTAGCCCGTCCCCCGGATCTGCGGTGGTTCCTTGGTGCGCCACGAGCCCCGGACGACCGCCTCGACACGGGGGTCGAGCGGGCCGAGCTGCCAGAAGTCGGCGTCGAGCACCTCGTCTGCGCGCGTGCCGGCGATGAGCGCGGCGGTCATGGCGGCATAGACACGGCAGGCGTCGACGGGCCGGCTCGCCGGGTGCGTCGTGCGGCTGGACTCCCCAGCGAAGTGCGCGGCCTGCGAAGGGTCGTGGTGCCAGCGGATCGGC
>JBKJQZ010000078.1:0-8463 GCA_046594835.1 Acidimicrobiales bacterium | reverse complement strand
AGGCGGCGGTAACCCACCCGGAGGCGGCGGTAACCCACCTGTCCTTCCCCCCGTTCTTCCTCCGGTCCTTCCGCCCGGCGGCGGGCTTCCCCCTGTCATTGGCCCGGGGCTTCCCGGCGGCACCCCCGGCAACCCCACTCCCCCGGTAGCGAACACGCCGCCGGCGGCCGCTCCCAAGGTGGTGCTCGGCTCGGTGGCCGCGCCGAAGGTCGCCAAGCTCGTCGACCCGGCACGCCCGGCCGTTGTCTCGACCCTGGCCCGCAACGCCAGGGTCGCCACCGCTTTGCGAAACCGAGCGGCGACGGACCTACCGGCGACCGGTGCTGCAACCACGACGACCGCAATCCTCGGTCTCATGACGATCGCGTTCGGTGCGCTGCTCGTGCGCCTCGCCCGTCGCCAGACGGTCTAAGGACTCCAGTGGCGGGCTTCTCCCGCCCAATCCCCAAGACTGTCTCGCGCTCGTAGGCTTGTTACGTTATGCATAGCTTTTTGTAAACCTCTGCTGCGAGGCTGTGCGCATGGACAACTCGGTCGACCGCCCTGCGAGCGTGGTGGCGATCCTCGAGGGCACCCGCAAGGTGATCGCGCAGCGCGGGCCCGAGAAGTTTCGTATGTCGATGGTGGCGGAGGCCTCGGGCGTCTCGCGGCCAACGCTGTACCGCTACTTCCCGGCCAAAGAGGACCTGCTCGAAGCGCTTACCCAATACGAAAAGGAACGCTTCGACCGCCACCTGCGCGAAGTGATGGCCGGCCAACGCAGTCCCGCTGGCCGCCTCGACGCCGCGTTGGGCTGCCTTGTTACCTACCTCGACGGTCTGATGGGTCCCGATCCGATCGGCGTCGATCTCGCGTTTGCGCTCGGTTCGCTGAAACGGTCGATCGGGCCGCAGTCCAAAGCCTTCGCACGACAGCTGGGCGATGCGCTCGACGAAGTGCCTGCGGTCGGAGCGGGGAAGCTGTCGCGCGTGCAGGCGAGCGAGCTGTTCATCCGCGTGGCGTACTCGCACTTTTTGCTGCCCCACCCGAAACCCAAGGTGTTGTTGGCCAACCTGCGCCACCTCGCCGGAATCTCACAAGGAGCCAGTCGTGGCTGAATTAGCACCCGTCGATGAAGCCACGCAGAAGGTGATCGACGGCACCGCGTGGCGGGAGTTCTGTGAACTCCTCGCCGCGGCGGGCGAGACGGTGATGGCCGAAGGGAACCCCGATGATCCGCTCGACCGGGCCGAAGGCTTCCGCATGCTCACGCGGTTGCTGCGTGGCGCGCTCGAAGGGACCCTCGAGTACGGGGTAGCCGAGACGCCAGTGCTTGTGCACGCGTGTCACGAGACGATCAAAATCGTGGGCGAGAACCCCGACAACCACTACCTGGGCGCAAAACTCGACGGGAAATACGACTACCGGATCTGGGGCACGCGGGGCGAGGCGAAGTGGATCAGCTTCAACCTGTTCTCGGCCGGTGGCTTCGGGAGCGGTGGGCCCGGTGTCGGCGAGACGATGCACGAGGAGCACATGCACATCGAACCCGATGGCACCTTCGAGCTGATCATTTCCCCGAACCAGCACCCAGGGAACTGGCTGCGCTCAGAACTCGAAACGCGCTCGATCGCGATCCGTCAGACGTTCCTGGACAAGGCCAACCAACAACTCGCCGAGTTGCACATTGAGCGAGTCGGCGCCGATGGCGCGCCACCCGCTCCCCTAAGCGCCGAACACCTCTACCACTCGCTGTTGTACGCGGGCTTCTACGTGAAAGGCGTGGCCGACATCGGCTCGCAGTGGGCGACGCGCCAGGCGCAGTGGCCCAACGTGTTCACCGACGAAGCCGAGCTGGCCGAAACCGACAAGTTCAAGGACCCGCAGATCAAGTGGCACCAGGCGTACTTCGATCTCGCGCCCGACGAGGCGCTCGTGATCGAAGTGATGCCGCCCAAGTGCGAGTACTGGATGATCGCGCTCCACAACCACTGGATGGAGACGCTGAACTACACGCACCACCAGATCACGCTGAACTCACACTCAACCGTTCTCGAGCCCGACGGCAGCGTGCGGTGGGTGATCGCACACGAAGACCCCGGCGTGCCCAACTGGTTGGATACGGCTGGGCACCGCCACGGCACGGCGGGCGTGCGCTGGGTCGGACCTGATGTGGCCGACGTGTTGCCGTCGACGCGGGTGGTGAAGCTCGCTGAGCTCAAGTAAGAACTCCGCCCTTACCCCGGCATCTCAGTCAACGCTTCCCATCCCGCCGGGGGTCGGGCGAGGCGCCAGTGCTGCTCGGGCACGTTGGCGTCGAGCCGTTCATCGAGCAAGTGATCGCGACGCAACGGTGGAATCTGCGACGCGTACGCCAGCAGTGCCTCGCGTCTGCGGGCGAGGTCGGTGTCGAGCGGCACAACGGCGGGGGTCGCCCACCATCCGGCGCGGAACAGCGCACTGATGCGCCATGCAAGCAGTCCCGGGATGTGCTTGTAACCGGCGTCCTCGTAGCAGTACCACGCGGTGGCCGGCATGTCGTCGAGCAGCAGCCGCGCCGCGCGGTGGGTGACGTCGTGGTCGGGGTTACCGAGGCCGAACGGCACGAACACGGCGGTCGGCGCGAGCTCGGCGAGGGCGGGGCCGAGGCGCGCCGCGACGGCTTCGGCGCTTGCTCGGTCCGACGCGTCGAGGTACTGATGATCAGCGAAGTCGAGCCACTGCGGTACCGATCCGAGGACATCGAGCGCGGCGACGTCTTCGCGGCGTCGCAAGGCGACCACGTCGTCACCCGACACGAACCCGCCGAGCGTGTCCCACTCGCTCGGCGGTTCCGGGTAGCCGGCGGGAGCGCCGGCGAACACCGTCAGCACCGTCGCTCCCGGGTGACGCGCCAGCAACAACCCGGCGCCCTGCACGGCGTCGTCGAAGTGGGGCGACACCACAACGATGCGACCTAACTCATCAGCGGTGGGCGCGTCGGCCCAGTCGGCAAAGCTCACGGTCCCAAGGTTATGCACCACAATCTGGGGTGTGATCGCGACGCCGAGCTCTCTTCCAACCGATCAGGTCCGGCGGGCCGAACTAAAGGCCATGAAGCGGCGGGCGACAGGTTTGCTCGTCGTGGTCACAGCTGCGTTCGTTGCGCTCACGGTGATCGATCCGAAGGCCGGATGGGTTGCGGCGGCCCTTGCCGCGGCGCAGGGAGGCATGGTCGGCGGGATCGCAGACTGGTTTGCGGTGACGGCGCTATTCCGTCATCCGCTCGGCGTACCGATCCCACACACCGCAATCATCCGGGAACGCAAAGACCAGTTCGGCGCCACCCTCGGCGGCTTCGTGCAGGACAACTTCTTGAGCCCCGACATCGTCGGCGAGCGCATCCGCGAGGCGCACATCGCCGACCGCGTTAGCGCGTGGCTGGCCGAACCGGTCAACGCGGACACGTTGGCGCGCTCCGTCCTCGAGGCGGCGGTTGGCGCGCTCGATGTCGTGCAGGACGAGGTGGTGCAACGCGTGCTGCACGAAGAACTCGAGCGCCTGATTGCGGCCGTCGATGTGGCGCCGCTTGCAGGGCGAGTGCTCAAGGTCGCCACCGACGAGGGGCGTCACAAAGAGTTGCTCGACGTCGGCCTGCGCGGTGTCATCAACGTGCTCGACGAGCAGCGCGAACAGCTCCGCGGCCGCTTCGGTCAAGCGTCACCGTGGTGGCTGCCGGGCGCAGTGGAGGACCGGCTCTTCGATCGCATCGTCGACGGCGCGAGAGACCTAATGGCGTCGGTACTCGCAGACCCGCGTCATGAGCTTCGCGACGTCTTCGACGAACGCCTGGCGGCACTGGCCGAACGACTGCAGCACGATCCTGGTCTAGCTCAGCGCGGCGACGCGCTGAAGCGCGAAGTGCTGGCACACGACGCGCTTCGTCAATGGAGTGCGAGCTTGTGGGACGACCTGAAGGTCACCCTGCGCACGCAGGCCCCCGATGCCACATCGTCGCTGCGGGTCCGCGCCGCGGACGGCGTGAGCGGCGTCGGCCGGCGTTTGCAACGCGACGATCAGTTGCGCGCCAAGCTCGACGGATGGGCGGAGACCGCCGGTCGGTTTGTGGTCGAGAACTACCGGAGTGAGATCGGTGCGTTGATAACTACGACCGTTGCGCGATGGGACGGCGCCGAGACGTCGGACAAGCTCGAGCTTTTGCTTGGACGCGACCTGCAGTTCATTCGGATCAACGGCACCGTCGTCGGCGCGCTCGCCGGCGTGGCGATTCACGCGCTGACCCAACTGCTCCACTGAGCACACACTCAGGTGAAGTCGGAGCCGCCGTCGACGTTGAGGTTGGCACCGGTCATGTAACTGTTGCGCTTCGACGCTGCGAACGCGATAACCGGGCCGATCTCTTTCGGATCGGCGGCGCGGTCGAGGAACACGTGGTGGCCAAAGCCCTGCTTGATGAAGCGCATCACGTCGACGAGGTCGTTCTCGTCCACGCCGGGCATCTCGGCCATCGCCGCCTTGAACGACTCGGACGCGAACGTGCCCGGGCTGACGGTGTTCACGAGGATGCCGTCGGGCGCGAGTGTTTGCGCCAGGTTCTTGGTGAGGCTCGTGAGCGCCGACTTCGACGCGGTGTAGGCGATCAGCGGCGGCGACTGACGCTTGGTCGACATTGCGGACACGTTCACGATGCGAGCCCAGTCCGCCGCGCGCAGCAGCGGTAGCGCGGCGCGGCAGGTGCGCACGGCGCTGAGCGTGATGCCGTCGAAGACGGAGTGCCAGTCATCGTCGGTGTAGGTCTCGAAGCTCTTCAGCCCACCCTGCATCGGACCGGCGGCGTTCACCAGCGCATTGAGGTGACCCCAGCGCTGACCCACTTCCGCGATGGCGGCATCGACGGACGCACCGTCAAACAAGTCGGTCTCGATTCCCACCGCGTCAGGTGAGCCGAGATCCCTGAGGCCTTCAACCGCGGCGTCGAGTTGCGCCCGACTCCGCGCGAGCACTGCGACGCGCGCGCCGTCGGCCGCGAAGCAGTCGGCCGCGGCGCGGCCCATGCCGGTGGTGCCGCCGCTGACCACAACCGTCGCGTTCGCAAGTCCGAGATCCATGAAACCGTCTCCTTAGGCGTTGCCGTCGCCTGAGGCGAAGCGGTCGTTGTAGAACGCGAACTGGGCGCGCAGTTGGTCGAGGTCGATCCCGTATTGCTCAGGGCTGTAGTCGTGGGCACCGTGCTTGTCGGCTGGATTCGACTCCCACCAGGCCCGCATCGCAGCGGTCACGTCGTGGGTTAGTTCCACGCCGAGCCACGCGTAGAGCCGCTCAATCGCGGGCAACGGGTCGGGGCGCATCTCGGCGAAGCCGATGTCGAAGAAGCGCTCCTCGTTGCCGGCGTCGCGATACGCGAGGGCGTTACGCATCGCGCCTTCCCAGTACGACGCCTGGTTCGCAGCAAAGTCGGGCGCGAGCGGGCCGGTGCGCAGGTACTCAGAAGTCGCGTCGAAGAGGCTCACCACCGACGGGATCACTTGCGCGATGTCGCGATGGGTCATAACGAAGCGCGCGTCGGGATACACCTCAAGCAGCGCCTGGATCGAGGCCATGTGCGGCGGCGCCTTCAACCGCCACGGCCGCGCCGGGAACTTCCACTGGAGCAGCTTCAGCACGCGCTCGTGATAGCGGTAGGCGGAGCTCCAGTCGCACGCGTCGAGCCACGCCTCGTAGTGACGGTTGTCGCCGAGCGCACCAAACATCACCGTGCGGAAGTCCAACGCCATGATCTGCAGGCACTCGGTCGGGCCGGTCGGCGAGGTCGGGAGCATCGATTTGAACTTGGGCGCCATCTCGTCGATCAGTGCGATCGTTACCGCGGCCTGCGCGATGCGAGGGTCGGTCGCGTAGGTCGCGGGTTCGGGTGGTGGGGTGGGCGCGCCGGCCTCCCATGCGAGCAACGACCGTGCGCGGGGATCGCACGCGAGCAGGAAACTCAGCGCCGTAGAACCGGTGCGCGGAAGTCCGAGGCCGAACAGCGGCGCCTCGATCATCTGCTCGTTGATATCGGGGTAACGGCGGTACCAGTCCTCCACGGCGAGCCGCGTCGCCAGCAGGCCCGTCGCCTGATCTCGTACTACCGCCATGCCGAGTTCGTTGAAGGTGCCGGCGGCCTCGGCGCCGTCGATCAGAGCGACGAGTCCCTCGTAGAAGCGCTCGTCGCCGAAGTGGGTCAGGCCGGTACGAGCCCGGGCTTCCGCGATGAGGTCATCGGCGCTCGACACAAGGAGTTGCTTAACACTTTGTGCCTAGATCTGTAAAGGCAGACTTGCGCGCTCGGGGGTGGTCGGCGTGGCCGCGACAGCGGGGAGCGGGACCTCGAACCAGAAGGTGCTGCCGACCCCAGGCTGACTGGTCACACCGCAGTCGCCACCCATCAGCAACGCGAGGCGCTTGGTAATGGTGAGGCCCAGACCGGTCCCGCCGAAGTGACGCGTGGTGGATGACTCGGCCTGCGTGAAGGGCTCGAAGATCGCGGCGGCGCCTTGCTCGTCCATGCCGATGCCGGTGTCGACCACCTCGAAGAGCACGGTGTCGTTCGCAGCGTTGCGCACCAAGACCCGGACCGAGCCCGACTCGGTGAACTTGATCGCGTTTGCGATGAGGTTGATGAGAATCTGGCGAATGCGCGTGGGGTCGCCCACGACGTTGTTGCCGAGGTCGGGCGCGAGGGAGGCACGCAACTCGAGCCCCTTGGTGCGGGCGGACACTCGGAACATCTCGACGACGTTGGCGACGAGCGTTGGCAGTTCGAATTCGACGGCCTCGATGTCGAGGCGGTCCGCTTCGATCTTGGAAAAGTCGAGCACCTCGTCGACGATTGACAACAACGAGCGCGCGGAGAACTGCGCGATCTCGGCGTACTCACGCTGCGTGTCATCGAGAGGGGTGTCGAGAAGCAGGTCGGTCATGCCGATCACGCCGTTCATCGGCGTGCGGATCTCGTGGCTCATGGTGGCGAGGAACGTCGATTTGGCACGCGTGGCTTCGAGAGCGACATCGCGTGCTTCAGACGCCTCCCGGGTACGTCGGCTTAAGCGCAGGATCAAGGCGCCAATCACGGCCGTCACTAGTACGAGTAGCCCGGCGAGAGCGCGCAGTGCGAGGTTGCCGTTGTCGAGCGGCTGGTACAGCACCTTGGTTGGCACTGCGAGCATCAGCCGCCACGTCGTGCCCTCCACCGCGTGGCTTGAATAGCGGAACCGCCGGCCGTTCTCGTTGTAGAAGCCGTGTTTCGCGGTGGTCCAGGCGTTAGCGAAGGTCGGGTTGACCTCGGACAGGGTCGTGCGCTGCGCACCAATTGCGTTGGTTGCGACCACACCGCCCTGGCTATCCACGATCAGGACGACGCTCGGCAGGATCGGCGTTGCGTTTTGGAGAAACGACGCGAGCGGCGTGCTGGCGAGGTCGAACCCACCACTGAACACGCGCCGGCCGCTCGGCGTGTTGAACGGCAATGCGAAGGCGACAATCGGACTGCCCGTCGCCGCTGAGGGCACCACCGTGGAGATGGCGCGATGACCCGCCACACCCAACCGCAGGTGCTCGTACTTCGCGCTCAGGTCGAGGCCGACCACCTCAGGCTTGGGGGGATACACCTGCAGGGCACGCCCGCGATCATCGAGGAGCACCGCGGCCGGAAAGTCCATGTTGCGCACGGCCTGCGCGAAGTCCTCTTGCGCGACCGTCTCGGCGCCAAGCAAGTCGAGCGCTTGGACGTTCTCGCGCCGGAACAATTCGTCGACGTAGCTGCCCACAAACCGGGCCCCAATTGCGGCGCGCAGGGCGGAGCGCTGGTCGAGGTCTCGGCGGGCTGAAGACTCGGTGGCGTGTACGCCGAATGCGACGGCCGTAGTGACCGCCAACCACACAACACACACCGCGAGGCGCATACGCACACCTCCCTTATCGGCCCTTTGGCGGGAAACAGGAGCCATCGCCGGGAGTTGGCTCCCGGCGTTGCGGGGTAAAGCGTCCCGAGACACCGTAATTGCGGCAAAGCTCTCGCCCGTGACCGCATCGCTTGACCAGCGCACGCAGTGGCGGGGCGTCATTCACCGATACGCCGCGATCGCGGCGGTGCCTGCCTTCGTCGTGCTCGTCGTGGCCGCCCGCTCGCCGACTCAGCGGTTGGCGTGCGCGATCTACGGGCTGTGCGTGACGGCGATGCTCGTGGTGTCGGCGGTGTATCACTCCCCCGGGATTGGTCCCGTCGCCAAGCGGCGGCTTCGGCGCGCCGATCACTCGACGATCCTGCTGGCGATAGCGGGCAGCTACACCGGCATCGGCGCGCTGGCGTTGAACGGCCACGCCGAACAACGACTGCTCAGCTTCGTATGGGTCGCAACCGCAGTCGCGGTGACCGTGCGTCTCACCTGGTTGCGAGCGCCCTACGCCGTTACCGCGGTCGTGAGCCTGGTGGTGGGCTGGTCCGCG
>JBKJQZ010000201.1:0-2504 GCA_046594835.1 Acidimicrobiales bacterium | reverse complement strand
CCTTGAGGCTGGTGTCGCGGACCTCACGGGCCTTCTCGCCGAAGATGGCCCGCAGGAGGCGCTCCTCGGGGGTGAGCTCGGTCTCGCCCTTGGGGGTGACCTTGCCCACGAGCACGTCGCCGGGGCCGACTTCGGCGCCGACGCGGATGATGCCGCGCTCGTCGAGGTCCTTCAGGATCTCTTCGCTCAGGTTCGGGATGTCACGGGTGATCTCCTCGGCACCAAGCTTGGTGTCGCGAGCGTCGACCTCGTGCTCCTCGATGTGAATCGATGTGAGGACGTCGTCCTTCACGAGACGCTGGTTCAAGATGATGGCGTCTTCGTAGTTGTAGCCCTCCCACGGCATGAAGGCGACGAGCAAGTTCTTGCCCAGCGCCAGTTCACCGTTGTGGGTCGAGGGTCCGTCGGCGAGCAGGTCACCCTTGTCGACCTTTGCGCCCTCAGAGATGAGGACGCGCGCGTTGATCGCCGTGTTCTGGTTCGACCGCTGGAACTTGTGCAAGCGGTAGTTGCGGCGGCCAAGCACGAGGCCAAGGTGATCCTTCTGACCGTCGTTGTACTCAACGATGATGTGATCGCCCGCAACCTCGGTGACCGTGCCCTTGCCTTCGGCCATCAACACGTCACCGGCATCTTGCGCAGCACGCGCCTCAACACCGGTACCGATGTAGGGAGCCTCGGGGCGCACGAGGGGGACGGCCTGCTTCTGCATGTTGGCGCCCATGAGCGCGCGGTTGGCGTCGTCGTGCTCAATGAAGGGGATCAATGCCGTCGCGATCGAAACGATCTGCTTCGGCGAGACGTCCATAAGATCGACTCCCGAGGGCGGCACGAAGTCGATCTCTGAAGTCGAGCCGTAGCTTGTAGAACTCGCACCAACGCGCACGCCGGCACCTTGGGGTCCGCGACGCACGAGGACGCGCTCTTCGAGGATCTTGCCCTTGTCGTCGAGGTCGGTGTTGGCCTGCGCGATGACGTGTTCTTCTTCTTCGTCAGCAGCGAGGTAACGGATCTCGTCGAGAACCCGGCCGTCCTTGACGGTGCGGTACGGCGTCTCGATGAAGCCGTAGTCGTTGACCTTCGCGTAGCTCGCTAGCGCGCCGATCAGGCCAATGTTGGGGCCTTCCGGGGTCTCGATCGGGCACATGCGTCCGTAGTGGCTCGAGTGCACGTCTCGGACTTCGAAGCCCGCGCGCTCACGCGACAGACCACCGGGGCCGAGGGCCGACAGGCGACGCTTGTGGGCCAGACCCGACAACGGGTTGACCTGGTCCATGAACTGCGACAGCTGCGAGGTTCCGAAGAACTCCTTGATCGCCGCCACGACCGGACGGATGTTGATCAACGTCTGCGGGGTGATCGCTTCGACGTCCTGGGTGGTCATGCGCTCACGCACAACACGCTCCATACGGCTCAGGCCGACGCGCACCTGGTTCTGGATCAGCTCGCCGACCGAACGCACGCGGCGATTGGCGAAGTGGTCCTGGTCGTCGAGACGGTAACCCGGCTCGCCGTTGGCGAGGTGGAGCATGTAGCTGGCCGCCGCCATGATCTCGGCCGGGCTCAAAACGCCCTGGCCCTCGATCGGGCTCGGGAACTCTTCCTCGCTCACGCCGAGGATGTCGCGGATGACCGCGATCTCGTTGCGGAGCTTGCGGTCAAGCTTGTAGCGGCCGACGCGGGTGAGGTCGTAGCGCTTGTTGTTGAAGAACGCGTTCTCGAAATAGGCACGAGCCGACTCGACCGAGGGCGGTTCGCCCGGACGGGCACGCTTGTAGATCTCGAGCAAAGCGTCGTCGCGGGTGGGCGCGACTTCGCGCTCTTTCTCCCACTGGCCCGACAGGAAGTCGAAGTGGCGCACGAAGCGCTCGATGACCGCATCGTCCTCGAAGCCGAGTGCGCGCATCAGCACGAAGATCGACAGCCGACGCTTACGGGCGACGCGGGTGCCGGCGGTGATGTCCTTGCCCGGCTTGGCCTCAACGTCGAACTCAATCCACTCACCGCGGTAGGGGTGAATGGTGCCGGTGACGATCGTCTTCGCGTCGCGACCAGGCTGGAAGATCACGCCCGGCGAACGAACCAACTGCGATACCACCACGCGCTCAGTGCCATTGATGATGAAGGTGCCCTTCGCCGTCATCATCGGGAAGTCGCCCATAAAGACGGTCTGTTCCTTGATTTCGCCCGTGACCGCGTTCATGAAGCGGGCCCGCACGAAGATCGGCGCCGCGTAGGTCATGTCTTTCTCTTTGCACTCCTCCTCCGTGAACTTGGGGGGTGGGCGCAGATCGATGTCATCCGGGTCGAACTCGAGCTCAAGGCTGAGCTGACCGGTGAAGTCCTCGATTGGGCTGAGGTCGCGGAAGGTCTGCTGGAGGCCTTCTTGGATGAAACGATGGAAGCTGTCGCGCTGGACCGAGATCAGGTCTGGCAGTGGCAGTACATCGGCGACATTCGCGAACGAATAACGGGTGGGAGTTTCAGGGCGAGCCGACAAGGGC
>JBKJQZ010000308.1:0-4561 GCA_046594835.1 Acidimicrobiales bacterium | reverse complement strand
GAGCGTCTCGATCAAACGGCCGGCCTGCTCTCGGGCGGCGAGCAACAGATGCTGGCGGTGTCGCGCGCGATGGCCGGCGATCCGTCGGTCCTCATGTTCGACGAACTCTCGATGGGCCTCGCGCCGATCATCGTCGAGCAACTCATGGACCGAGTGGGCGCGCTGCGCGCGGAAGGCCGCACCATCGTGCTGGTCGAGCAGTACCTCACCCACGCAATGAAGCTCGCCGACCTCTGCTACGTGCTGGCCAAGGGCCAGGTCACCTGGGTCGGCGAACCCGGCGAGCTGAAGCACATGCCCGCCGCAACCAACTTCCTGTCGGCCTAACGCGCGTTCGTCGGCGCGGCCGGGGCGCGTCGTCGGCGGCGGCGGCGGCAACTCTTTTCGGAGTTGTAGGGCCAGGACCTGCACAACTCCGAAAAGAGTTGCCCAGTTCAAGTGCGCGGATCAGTTGCCCTGCTCGAGGGCGGGCTTGGAGAACTGGTAGGCGTCGGGGTAGCAGAACGGGAATTTGCTGGTGGCGTCGGTCCAGCCGCCGGCGGAGTCGAGCCAGCGAGCGACCGAGAAGCAGTCCTCCACGCGGGAGGCGCTGGTGTTGCCCTTGCCCCAGTCCAGGCCGACGTGGAGGCCGTCGCCGTGGTACTCGGTCAGCCCGTTGAGGTAGGCGACGAGACCCTTTCGGGTGGGCGACGGTGCGTCGATGTACTTCCTCGTCATCTGCCCAAGCATCCACGACTCGAGCGCCCATTGATGGACGGGCAGGCCGGGTTGGTAGCGCGTGTACGCCTCACGGAACTTCGCGATCTCGGGGACGGACGTCTGTTGGTAGTTACGCGTCGAACTCGGAATGAACACGACGTTGCGACACGTGTCGTTGTAGTTGTTCCCGACGCTGTCACCCATCGCGACGATCGTCGACACCTTCGCCTTCACCGAGAACTTGCGGCGCTCCATTGCGTCACACAGCTTGCGGTTGGCGCCGTCGTCCATCGTGTCGAAGATGATCTGCGTACCGTCACGCTGCATCTGCGTGACGCCCTGATCGAAGCTCGGCGCGGCGAAGGACACGATGTAAAGCGTCACCTGGAAACCTTCGAGCTCCATGGCCTTGGCGAAGCCTTCGGCGGCCTGTTTCGATTCGTCGATGTCGTAGGCAAACACGGCGCCCTTGGTGGTGCCGAGGTTCTGCTTGAACCACCGGAAAATGCCGGTCGAATACAGCAGGTTGCCGTTGACGCCAACGTTCTTGCCGTCGCGGGGATAGCTGTTTTGGTACACGCTGAAGAACGTTGGGTAGCGGTAGTAGCTGTTGGTAATCGGGAAGCCGAGTACCGGGATCTCGTGATCGGCGAGGTACTGCGCGGCGCCGCCGAAGGCGCGCGTGTTGGCGCCGACGAGCGCGAACACCTTGTCGCGCTCGACGAGTTGCTGCGCGCACTGGAGGTCGCGGTTGCGATCTTCGCGGTCGTCGCAGGTCTTGAGGATGACCTTGCGACCGTGGATGCCTCCCGCCGCGTTCATCGCCGCGGCCCACGCGCGGATGCCCCGCACGGCGGGGGCGAACGCGTCGCCGAGCACGCCGTTTTCGGCGACGATCGTACCGAGCGTGATCGTGTCGGCAGTAACGCCGACCTCGCTCGCTTGGTTGGGTCCGTCGCCGACGGCCCCAACCTTGCCGCCGGCCGACGGGTTCGAGCCACTGCCGCTGCTCGCGGAGTCGCCGGTCACGCTCGACCCGTCGTCAACCGCCGCGGTGTCGCCTGAAGACAAGCCGTCGGTGGCGTCGCCCGTAACGTCGCCGTCCAAGTCGCTCGTCGTCAACGCCCCGCGGTCGACGGCCGCGCCGCGCGACGACGCTTGACTGAACTCCGAGTCGGGCAGACGGGTCCCGCACGCGGCGAGCAGCGTGCACGTAAGCAGCAGCCCGATTGCGCGCGAGAGTCGCATCGCTGACCTAGTTGCCTTGCTCCAGCGCCGGCGTCAGGAACTGGAACGCGTCGGGCACGCAGTAGGGAAACTTATTGGTTGCTTCCGTCCAGCCCTTTTCGGAGTCGAGCCAGCGCGAGATCGTGAAGCAGTCATTTATGCGGGTAGCCGATGGGTCCGTCTTGCCCCAGTCGAGCCCGACGTCCATCCCGTCGGCCCGATAGCTCTTGAGGCCGTTGAGGTAGCTCACGAAGCCCTTGCGCGTAGGCGAGCCGGTGTCGGCGTAGGACTTGAACAGGTTGCCGATCATCCAGCCTTCGAGCGCCCACTGGTGGACGGGTAGGCCGGGTTGATACTTCTTGTACGCGTTGCGGAACTTGGCGATTTCGGGCACCGCTGTCTGTTGATAGTTCAAGGTCTGGCCCGGGATGAACACCACGTTGCGACACGTGTCGTTGTAGTCATTGCCGACGGTGTCGCCCATTGACACGATGGTGGAGACCTTCGCCTTCACCGTGAAGCGGCGGCGCGCCATGGCGTCGCACAGCTTGCGGTTGGCGCCGTCGTCCATGGCGTCGAACATGATCTGAGTTCCGTCGCTCTGCATCTGAGTGACGGCCTGATCGAAGCTCGGCGCTGCGAACGACACGATGTACTGCGTCACCGAGAAGCCCTCGAGTTCGAGGCCCTTCTTCATGAAGTCGCCGGCCTGCTTGGACTCGTCGATGTCGTAAGCGAAGACGGCGGCCTTGGTGGTGGCGAGATTCTGCTTGAACCAGCGATAGATCCCCGAGGAGTTGGCCAGTTGGCCCTTGTACCCGGCGTTCTTGCCGTCACGCGCGTAGCCGTTTTGGTACACGCTGAACATCGTGGGGTAGCGGGTGAAGCTGTTGGTGATCGGCTCCCCGATGACGGGAATCTGCTTGTCCGCGAGGTACTGGGCCGAGCCGCCAAAGGCGCGGCTGTTGGTGCCGATGAGCGCAAACACTTTGTCGCGCTCGACGAGTTGCTGCGCGCACTGCAGGTCGCGGTTGCGATCCTCGCGGTCGTCGCAGGTCTTGAGGATGACCTTGCGACCGTGGATACCGCCCGCGGCGTTCATCGCCGCGGCCCACGCACGCATGCCGCGCGCAGTGGGTGCGAAGGCGTCGCCCAGCACGCCGTTCTCGGCGACGATCGTGCCGATGGTGATGGTGTCGGCCGTGACGCCGATGTCGCTGGCCGTGTTGGGCGCGTCAGCGACTGCGCCCGCGCCGCCGCCGGTGGGCGATTTGGTCCCGGAGCCCGTGTTGGTGCCCGAGGACGTGCCCCCCGACGAGGTCCCGCTGTCGACAGGGGCGTCGCCGTTCGGCGACGCGTTGTCGGTGCCCAGGTCACCGCCCGAGTTATCGGCCGACGGCGAACCGTTGGTGTTGACCTGTCGCGCGGACGCTTGTTGGAAATCTGAGTTGGGCAGCCGCGTGCCGCAGGCCGCGAGAAACACGCTCGCGACCAACAACACGACGACACTGCGACTTACGCGGTACTTCATGGATTCTCCCGAATGAACTTGTAGACCCCAGCCATGTTCCGGTTCACCTTCTCCGGTAACGGGTGAATCGTCGCTCCCATCGCCCGCGCCCCCCAGACGATCTTCGCAGTGCGTTCCACCAATGCTGCATTGTGCAACGCTTTCTCGGGATTTGCTGCGCAGGTCACCAAACCGTGATTGGCAACCAGTGCCGCGCCCCGGTCTGCGAGCTTGGATGCGACCTCGTCGCCGAGTTCAACGCTGCCCGTGAGCTTGTAGTCACAGCACGGCACGTCGCCGCCCAAGTACACGACGACTTCCTCGATCACGGCCGGAATCGGCTCGTGGGCGAGGGCGAACATCGTGGCGTAGACGGCGTGGGTGTGGATGACGCACCCGAGCTCGGGATACAGCCGCAGCGCTGAGAGGTGCAAATCCTTCTCGGTGGTGGGCGAACGGTGCCCTTCGACCACATTTCCCTCAAGATCGGTGACCACGAGGTCCTCGAGGGTCATCGTGTCGTAGGGGATCGACGAGGGCGACAGGCACACCAGGCCGCCTTCGAGACGGCCGCTGATGTTGCCCGAGGTGCCCTCGACCAACCCGTCGGCCAGCATCTTCTTGGCGGCCGCGAGTACGGCCTCCTTGGTGGTGGTGGGCGACGCTTTGATTTCGGCTTCAGCCATTTCGGACCTCCGGGTTCACGAGGTTGGCCGGGGTCTCGCCGCGCAACAGCGCGGCCAGTCCGTCGGCGATGAGGGTGGTGTGGTTGGTCTCGGTGTCGTAGGTAGCGCCACCGATGTGCGGGGCGACGATCACATTGGGCAACGCGAGCAGCGGGTGATCAACGGCGATGTTCTCGCCCTCGAAGTGGTCGAGGCCGGCGCCGGCGAGGCGGCCCGCCTCGAGCGCGGCGACGAGGCCGTCCATATCGTGCAGCGCGGCGCGGGCCGAGTTAAGGAAGATCGACCCTTCTTTCATCGCCATGAAGCGCTCAGCGCTCACGAGGCCCATGGTGTCGGGCGTGACCGCGGCGTGCATCGACACAACGTCGGCTTCGGCGAGCAGGTCGTCGACTGAGTGCGTGGCGTCGGACGCGAACGGGTCGGCCGCGATCACCTTCAT
>JBKJQZ010000303.1:0-2660 GCA_046594835.1 Acidimicrobiales bacterium | reverse complement strand
AACAGTGCATTCGAAACAACGCAGCCAAGGAGAAGCCGCTGAATGCGCCGGTTCATCGATCCGACCGCGGGGCGAAGGGGTTGAACAACTTGGTCAATTGCTGCCAAGGATTTGTGGTGACGGTCGTGGCCGGTGGCGTGGTCACCGGCGGCGCCGCGACGACCGGCGTTTCCGGCACGGTCACATCGGTGTTGGTCGGGATTGACACGGGCGTGGACTCGGGCACGACGTCTCGCACGGCCACAGCTGCGGCGGCCTTGACGGCCACGGGCAGTGCCGCGATCGCGACTGCGGGCGCTGCAGTGGTGGGCGGGGTCGTCACGACGACGGGCGTGGTGACTCCGGGCCGGGGAGTAGCGGAGTTCGGTGCCGCGGCGGTCGGCGTGGCCGAGGCGACGTGGATCGTGGAGACGGGTGTGTTGACGAGTGCGAGGACGCCCGTCCCGCCAGCCACGAGTGAGGCGGCCACAGCTGCGGCGGTGGCAACACCGGCGAGTCGGGGAAGCTGAATCGAGGGGAGCGAGATCGTCGGTTCGTCGGCAGCGCGAGTGAGGATGCGAATGCGCCACGTTGCGGCCACCAGCGACACCGCGGCGAGCAGGCCGAGTGCGGTCATCGCGACCCACCAGTTGGCAGCGTTGCCACGCAGCGCCGCTTCCATTGCCGCCATGCCCCAGCGGGCGCCGACGAGCGTGCGGGCCACACCGACCAACGGCATGTTGGCGTCTTCGGCCCAGCCGCCCGCGAGGACGAGTTGGAGCACGAGTGCGATCGGGAGGATGGCGAGAGCCTTGTCGGCGGTCCTGGCGCAGGCGGAAACTGCGGGGCCGAGCGCCGCCGCGGTGAAGCCGCTAACTCCGGCGATGAGGACGAGCTGCGCGAGTGCGGTGGACGATGGAGCGCTCTGGCGGCTGGTTGCGATCAGGGCGATCACTGCTGACTGCACGACCGTGATCGAACCCACGCTGAGCGCCTTCGCAACGACATATGACGCCGCTGACATGCCCGCCGCACCTTCGGAACGAACGATCGCCTGCTCTTTCACGATCTCGCGGATCGCGTTGGTCACACCAAGCCAGGTAGTGCTTAGAACAACGAACATCACCACGACCGCAGCACGCGCGCTGAACTGGCGGGCCTGGGATGGTGCGAGACCGTCGGCCGGCAGCACCGCCCACAGCAATGCACCAATGACCGGCGCCTGCATGAGAAGAAGCGCTAGGTGACGTCGATCTCGCGCCAGTAGTTCGAAGTGGCGACGCACGAGCAACGCCGTGTGAGCGAGGAAATCACGACCGCCGCTCCGCGGCCGTGGTGAGGGGGCGGCCTCTTCGACTGCGCTACTGAGGTAGCGCTGGAACTGGGCGCTGCCCCGAAACTTGGTTTGCCAGACGTGTTGCGGCTCGGTGTCGAGCGCCAGGAACACGTCGGCGGGGTCCTTGAGGCCGAAGTACTTCGCCGATTCTTTCGGGGTGCCGAAGAAGGCAACGGTGCCGCCAGCGGCGAGGAACAACACGCGGTCAGAAGCCTCGAGCGCGGCGATGCTGTGGGTCACCGTCACGACGGTCCGTCCCGAGTGTGCGAGCGAACGCAGCATGTCGCGCACTACCCGCTCGTACCCGGGGTCGAGGCCGGCGGTCGGCTCGTCGAGCACGATCACATCCGGGTCGCCGAGCAGTTGCGCCGCGACGGTGGCGCGCTTTCGCTGCCCGACGGACAAGTCGCGCACGACCGTGTCGGCGTGACGCTCGAGTCCGAGTTCAGAGATCACCGCGGTGACGCGATCGGCCCGGGTGGCAGGATTCGCGACGCGCAGCGCGGCCGCGTAGGCGAGAGCTCGGCGCAACGTAAGGCCCATGTGCAGCGTGTCGTGTTGGGGTACGAACGCCACCGACCCGTCGACCCGGCGGCTGCCGCTGGCGACGGGTAGCGACCCGGCGAGCACGCGGGCGAGAGAGGTCTTCCCGGCGCCGGTTGGTCCAACCACCGACACGAGTTGGCCTCGCTCGGCGGTGAACGAGACGTCGTCCAGCAATCGGGTGCCATCGGGTGCTGTGGCCGTAACGTCACGCAGCGCGAGGCAAGGTGGTCCAACAAACTCCGGCATGACCCACCTATCGGCAGGCTTGCGCGGGCCTTGAGTAGTGGGACGCCTTCGTGTCGACTTGTCCGAATTGCCGCGTCGCGAGGCGTGAGGCTGTTGTCCGGTCAGGCTCCGGGCGCGATGACGGCCACGCCGTTCGCCGCCGCGGCCTCGGAGAGTCGGCCGTCGTATGTGACGATCGCCTCGAGGTCGTCACCCAATGACATCGCGGCCGCGAGGTGAATAGCGTCAAGGGCCCTCAGGCTGTCTGGCTCCAACAACGCGGCGCGTTCGAACACATCCGTCGACAGGCTGAGCAACGTGAGTGATGACAGGAGCAGGCGTACCTGTTCGATCCGGTCAGGACTAACTCGTCGCGTAGCTCGCACCAACTCGGTGCGGGTCAGATCGCTCGACACGATGCTCCGCCCGGGCAGCACGGACCATCTCAGAAGCGCTGCGGTTTCGCGCTCGTGAATGACGAGCTTCACCGCAGCCGAAGTGTCGAGATAGAACGCCACTTCTAGTAGCGCTCCAACTCGCGCATCCTCGCGAGTTCAGGGGAGAGGGCAGGGCC
>JBKJQZ010000210.1:0-13520 GCA_046594835.1 Acidimicrobiales bacterium | reverse complement strand
TCGCGCACGGCGCTAGCGACCAAGATTTGTCCACCCGGGCAAGCGGCGCATACGCGCGCAGCCAACTGCACCGCGGCGCCGAAGAGGTCGTCATCCTCGGTGACCGGTTCGCCGGCGCTGACTGCGATGCGCACGAAGAACGGCGTCTCACTCGTGACGTTGTGTTCAGCGATCGCCCTCTGGATCGCGATTGATGTTTCGACCGCTCGTGTCACCGAAGTGAACGACGCCATCACCCCGTCACCGGTGTGCTTCACGCGACGGCCACCGGCGGCGTAAATCGCGTCGGCCACGATCGCGTCGTGTGCGCGGATCACGCGCATGGCGCCGACGTCACCTAGGCGCTGCGTCAGCTCGGTTGATCCGACGACGTCGGTAAAGAGGATGGCGCGAAACGCAGTGGCCACGAAGGGCTCACCCGTGATCGGCTTCTGGAGGTTGCCGAGGAACGACTCGACGAGAGACCGATCGACCTCAATGATGTGGGTGCCGAGCAACCCGTGCGCCTCGCGATGGACCTGTTCGACCGCTTCGGCAGATGGGCCCTCGACGAGGCAGAACCCGGATCCACTCTGGTGGTCGAACCAGTACGTCAGGTAGTCGACGCCGTACGCCGGCTGCACCTCAAGATCGCGCTGATGCGCGTGGGCTATGTCAGCGGGGGTGGCGCCCTCGGGAACCTCGTGTCGATCCATGTACAGCGGCATGTGGCCTCCTCGGGCTCTGCCTACCAGATTGGCCGCGGCGAGGTTCCCATAGTCGCGTGCGGGCGATCTCCCCTCAAACGAGGAAACTGTTGCTGTGACCTATTCCCTTGTTGTGCGCGACGCCGCTACTGGTCAGTTCGGCGTTGCCGTCCAGTCGCACTTCTTTTCGGTTGGTTCGGTCGTGCCCTGGGCCGAGCCGGGCGTTGGTGCGGTCGCCACTCAGGCCATGGCCGAGATCACCTACGGACCCCGCGGCCTCGAGCTGATGCGTTCCGGGGCGTCGGCCGGCGACGCGCTCACCGCACTGCTGGCCGAAGACGACGGGCGCGAGACGCGCCAAGTCGCGATGGTCGATGCACAAGGCTGCGCGGTCGCGCACACCGGCGATCTTTGCATCGCGGACGCGAGCCACCTCGCGGGCGATGGGTGGACCGTGGAGGCGAACATGATGCGCAACCCTGGGGTCCCCGAGGCGATGGCCGAAGCGATCGCTCGCCACAGCGCCGACCCACTGGCAGACAGGCTGCTGGCTGCGCTCGACGCGGCCGAGGCCGCGGGCGGCGACGTTCGCGGCAAGCAATCCGTCGCAATGCTGATCGTGCCGGCCGAGGGCGAGGCGTGGCGCCGAACGCTGGACCTGCGAGTCGAAGATTCCACCGATCCTTTGGGGGAGATGCGGCGCCTGCTCGCGCTGCACAAGGCGTACCGCGACGGCGGCGACGCGTCGGTGCTAGGCGACAACTTCGAACTGGGGTTCTGGCAGGCGATTAGCCAAGCGCTCAACGGCGAGGTCGCGACGGCGCGTGCGTCGCTGCGGCGCGCCACTAACGCGGAGCCGGGCTGGGCTGAGCTCGTCCGGCGATTGCCCGCGGCGGGGATGTGGCCCGAAGACAAACTCGACCTCATCGACGAATTGCTCGCGTGAGACGGCTCGCCGCTTTCGCACTGGTCGCGCTCGTGTGCGTGAGTTGCAGCACGCGCGACCGCAACGAAGTTCACCTTGGCGCGCCGATCACCGTCGCCAACGCCACCGCGGTGCAAGCGATGGCGCTGGACGGCGACCGCCTCTACTACGGGGTGTTCGACACTGGCGAGATCTACGAGGTGAACGCGCGCAAGCCTGCGACCCCGACGTTGCTCACCACGGTGAACGTACGGGCTAAGGGGGCGAACGGGCTGATGTCATTAGCAGTAGAACGCGGTCGGCTTTACGTCTCGTTCGTGCGGCCCGACCGGCGCCTAGTGGTGGAGCGCGTCCTGGGCAAGGTCCTTGTGTGGCAGGGCCCCATCGTGAACTCGCTCCAACGGGTGGGCCACATTGCCTTTGACAACAAGGGCGTGTTGCACGTCTCGCTGGCTGACCGCATCGTGCGCGTCGTCGACGGCAAAGCCGAGACGCTCACCAAGGACTGGGTCAACCCGTTCGCCTTCGCGATCGACGCGCGCAACCGCATCTTCGTGGCCGATCAACCGCCGCTGCGCGGCAAGTCCTTCGTCGCACGCGGCCGTGAAACTGATCCGGCGAAACGGAAGCGATTCGCTACCGGTCTGCCTGCTGGATCGAAGCCAAGCGGGTTGGTTTTCCTCGGCGACGAGCTGCTTGTGTGCCGCGCCACGGCGGGCGACGCGTTCCGCCTCCACATCGGGCTCGATAACACGCCACGCCGGCGCAACCCGGTCGACGCCGTGAAGTGCCGGAACGCCATTGCCGTCGGGGGAGACGGATCATTGATCACCGCGATCGCACATGAGATCCGGCGCTACCCTCCGGCGTGATGAGTTTCACCCTCGATGCGGTCGCGGCCGCCGAACACGCGAAGCGGGTCGAGGCCGACGGCTACACGATCGTCGAGAACGCGATAGCGCCCGACCTCATCGACGTAATCGCCGATGACCTCGCTCGGCTCGAACGCGACCTGAACACGCAGCCCGCGGCCAACGGCTTTGAGGGCACCAACACGCTGCGCGTCTACAACCTCCTCAAGTACGGGCCGGTGTGGGAACAGATCCCGGTGCACGCCAACGTGTTGCCCGTCGTCGAAGAAGTGCTCGACTCTGGATGCCTCATCTCGTCGCTGTCGTCGATCAACATCGGCGCGGGTGAGGTCGCCCAGCCGATCCACGCAGACGACCAGTTGATCCCGATCCCCAAGCCGCACCCGCCGACGGTGTGCAACTCGATGTGGGCGATCACAGACTTCACCGACGCCAATGGCGCGACGCGCATCATGCCCGGCACGCACACGCTTGACCACAGCCCGAACTACGGCCAGGCCTACGAGACCATCCACGCCGAAATGGCGAAAGGCTCCGTGCTCATCTGGCACGGCTCGTTCTGGCACGGCGGGGGTGCGAACACCACCCGCGAGCGCCGTATCGGCATCGCGATGAACTACTGCGCGGGCTACATCCGTCAGCAGGAAAACCAGCAGCTCGGCCTACCGCCGTCTCTGGTGCGGACCTTCGAGCCGCGACTGCAACAGCTGGTTGGCTACGGCATCTACACCGGCCTCATTGGTCACATCGATAAGCAGTCGCCGGCCAAGGCGCTGTTCGGAGAAGGCGGCGACAAGATGCTGTGGGACGGAGACAAATGAGCGTGCTCGAAGACTGGCGCGCCCGGGGCGCATTCACCGAGTCACCCTCCGGCGAGATCTTCTACCTCGACCTCCCGCCGCGTGAGGACGCGCGCCTTGACCCGATCCTGATCGTGCACGGCTACCCGTCGTGCTCGTACGACTGGGTGGGCTGCCTCGACACCTTCACGGCACGTCGACGCGTCGTACTGATGGATCTTCCCGGCTTCGGGCTTTCGGCCAAGCCCGACACGCGTTATTCGATTCGCATGTACGCCGACGCGGTAGAAGCCGTCGCGAAGGCAACGGCGCTCACGAGCGTCGCGCTGGTAACCCACGACATGGGCGACACGGTCGGTGGCGAACTGCTGGCCCGCGACCTCGAAGGCGCGTTGCGGTTCGCGGTGAGCGAGCGCGTGCTCACCAACGGCTCGATCTACATCGACATGGCGCAACTCACCCCCGGCCAGCAGTTCCTCCTAGCTGCGCCCGATGCGCGCCTCGAAGAAGGCTGGGGCGGCGACGGCGCGGCGTTCCAGGGTTCGCTCGCCGCGATCTGCTCGCCCGACCATCAACCCGCCACCGACGACCTCGCCGCGCTGTGGGCGTTCATGGCGCACAACGAAGGTCAGCGCCTCCTGACGCGCACGATTCGTTACATCGAGGACCGTCGCGCCGAGGAGGCGCGCTTTACCGGTGCGATCGAGAAGCACCCGTCGCCTCTTGGCGTGGTGTGGGGCGCGCTCGACCCCGTCGCCGTGTACCCGATGACCGACAAGCTGCTCGCGACGCGGCCCGACGCACGCCGCATCACGCTCGAAGACGTGGGCCACTTCCCAATGCTGGAAGACGCCGGCCGAACCGCGGCCGCGATCGTGGCGTTGCTCGCGTGAGGGTGCCGCCCGGAGAATTACACCCTTACACCTAAATGCTATTTGGGTGTAAAGTCCTCGGGTGGCATTGAACATCAAAAACCCGGAGGTCGAGCGACTGGCGACGGAGGTCGCGAGGATGGCCGGCGAGACCAAGACCGAGGCCATCCGTCGGTCGCTGCTTGAGCGACGGTCTCGGCTCACGCTTCGCGTTGATAGCGCCGACTTTGCGGCCACGGCGTGGAAAACGCTCGAACTCGAAATCTGGCCGCTCGTCCCCGACGCGGAGCGCGGTCGCCGGCTGGCCGAGTCCGAACTCGACGACATCCTCGGGTACGGACCCCACGGCGTGTGATCGTCGACAGCTCGGCCCTCGTTGCGATTGCCCTACAGGAAGACGGCTACGAGCACCTGTTCGCCAAGCTGACGGCACCAGGCGCAAACGCTGGAGTCGGAGCACCAACTCTCGTCGAGGCTGGCGTCGTACTTGCGACGCGTCTGGGCTCCGATGGCCGCCTCATCGTTCGAACGCTGGTCGAAACGCTTCGCATTGATGAGATCCCGTTTGTCGAGGCGCACTGGCCCCTGGCAATAGACGCCTACGCGCGCTTCGGTCGCGGTAACCACGCGGCGCGGCTGAACTTTGGCGACTGCCTGTCGTACGCGGTCGCCCGGCTAAGCGACCAGCCGCTGCTGTTCGTCGGCAAGGACTTCGACAAAACCGACATCCGCATCGCGTAGACCGCCTCCGCCGTCCGGCCGCGTCCATTGCCTTACTGTGAATGGCGCATGACCAGGGTCCACCTAATCGACGGCACCTACGAGCTGTTCCGTCACTTTTACGGCCAGCGCGACGAGACCACCCGCACCGGCACTGCCGCGGTGCGCGGCGTGCTCTCCACCGTGCTGCAACAAATCGGTGACGGCGCGAGCCACATCGCGGTGGCGACCGACCACGTCATCGAGAGCTTCCGCAACAACATGTGGCCCGGTTACAAAACCGGTGAAGGCATGGACCAGAACCTTCTCGCGGTGTTCCCGCTGCTCGAGGAAGCGCTCATAGCGATGGGCGTGAAGACCTACGCGATGGTGGAACTTGAAGCCGACGACGCGCTTGCGACTGTGGCCGCCGTCGCGGCCGAGGACGACAGCGTTGAGCAGGTAGTGATCTGGACGCCGGATAAAGACCTCGGCCAGTGCGTGCGCGAAGACGAACGCGTGGTGCAGGTAGACCGGCGCGCCGGGAAGCTCATCAACGCCGACGGTGTGCGCGAAAAGTTTGGTGTCGACCCCGCGTCGATCCCCGACTACCTAGCGCTCGTGGGCGACAGCGCCGACGGGTTCCCGGGCCTACCGGGCTTCGGCGCCAAGACCGCGGCAGCGTTGCTCAAGCACTACAAGCACATCGAGAACATCCCCGACGCGCCCGGTCAGTGGGAAGTGACCGTGCGGGGCGGAGGCACGCTCGCGTCGACCCTCGCCGCCCATCGCGACCTCGTGGGCTTGTTCAAGGAGCTCGCGACGCTGCGGATCGACCGCTCGCTCATCGACAGCGTGACTGAGCTGGCCTGGGACGGCCCGACCGCAGGTTTTGCAGGAGTGGCCAAGCAGTTCGACGGCGACGCAGTTGTGGCCCGCGCGAAGTCGCTCGGCTCCTAGCGCTGCGGCGCCGCGAGGCGGGCGCCGACGTTGTTGCACGCGTCGCACACGTCGTCCGGAATGACGCCGAAGCGCATCAAGAGCGCGAACACCTTGCAACCCAGGCACAGCCCCGCGAACGCTTCGAGCGATGCCGCGGCAATGAGAACTCCTAGAACCACCTGCGCCGCGAACCAGTGGCCCGTGACGACGAGCGCGAGCGCGCCTCCGGAGAACGCGAGCCCCATACATTGCGCGAACCGCTTGGGCGGGCCCGCGACGAGCTTCTCCGCAAAGGGAAGCCGCGGCGTGATGACCCGCGTGACCAGCTGACCGAGCGGGCTGAGCGTGGGCCCGGTAAGCACCCGGGCCGCGAAGCCGTAAAACAGAACCGCCACGGCCCACCTGAGGTCCAAAAGGATGATCGTCGAGGCCAACAAGACAACGCCGGTCGCGACGAGTCGCGCCGACACCTCGTTCACTGGGTTGGGGAAACCGATGACCTTGCGCATGGCGCGATCCTCCTCGCTGCGGAGTTATACAACCCCGGATCGTGAGTCACGATTCCCTACGTGAGGCGCAACTGCGGGGCCTCGACTGCCCCAGCGAGCCGTTCGAGGTAGATGGCGCGTGGCACGTTGATGCACCCGAGCGTGGCCAGATGACGGGTTTGCCACTGGCAATCAAGGATGCGCCCACCGCCTGCGTCGAGGCGCTCGACCAGTCCGCAGAGCGCGACCTTGGATGCGTCGCTACGCCAGTGGAACATCGATTCGCCCGCAAAGAGTCCACCGATCGCGACGCCGTAAAGGCCGCCGGCCAACTCGCCAGTGTCGAGCGACCACGCCTCAACCGAGTGGGCCCAACCCAGCGTGTGCAGGCGCCCGTACGCGCCGGAGATCGCCTCGTTGATCCAAAAGCCGTCGCGTCGGGGGTCAGCGCAGGCGCGCACCACGTCGTGGAACGCAGTGTCGACGCGGATCTCGAATTGCTTCTGGGCCTTGAAGAGCGAACGGCTCATTATCAGCCCGTCGAGGGGCAGCACCCCCCGAGGATCGGGCGACCACCAGCCCATTGCGGTGTCGTCGCCGCCACCCACCGGCATCGGGAACAGGCCGCTGCGATAAGCCGTGAGGAGCGTCGCCGGTTCGAGGTCGGCGCCCACTCCGGCGAGGCCCATGCGATCGGCGTCGAGGGGGTCAGGCAGGACCCACGGGCACTCGCCGGGATCTATCGGCTCTCGGCTGGGTGTTTCCACGGCTCCATCTTCTAACGTTTGGCGCATGGAACACCCCATGTCGGAGCGCCTGGCTGATCTGAAGGCCCGGAAGGAAGCTGCGCTCAGCCCCGCGGAGCCGCGGCAGCTCGAGCGTCAGCACTCCAAGGGCAAGATGACGGCGCGCGAACGCGTCGACTATTTGCTCGATCCCGACTCGTTCCAAGAGCTCGACATGCTCGCCCGTCACCGCGCCACCGGCATGGGTATCGAGAACACCCGGCCGTATACCGACGGCGTGATTACCGGCTTCGGCACGATCGACGGCCGCCGCGTGTGCGTGTTCTCGCAGGACTTCACGCTCTTCGGCGGAGCACTGGGCGAAGTGTTCGCCGAGAAGATCCACAAGGTGATGGACCTGGCCTCGTCGGTCGGCGTGCCGATGATCGGCATCAACGACGGCGCCGGCGCTCGCATCCAAGAGGGTGTTGTCTCGCTCGCGATGTACGGCGGCATCTTTCACCGCAACGTGAAATCCTCCGGGGTGATCCCGCAGATCTCGGTGGTCATGGGCCCGTGTGCCGGTGGCGCCGTGTACAGCCCCGCGATGACCGACTTCATCTTCATGGTGAACGGCACGTCACACATGGCCATCACCGGCCCGGATGTGGTCAAGGCCGTCACCGGTGAAGACGTCACGCTCGAAGAACTCGGCGGCGCTATGAGCCACGCCACCAAGTCGGGCGTCGCGTGCTTCGTCACTCCCGACGAGAAAGCGTGTCTCGACCAGGTGCGCTACCTGCTCTCGTTCCTGCCAACCAACAACCTCGAAGAGCCCCCATACTTCGCGCCGGGCGACGCCCCCGATCGCACCTGTCCCGAGCTGGTCGACATCCTTCCGCCCAACTCGAACCAGCCCTACGACATGAAGAAGATCATCGCGACCGTCGTCGACGACGGTGAGTTCTTCGAGTACCACAGCAACTGGGCCAAGAACATCGTGTGCGGCTACGCACGCATCGACGGCAACGTCGTGGGCATTGTCGGGAACCAGCCGATGATGATGGCGGGCGTGCTCGACATCGAGTCGTCGGAAAAGGCGGCGCGGTTCGTGCGCACGTGCGACGCCTTCAACGTGCCCCTCGTGACCTTCGTCGACGTGCCCGGCTTTTTGCCCGGCACCGAGCAGGAGTACGGCGGCATCATCCGCCACGGCGCCAAGTTGCTCTACGCCTACTGCGAAGCGACCGTGCCCCGGATCCAGATCGTCACGCGCAAGGCCTACGGCGGCGCGTACGTGGTCATGAACTCCAAGTCGATCGGTTGTGACCTTGCGTACTCGTGGCCCTCGGCCGAGTTCGCGGTGATGGGCCCATCGGGGGCCGTCGAGCTTCTCTACCGTCGTGAGTTGGCGGCGTCGGATGATCCCGTTGCCCTCAAGGCCCAGCTGGTTGAGGACTACACCGAGACCTACGTGAACCCGTACGGGGCCGCGGAGCGTGGGTACATCGACGACGTGATCGACCCGGCCGACACGCGCATCGTGTTGTGCCGTGCGCTTGCGCTGTTGCGTACCAAGCGCGAGGAACTGCCCAAGCGCAAGCACGGAAACGTCCCGCTCTAAGTGCCCACCACTCCACCGACGCCGCAGGAGATGGCTGTGATCGTCGCGGCGGTCGACGCCGTATGGCCTCGCGTCGTCTTCGTGGATCCCCGCTCGACGAAAGAACAGTCGCCCGGGTGGCGCTTCTCTGGCCGCAACTGGGGTCCTCGCCCCGCAGCCCACCGCGCCCGCCCCAGCTTCTAACCTCCGCGTTCTGCGCCATGAAAGTCCGGTGATCCGGCCCGAGAATGGCCTTGGCGAAATCATCGGACTTTGATGGCGCCAAACACGCTGCAGGTAGCGTCGACGAATGGCGCCCGAACTCACCACTGTTTCCGAGGAGACGGCCGTCGTGTTCGACGGCCAGGAAGTACGCCGCTACGACGGGCTCGCGCCCGACACCGACTTTGCCCTCGACGGAGTGAGTGGTCGCACGCTTCCCAAGCCCGACGGCGACCTGTTAGTTCGCGTCGCGACGGTGAACGACGTGCACTTCGGCGAGACGCGCTGCGGCGTGATTGAAGGTAGCGACATCGGCCCGGTGCTTTCGTCCGAGCCGGGCGAGCGTCCGTACCCCGAGACGATGAACTACGCGGCCGTTGCCGAGATCGCGGCTATCGATGCGTCGGTCGTTGTCGCGAAGGGCGACCTCACCACCACCGGTGCGCAGGAGGAGTACGACGCGTTCATGGCCTGCTACGGCGACGCGTTCGGCGAGCGCCTCGTGCACGTGCGAGGCAACCACGACGCGTACCACCGCGACGTTGCGCCCGAAGGCCCGACCGAGCGCGTCCTAGCTGGCGTGACCCTCGCCGTGCTCGACACCGTGATCCCGCGCCACACCACGGGCCAGGTAACCCAGGACCAACTTGACTGGCTCGACGAGCTCGCGGCGCGCACCGCTCAACCGGTGCTCGTGTTCGGCCACCACCACAACTGGAGCCCAGTCTCCAAGCAGCGCGAGCCGGGCTACTTCGGGATCAATCCCGAGGACTCCGAGAAGCTGATCGAGGTCTTCGCCCGTCGCCCCAACCTCGTCGGCTACTTCGCGGGTCACACACACCGCAACCGCGTGCGACTGGTCCCGGCGACGGGCAACGTGCCGTGGGCCGAGGTCGGCGCGACCAAGGACTATCCCGGCGCGTGGGCCGAGTACCGCGTGTTCGAAGGCGGCATCTTGCAGGTGATGCACCGCATCAGCGCGCCCGAGGCCCTCGACTGGACCGACCGCACCCGAGCGACCTACGGCGGGCTCTACCCGCAGTACTCCTTCGGCGAAATGAAAGACCGCTGCTTCACCGTTTGCTGAGCGCTACTTCCGCGCGGACATCTGGTGGCTACCGGCCCAGACTCCCGCGCAGAACGACTACGCCGGGACGAACTCGATGACAGGGATGTCGCGCGTCGTCTTTTCCTGGTAGCCGGCGTAGCCCTTGTAGGCCTCGGTGATCTGGGGCCAGAGCTTTTCCTTCTCAGCGTGGTCGAGGATGCGGGCGACCATGTTCGTGGTGTCCGAACCGTTACGTGTGATCTGCACGTGCGGGTCGGCCTGCAAGTTGAGGTACCACATCGGGTGCTTGGGCCCGCCGCCCCACGACGCAACGAGGAAGACCTTGGCGCCGTCGGTGATCGGCGCGGTGAGCATGGTCTGGCGTTTCTCGCCGGTCTTGCGGCCCGTCGTGGTGAGTACCACGGCCTCCATGCCCATCACCTTCCCGCCGACCTTGCCCTTGGTCAGCGTGAACAGGCTCCGGTGCAGGAGGTTGACGACTTTGGCGGCGGGGTCTCGGCGATCGGCCATACGGCAGGCTATTCCGACAAGATGGCGAGATGACCAACGAGGCCGCGTCCACGCTTGACCACACCGTCGATCCAGCGGACGAGTCGCCTCACGCGCCGGGCCCCGAGGAGTGGTTCAACGAGTCGTGGTACCTCGACTTTGTCGACGACGACGGCGCCGTTGCGGGCTACGTGCGACTCGGCCTGCACCCAAACCAAGGCGTGGCGTGGTGGACCGCAGCGTTCATCGCTCCGGAGTTTCCGTGCGTGATGTCGACCAACTACGCATTGCCGCTGCCCGTGCCGGGTTCGATGGCGACGGCGCACGGCGACACGTCAGTCGAGTGCATCGTCGAAGAACCGCTTAAGGCGTTTCGCGTGGTCGCATCTGCGCCGGCCGTCTCCTACGACAACGCGAGCGGTGTGTACGACGGATCGACGGGCACACCGACGACCCTCGCGTTTGACATGCAGTGGGTGAGCGACGGCGAACCCTATGGCTATGTGTTGTCCGCCCGCTACGAGATCCCGAGCCGAGCGTCCGGGACCATCACGGTCGGCGATCGCACATTCAGAATCGCGGCCAACGGACAGCGCGACCACTCGTGGGCTAACCGAGACTGGTGGAGCTTCGAGTGGTGCTGGTTCGCGGGCTGGCTCGAGGACGGCACCCGCGTGCACGGCGCCGACATTCGCCTGACGCCCGGCTTCCGCCTCAGCTTCGGTTACCGACAGGCCGGCGGCGAGGTGACTCCGATCGAGGCCGAACTCGTGACGAGCGAGGAACTCGGCGCGTTCGGCATGCCAACCAGCGGCACCATCTCGTGTCCGACCGCAGACGTCGAACTCCACGTTGAGCCGATCGCGTTCAGCCCGCTGCTCCTCGTGGACAAGGCCGGGCGCTGCGCCCACTTCAACCGCGCCGCGACCCGCTTCACGACCCCCGATGGTCGATGTGGCCTCGGCTGGATCGAGTGGAACCAGGTCCAGTCCTAAGCGGCGATTACGCCGCGCCGGTGCGGTAGCTCGCGACGATGTCGACGACTTCGCCCATCATCTGCGCGAGTTCGTAATCCTTCGGTGTGTACACCGCGGCCACGCCACCTTCGATGAGCTTCGCCGCGTCCTCATCGGGAATAATTCCGCCGACGATCACCGGCGCGTCCACACCGGCCGCTCGCACCAGACGGATGACTTCGGGCACGAGTTCAAGGTGTCCGCCCGAGAGGATCGACAGACCGATTACGTCGACGTCTTCGTCGCGCGCTGCGTCAGCGATTTGCTGCGGCGTGAGGCGGATGCCTTGGTAGATCACTTCGAAGCCTGCGTCGCGCGCAGCGACCGCCACTTGCTCGGCGCCGTTGGAGTGTCCGTCGAGACCGGGCTTGGCCACAAGGAACCGTGGTGGACCACCCACGAGCGCCTTGACCTTGGCGAGCGTTGGGCCCATCTCCTCGCCCCGACCGCCCGAAGCGCCGGCGACACCCGTTGGGGCGCGGTACTCGCCAAACACCTCGCGTAGAGCGCCAGCCCATTCGCCGGTGGTCCCGCCAGCATGGGCAAGGGCGATGTTCGCGGGCATGACGTTCTCGTCGGTCAGCGCAACGCGCTTGAGCTCGGCCAGCGCGGCGTCAACTGCGGCCTGGTCGCGCTCGGAGCGCCACGCGATCAGTTCTTCCTTCGCGGCGACCTCAACGGCGGCGTCGACCTTGAGGATCGCGCCCTCACCACCGAGGGGCGACTCGGCGGTCTCGGTGTAGGCGTTGACGCCGACGACCAGCTGTTCGCCAACCTCGATGCGCCGAGTACGCCGCGCCTGCGATCGGACGAGGCGCGCCTTCATCTCCTCAATCGCCTCGAAGGCGCCGCCCAGCTCTTGCAGCTCGTTGAACTCCGTCCAGGCTGCATCGACCAACTCCGTGGTCTTGGCTTCGATCACGTGCGAGCCGGCGAAGATGTCGTCGTACTCGAGTAGGTCGGTCTCGAACGCCAGTACTTGCTGCATGCGCAGCGCCCATTGCTGATCCCACGGACGAGGGAGTCCGAGCGCTTCGTTCCACGCGGGGAGCTGCAGCGAACGAGTGCGAGCGTCTTTGGAAAGCGTGACGCCGAGCATCTCCAACACGATGCGCTGCACGTTGTTCTCGGCCTGCTGCTCGGTAAGCCCGAGCGAGTTGACCTGCACTGCGTAACGGAAGCGACGCGCCTTCGCGTCGTCTACGCCGTAGCGCTCCTTGCAGATGGTGTCCCACATGATTCCGAAGGCGCGCATCTTGCACACCTCTTCGATGAAGCGAATGCCGGCGTTCACAAAAAACGAGATGCGCTCAACGACCTTGGGCAATTCCGCTTCGCTGATCTGGCCCGAGTCGCGCACGCCGTCGAGCACCGCCACCGCGGTTGCCATCGTGAAGGCGAGCTCCTGGACCGGGGTCGCGCCCGCTTCCTGGAGGTGGTAGCTGCACACATTGATCGGGTTCCAGCGCGGGACGTGGCGCACCGTGTAACAGATCGTGTCGACGGTCAGCCGCCGCGAGGCCTCCGGCGGGAAGATGTAGGTCCCGCGCGACAGGTACTCCTTGATGATGTCGTTCTGAGTCGTGCCGCCGAGCACGGCGGGATCGATGCCGCGGTTCTCCGCATTGGCGATGTAGAGCGCCAACATCCACGACGCCGGGGCGTTGATGGTCATCGAGGTGGTGAGCTCGTCCACCGGGATCTGGTCGAACAGCTGCTCCACGTGACCGAGGTGCACCACCGGAACGCCGACCTTGCCCACTTCGCCTGCGGCCTCGGGCGCGTCGGGGTCGTATCCGGTCTGGGTTGGCAGGTCGAAGGCGACGGATAGCCCGGTCTGGCCCTTGGCCAAATTGGTCCGGTACAGCTCGTTTGACGCCCTCGCCGTCGAGTGACCGGAGTAGGTGCGCATGACCCAGGGGCGATCCGCCATTTCTTTATCGTCGCACGCTGGGTACCATTGGTTCATATGGGCACCGGGTTCTTGATTCGATTGATCGCTGCGGGTTCATTTGCCGCGGCTCCGGTGGCGCTGAACACAGCGCCAACACCGAACATCCTCACGGGTGATGCGGCCGCTGAAGGTGGCCCCGGCATCGCGGGTGAGAACAC
>JBKJQZ010000064.1:0-37630 GCA_046594835.1 Acidimicrobiales bacterium | reverse complement strand
CGCGCCGATCGACGTCACCAAGCCCGCCCTGGTGGCTCGCTTGCGCGGCCTTGGCCTCGCTGGATACGCCGTAGACCTCACGCCCGACGAGTTGGACGCGGTCGGGATGGCCGCGGTGCGGGTGGTGGTTCCGGGGCTGAGCCCGATGCCGCCCGAACCGGGCTGGGTTGATCACGCCCGTCTGGCGCGAGTGGCGCCGTGAGGCTGCTTGTGGTCGGCGTCGGCATGTACGGCCGCGACGTGCGCAACGTCTTGCGTGATCGCGGCGTGCACCATGACGGGCCGTCGGACCCGATGGGCGACGACTGCCTCGTGGTGGTCGTGGCGTCGCGTCCTGCGCTGACCGTCGCCCGAGATCTGAATAACAACGGGCAGCCGTTCGTAGCGGTGTGGGGATCGCACGGGCGTCTCCAGGTCGGCCCGGTCGTCGCGCCGGGCGGGCCGTGCTTCAGCTGTTTCGAAGCGCGCGAGCGTCAGCATGCGAGCGATCTCGCCGTGCACGACGCCATCCACAACCACTGGCTGCGTGCGGTGGTACCGCCGCCGACCGATGAGCTGCGCGCGCTCACCAAGATCGCCGCCAACGAGATTGGCGCGTTACGCACCGCCATAACGGTGCCGGGTGTTGACGAGGTCCCGCAACGCCTCCTGGGCGTGGTGCGACGCCACTCGGCGGACGCGTCCGTCGTCGAAGGACGCGTGGTCCGCATGCACGGTTGTTCGTGCGCGAAACTCGGCCCCCGATGAACGTGCCCCGCTTGAGGCACGGCCTCGAGGTCGTGCCGCTCCTCGATGGCATCGCGGTCGTGAACGGTGGCGCGCCAGTGCTGTTTCAGGGCCGCGCAGCAGGCGAAGTGCTCGTGCCGCTATTGGCCACGCTCGATGGCATCCTCAACGCCGAAGGGCTGGCCGGTTCGCTCGGCATGCCGCTCGCGCACGTCGAACGCGGGCTTGCGCTGCTCCGCGAGCGCGGACTGATCGAAGACGCGACCTAGCTAAGCCAGCGTGCGCTCGAAGAAGCCGAGCGTGCGTTCCCACGCCACGCCCGCGGCTTGGGCGTTGTACATCGAGGGTGCGTCGGCGTTGCTGAACGCGTGGCCCGCTTCGTAGCGGAAGAACTCCACCCCGGGCCGACTGCCCAGTGCCTTCTCCACCTCGTCGATGTTCTCGACCGGGATGAACGGATCGTTGTTGCCGTAGTGGAACATGATCGGGCCCTCGACCTTGTCGGCGTGCTCGAGGAGCGAGTTGACCGCCGAGCCGTAGTAGCTCACGGCGGCATCGGGCCCGCGACCCTCGACGCGACTCAATGCCGCGGCTGCGAACGCGAGGCCGCCACCAAGACAGAACCCCATCGCTCCGACCTTGCCCGTGCACGCGGCCATTCCAAGCAGGTGGGCGTGGGTGGCGGCGATGTCGGTGACGCCCTGTTCGAAGTCAAACTTCTGCACCATGGTGAAGGCCTCGCCGATGCTGGTCTCGTCGTTGCGCTCGAAACGCGGCTCGATCCGCCAGAACATGTCGGGCGCAAGCACCAGGTAACCGGCGTGAGCGAGGCGGTCCGAAAGCTCGCGGATGTTGTCGTTGACGCCAAAAATTTCTTGGAAGACCATGACGCCGGGACCGCGTCCCGAGTCGGGGATCGCGCAATAGGCGTCGAACTCGCCGCCGTCGTTAGCCGTGATGCGTTCGTACCGGTTGGTCGCCATAGCGACGCAAGTTACGCGACGAACTCGTCGGTTTGCAGCACGCGCTTCTCGATGAGCCCGTCGAGGGCGTCGTCGTCGAGGCCGACCCACTCGCGCAAGACGTCGCGGTTGTGCTGGCCCCGGTGGGGTGCCGCGCCGCGCACGCCCGACTCCGCCTCGGAGAACCGGTAGGGCGTCTGCACCACGCGGCGCGTCGCTCCGGTACCGGTGTTGTCGTCGATCATCGCGATGCTGCCGCGATGTTCCGCGGTGGGTGACCCCACGACGTCGAACTGGTCCTTCACCGCGCCGTACGCGAGGCCCGACGCGTCGAGCGCGGCGGTGAGATCGGCGAAGTTGGCGAAGCTCATCGCCCAGTCCTGCACGGCCTGCTTGCGCAGACGCGCCTTCTCGCTCACGGGCACGTCGCCCGGCGCAGGGTCGGCGATGAGGTGCTTCAGCGCCGCCCACACCGTGCGAAGTTGGCCGGCGAACAGCACCGGGCCGATGACGGTGTCGTACACGTCGCCACCGAGACGCACGACCGGTTCGTTGTCAACCGCGTGGTGCGCGTAGTCGTCGGTGAAAACCATGGCGTCAAACATCGCCATGTCGATGTGCTGACCGCGCCCGGTTTCGTCGCGCGCACGCAACGCGGCGAACACTCCGATCGTGCCGTGCAGGCCCGCGTACGTATCGGCGATCGAGAGGATGGGATCGGTCGGCCACACATCGTCAAACTCGGCCTGACGGTGCACGAGACCGGTCTCGGCCTGCATCATCGGCGCGTACGCGGCGCGGTGAGACTCTGGCCCGCCGCGCCCAAAGCCCGACACCGACAACATGATGAGTCGCTCGTTGGCCGCCGACAGATCGGCGTAGCCGAGGCCGAGACGGTCGAGTACTCCGGCGCGGAAGTTCTCGATGACGACGTCGACCTTCGCCGCGAGTTGCTTGACAAGCGCAACGCCGCCCGGCGCGCGCAGGTCAACGCACACGTTGCGCTTGCCTGCGTTTTGCTGGGTGTAGAACCCCGACAATCCGTTGCGGACCTGGCCCCACACGCGGGTCACGTCGCCCTCGGGCGGTTCAAGTTTCACCACGTCGGCGCCGAGGTCAGACAGGATCCGGCCCGCGATCGGTCCGGCAACCACGCGTGACATATCGAGGACGCGGAGGCCGTGGCAGGGATACATGACGCGGGCGAAACTAACGTGCCCAGTTGCGATGGCGCACTACACCGGCAAAGGCGATGATGGGACGACGGGTCTGCTCTACGGCGGACGGGTCGCGAAGGACTCGGCGTTGCCGATGGCATACGGCGCAGTCGACGAGGCGCAAGCCTTCATTGGCGTAGCCCGTACGCATTTCACGCCCGGCTCCGAGGTGGATGAACTACTCGTGCACGTCGCCCGCGACCTATGGGTGCTGATGGCCGAGCTCGCCACCGCGCCCGAGAACCGTCACAAGCTGACCCCCGGCCAGATGAGCGTTGATCAGCCCATGCTCGACGCGCTTGAGCGTCACGTTGACGAGGTTGAGGCCCACTTCGAGGTGCCCAAGGCGTTCGTGGTGCCCGGCCAAAACGGCGGCGCCGCCGCGCTCGATGTTGCACGCGCCGTGGTGCGTCGCTGTGAGCGCCACGCCGTGGCGGCGGCGAGCGATGACTCGCTCGCCCTGCCGTATCTGAATCGCTTATCGAGTTTGTTGTGGGCCATGGCCCGATGGGCTGAGGGTGACGACACCCTCCGGACAAAGGACATCACCTAAATGCCGATCACATTCACTGCGGTCAAGGAAGCGCCGGCCGATGTCGACGCGCTCATCGTCCCGATTTTCGTCACGAGCGACGGCCCGCAGGCCTGGGCCGGCGCAGCCGGCGCCGAATACCTCGACTCGGCCCACCTCAAAACGAGTGGGGTGTCGGGCAAGCCGGGCATGACCCACTCCGTCCCCGGCGCGAACGGCGTGACGGTGATCGGCGTGGGTGTGGGCGATCCCCAAACCATGACCGCCGACACGGTGCGCTCCGCGTTCGCAGTTGGCGCCCGTGCGGCGCGTCGCTTCGCCCGAGTGGCGGCTTCGATGGGCACCTCCAACGACGGACCGCTCGACCCTAAGACGGCCGGACAGGTCATCGCTGAGGGGGTGGTGCTTGGCACCTACACGTTCACTCGCCTCAAGAAAGCCGCCGAACCCGACGCGCTCGCCGAGTTCTTTGTGATCACCAGCGCCAAAGCCAAGCTTCAGCAGGGCCTCGACCGCGGTGCGACCATCGCTCGCTACGTGTGCATCGCCCGCGACTGGGTGAACGAGCCCGCCGGTGAGCTCAACCCCACCGACCTGGCCCGCGCGGCCAAGGCGCTCGCCGCCGACCTACCGACCCTCACCGCGACGATTTGGGACGAGAAGAAGATCGAAAAGGAACGCCTCGGCGCGCTGCGCGGGGTGTCGCTTGGTTCGGATCAGCCACCCCGTCTCATTCGTCTGGAGCACAGCCCGGCCGGCGCCAAGAAGACGCTGTTTTTCGTGGGTAAGGGCATCACGTTCGACTCGGGTGGCCTGTCGCTCAAGACCGCGGTGGGCATGGAGACAATGAAGACGGACATGGGCGGTGCGGCAGCGGTGCTGAACGCCGTCGCGGCGTGCGCGGCGCTCGGCGTGAAGACCCGCATCGTTGCGATCGCAGTGTGCACCGAGAACATGCCGGGGCCGAAGGCGATCAAACCGGGAGATGTGTTGCGGGCCCGCAACGGCGTGACAATGGAGGTGCTCAACACCGACGCCGAAGGCCGCCTTGTGCTGTCTGATGGCCTGTCGCTTGCGGCGGAGGAGAAGCCGAACGCAATCGTCGACGTCGCCACGCTTACGGGCGCACAAGTCGTCGCCCTCGGTAACAAGATCGCTGCCGCGCTGGGTAACAACGACGCGCTGATGCAAAAGGTCAAGGACGCGTCAAAGGTCGCGGGCGAGCCTGTGTGGGAACTACCGCTTCCTGCGATGTACCGCAAGCACATCGACTCCGATATCGCCGACATCAAAAACATCGGCAACCCGGGCCAGGCGGGTACGATCGCAGGCGCCATGTTCCTCCAGGAGTTCGTCGACGGATTGCCGTGGGTGCACCTCGACATCGCGGGTCCGGGCCGATCTCCGGACCAGGATGGTGAGTGGGTCAAGGGCGGCACCGGCTTCGGTGTGCGGACGCTCATCGAGCTTGCTGCGAGCTTCAAATGAGCGGGCTCGGAGATTCCGTCACCGTGCAGGTCGGGGCGGATCCGATGACGTGTTGGAACATCGCCTCCGACGTCACGCGCATTGGCGAGTTGTCACCCGAGACCTTCGAAGCCGAGTGGCTCGAGGGCGCGACCGGCCCAGCCGTAGGCGCGAAGTTCCGCGGGCACGTCAAGCGCAACGGTCGCGGCCCGACCTATTGGACCCAGTGCACCGTCACCAAGTGCGAGCCGGGCAAGGAGTTCGAGTTCGCGGTGGGCTCGGACCGCATGACGGTCAACACGTGGGGTTACCGCTTCGAGGCGACTACGGGCGGCGGCACCTCAGCTACCGAGTACTTCCAGCTCACGCCTAACCCCGCGCTGAAGATCTACTGGGCCCTGCTCGGCTGGGCCCGCGGCAAGACAAACCGAGACGGCATGACTCAGACCCTCAACCGGCTCAAGGCCATCGCCGAGGCGTAGTTAGGCACCGACGGCGTGGAAGCCGCCGTCGACGTGGATGATCTCGCCGGTGGTGGCGGGGAACCAGTCGCTGAGTAGGGCGACCACGGCCTTGGCGGCGGGCTCGGGGTTTTTGAGATCCCAACCCAGCGGCGCGCGCTGCGACCAGATCTCTTCGAACTGGTCGAAGCCGGGGATCGATTTGGCTGACAGCGTGCGGAGCGGGCCGGCGGCGACGAGGTTGCAGCGCACGTTCGACGCGCCGAGGTCGCGGGCCAGGTAGCGGTTCAGCGACTCGAGGGCCGCCTTGGTGACGCCCATCCAGTTGTACATCGGGAAGGCCTTGCTGGCGTCGAAGTCGAGGCCGACGACCGAGCCGCCGCCCGCCTTCTGCATGAGCGGCAAGAAGCCCGACGCGAGTTCCTTGAGCGAAAACGTCGACACGCGCATCGCCATGGCGACGTCGTCCCACGGGGCGCGGAACACGTCGCCGCCCAGGCACGTCTCCGGGTTCGCGTTGGCGAGTGAATGCACGACGCCGTCGACGTGGCCCCAGCGTTCGCCGAGTTCCGCCGCGACCTGCGCGGTGTGATCCGGATCGGTGACGTCGAGTTCGAGCACGTCGGGGGTTGTAGGCAGTCGCCTTGCGACGCGCTGGGTGAGCGACATGATGCGACCGAATGAGGTCAGCACGATCTCGGCGCCTTGCTCTTGCGCGATACGAGCCACGCTGAACGCGATCGAACTCTCCGCGGCCACGCCGGTCACGACGATCTTCTTGCCTTCGAGCAGCATCAGTGTTCGGTCCTTACTGGGGAGGGTTGGCGTGGCGGCGCTTGGGGAGGTGTTCACGCTTGGAGCGCAGGGCCTCGAACGCGCCGACCACAACACGGCGGGTGTCGCGGGGTTCGATCACTTTGTCGACGTATCCGCGCTCCGCGGCTACCCGCGGTGTGCAGTAGTCGGCCTGGTAGTCGTCGATGAGCTTTTGCATTTCGACGGCCGGCAGGTCGCGGCGTCCATAGAGCAGACCGATCGCGCCCGACGCGCCCATCACCGCGATCTCGGCCTGGGGCCACGACACGACGAAATCGCTGCCCATACCGCGCGAGTCCATGACGATGTAGGCGCCGCCGTAGGCCTTGCGCAGGATCACACACACGCGGGGCACGCTGGCCTGCGCATACGTGAACACGAGCTTGGCGCCGTGGCGGATCATGCCCCGCCACTCGAGATCCTTGCCCGGCTGAAAGCCCGGCGTGTCGACGAAGGTCAGTAGCGGCACGTTGAACGCGTCGCACAGTTGCACGAAGCGCGCGGCCTTGGTGGATGCTTCGATGTCGAGCGTGCCCGCAAGCCATGCGGGTTGGTTGGCGACCACACCCACCGGATAGCCGTCGACGCGCGCGAAGCCCACGACGCAGTTCGCGGCGTGGCGCGCCCACAGCTCAAACCAGCTACCGCGATCACACACCTCATCGATGACGCTGCGCACGTCGTAGCCCGCGTTGGCCGACGCCGGTACGTCTGCCTCGCAGTCGCGTTCGAGGTCGTCGTGGTGCAGCGCCCACGGCGCCAACTCCTGGTTGTTCGCAGGCAGGTGGGAGAGGATTAACGACATTGCGTCGAGCGCGCCTTGCTCATCCTCCGCGACCATCGCCGCGATTCCGCTTTCGACCGCGTGCACGTTGGGGCCACCGAGTTCAGCGGGCGTGATGGTTTCGCCCGTCATGCCGATAACCGCCGCCGGGCCCGACACGAACGCGGTTGCGTCGGAGGTGAACACCACGGCATCGGCGATACCGATGAGCAACGCCGGCCCGGCCGCGCACGGTCCGATCACTGCGATCGTGATGGGCACCATGCCCGAGGCGTCGACGAGCGCGGATGCGATGCGCCCCCAGGCCACGAGCGACGCCACGCCGTGGCGCACGTCGGTGCCCGTACAGGCGAGCACGCCCACGATCGGCACTCCGGTATCGGTGGCGAGACGGATCAGGCGGGCCACCGAATCCGCCTCGTCAGGGCCGATGGCGCCGCGGCCGACCGCGTCGTCGCCGTCGCGAGGTTCCTCGGCGAGACGGAAGAAGCCGACCTTCTGGCCGCCTAACTCGCGAATCTCGGCTTGCGCGCCTCCGAGGCGCGCTGTGCCGAGCGCGAGTAGCGACACGATGAGTTAGACGACCGGTCCGACGACGAGCGTGGCGTTGTGGCCACCGAACCCAAATGAGTTCGACAGCGCGGGCTTCTGACCGACCTCGCGCGGCGTACCCGACACGACGTCGATCTCGATGCCCTCGCCCTTTTCTTTGTGGTTCGCCGTGGGCGGCACCAGGCCTGTGCTGCACGCGAGGAGAGCAGCGATGGCCTCGACCGCACCGGCCGCGCCGATGCAGTGACCGGTCACGCCCTTGGTCGAGACGACCGGCGGCGCTTCGCCGTTGAACACCTTGTAGATCGCTGCGGCCTCGGCGGCGTCGTTGAGGGGGGTCGACGTGCCGTGCGCGTTTATGTGACCGATGTCGGCGGGTGCAAGTCCTGCGTCGGCGAGCGCGAGTTCCATGCTGTTGATCGCGCCGGAACCGTCGGGCGACGGCGCGGTGATGTGGTGCGCGTCGGCGTTGCGGCCATAGCCCAGGATCTCGCCCAGGATCGTCGCGCCGCGTGCTTTGGCGTGTTCGTATTCCTCGAGCACAACGAACGCACCGGCTTCACCCATGACGAAACCGTCGCGGGTGGCGTCGAAGGGACGCGACGCCGTCTCGGGTGAGTCGCGTCGCGTAGAGAGTGCCCCCATTCGTGCGAACGCGGCCATACCGACGGTGGTGATCGCAGCTTCGGACCCCCCGGCGATGATCGCGTCGGCGCCGCCATAGCGAATGATGTGCGACGCCTCGCCGATCGCATGGGTGCCTGCCGCGCATGCGGTGGCAATGCACAGGTTGGGGCCACGGAAACCGTTGCCCATCGAGACCATCGCCGCAGTGGCGTTGGTCATCATCATCGGTATAAGGAACGGCGACACGCGGGTCTTGCCCTTCTCGTACACGACGATCTCTTCGCGTTACTGGGTTTCGAGACCGCCAACGCCGGTGCCGGCGACCACGCCGATGCGCGCCGGGTCGAGGCCGAGGTCACCGGCCTGTTTGATCGCGTCGGCCGCGGCAGCGAAGCCGAGCAACGCGACGCGGTCGGTGCGACGAATTTCTTTGGCTTCGACGTATTCCTCAGGGTCGAAACCCTTGACCTCGCAGGCAAAGCCCACGGGCCAGTCCGACACGTCGACGCGCTCGATCGGGCCTGCCGCCGTGTTGGCCGCGGCGAGCAAGGTGTTCCAGAAAGTCTCAATGGTCAAACCGGCGGGCGTCTTCACGCCCATGCCGGTGACCACCACGCGTCGACGCTCGGTCATAACTGGCTCCTCTGGCGCCTACGCGACCTTGGCCGCGATAACAGTGAGCGCCTCGCCGACGGTCTTGATGCCTTCGAGTTCTTCCTCGGGGATGCTGATGTCGAGCTTCTCCTCGAGCGCCATGACCAGCTCGACGACATCGAGGCTGTCGGCTTCGAGGTCTTCGGCGAAGGTGGCCTCTTCGGTGACCTTGGCCGGGTCGACCTTGAGCAGTTCGACGGCGGCGTCACGCATCACAGCGAGGACTTCTTCACGGGACATTCGGTAGTTCTCCTTGGAGTTGGTTAGATCTGATGACGCTAATGCCCTAGTCCGAGGCCGCCGTCGACGGGGATGACTGCGCCGGTGATGTATGCAGCGCCGTCGCTGCACAGGAACACCACGGTGGCGGCAACCTCCTCGGCGGTGCCCATCCGCCCGAGGGGCACGGCGTCGGTGATGGCGGCCAGACGGTCCGGGCTGAGCGCATCGGTCATGGCGGTAACGATGGGGCCGGGTGCGACAACGTTGCAGGTCACGTTGCGCGACGCGAGTTCACGGGCAACCGAGCGCGAAAGGCCTACGAGCCCGGCTTTGGCCGCGGCGTAATTCACCTGGCCGGCGCTGCCGCTGAGGGCCACGACAGACCCGATGTTGACGATGCGCCCGAAGCGCGCCCTCATCATTCCGGGCGTGGCGCGCTTGATCGTGTGGAAGGCGCCGTCGAGGTTGACGCGCAGGACCCTGTTCCAGTCGTCGTCCTTCATGCGCAGCAGGAGGCCGTCGCCGGTCACGCCCGCGTTGTTCACGAGCACAGTGACTGCGCCGAGCTGCTGTTCGATCTGCGCGAACGCGTTGTCGACCGACGCAGAGTCCGCGACGTCAACCTCAACGCTGATGCCGTCGCACAGGGCCGCGGTTTCGGTCGCGCCGTCCTTGTTCCCGCCGAAGCCAACCGCGACGCGAAAGCCCGCCTCGTGCAGTGCAACCGCGCACGCGCGGCCAATGCCGCCGCCTGCGCCGGTTACGAACGCAATCCGAGGGTTTGGTTCACTCACTGCCCGGTGCCCCAGCGCATCACGGCGCTGGCCCAGGTCATGCCAGCGCCGAAGCCGCACAGCAAGACGAGGTCGCCATCCTTGGGCTCGGCCTCGCTCAACGCGAGCGGGATCGACGCGGCGGACGTGTTGCCGTAGCGCTCGATGTTTCGGACGGTCTTGTCGTCGTCGAGGCCCACCCGCTCGATGATCGCGTCGATGATGCGAGTGTTGGCCTGGTGCGGCACGAAGATGTCGATGTCGTCCGCGGTGACGCCGGCGCGTTCCATCGCATTGTTGGCCGACAGCGTGCAGGCGCGCACGGCGCGCCGGAACACTTCTTTGCCGTCCATCGTCACGTATTTCTGGTCGCGTGCGATCTCAAGGATTTCTGCTGCCGAGCCGTCGCAGCCGAGGTCGGAGCCCAGCACGCCGTAGCCGGGGGCTGACGGCACTATCACCGCGGCTGCGGCGCCATCGCCGAACAAGATGCGGGTGTTGCGATCGCCCGGGTCGACACAGTCGGTCAGCACCTCGGCGCCGATGAGCAATGCGCTGCGAGCGGTGCCCGCCTGGACGAGCGCGTCGGCCATGACCAGCGAGTACACGAAGCCCGAGCACGCGGCCGCGAGATCGAAGGCCCCGCAGTGCAGGCCGAGGTTGTCTTGCACGTAGACCGAGGTGGCCGGCAACTGCTGCACCGGTGTGAGCGTGGCCAGGATGAGCAGGTCGATGGTTTCGGGATCGACACCCGAGTCTTTGAGCGCCTCGGCGCCTGCGGCCGTGGCCAGGGTGACGGTGGTCTCCTCAGGCCCAGCCATGCGGCGTTCGCCGATGCCGGTGCGTTCGCGAATCCACGCGTCAGTCGTGTCGAGGGTGGCCTCGAGGTGCGCGTTCGTCAGCTTTCCTTCGGGCACCGCGATGCCCATGCCAACAATGCTTGCCATGCCGCTAGCCGAAGGTGCGGAGCCAGGCGAGGGGCTGACCCGGCCGGACTCGTTCGCCCGATTCGACCAGCATCTCCATGAGGAAGCCCGTGAAACGGCTGCAGGCCTCGATCTCGTCACCCGAGTTGACGATCACCGCGATCGGCTGGCCGACCTCGACGATTTCGCCTTCGGCCGTTACGACCGCAGGCTCAAGTAAACGGACCACGCCCCGGGCAGGGGAGAGGATCAGCTTCTCGGCAACCTCGGTGTATTCGGCGAGTTCAACGGCTAGAGACATTTATGCAGTCACCCATTCAGAGTTCGGAAGGCATCGTTTTGCGAGACCAGTAAGCGTGGTGCCAGGGCCCACTTCCCGCAGCGAGGCGGGGCCCAGGGAGTCGATCGTTTGCATGCAGCTGGCCCAGCGGACCGGCTTGGTGAGATGGGTGACAAGGCGTGTCTTCCATCCGTCACCATCGGTGTAAGCGGTTGCATCTTCGTTAGAAACAATTGGCGCCGACGGCGTAGCGAACTCAATCGAGCCGAGGTACTCGCCGAACGCGTCCGCGGCTTCGTCCATCAGAGGCGTGTGGAACGCCGCAGCAACGTCGAGCGGAATGACTTTGCGGATGCCCGCATTCTTCGCCGCTTCTGTTGCGGACGCGAGTCCCTCGGGTGTCCCGGCGATGACGATCTGGCCCGGAGCGTTGATATTGGCGACCCAGCACGTATCCGGGGTCCCGGCGACCGCCGCGGCGGCCTGCTCGTCGGTGGCGCCCATCAGGGCGGCCATCACGCCCGGCGTGTGATCTGCGGCCTGTTGGGTGACCGCGGCACGCTTGGCCGCGACCTGCACGCCCTGCTCGAAGCTCAGCGAGCCCGAGGCAATGAGTGCGGTCATCTGACCGAGTGAATGGCCAGCAAACGAGGTGACGGCACCGACCTGGTCCTTGACGGTCTCCCAGACAATCAAGGAATGGAGCAAAACGGCCGTTTGTGCCGCTTGGGTCGTCTTTAGTTCATCGCCCAGCAAGAGTGGTGCGAGCGACGTGGCGAGGATTTCTTCGGCGTCAGACACGAGGTGCCACGCCGGGAGATCGACCAATTCCAAGCCCATTCCTGTCGATTGAGCGCCCTGACCTGGGAAAACGATTGCAACACCCACGCGTTTCACCTCCTTCTCAACGTCCGTACAGGAGCATCTGACCTCCTGGCTGACGCAAAGGTTACACAAGTTGGTCCAACATTGTGATTCAGCTGTATTACATTCATATGGCGATGACGTACGATGTTCGACAGCTTGCGGAGGCCGCCGGCGTTTCCGTTGAAGTGGTGCGCTCGTATCAATCCAAGGGGCTGCTGGCGCCGCCCCGCCACGAGGGTCGGACCGCGGTTTACGACTCCAGTCACCTTGAGCGGCTCCAGAAAATCAAGGCGCTGAAGGCCAAGGGCCTGTCGCTTCGGGCCGTGGCCGACGTGCTCGCCGCCGGGCAGGACTCGCCGTGGGCGGATCCCGCCGAAGACACCCACGAAGAACGACTCACCCGGGCCGAACTGGCCGAACGGGCCCGCGTCCCACCATCGATGCTGCGGTCGCTCGAAGCATCGGGGATCTTGCGACCCCTGCCCGCCGACGACCCCGAGCGGCCCTACAGCCGCCCCGACGTGCGCGCCGTGCGCATGCTGCTGGCGCTCGTGAGCGCCGGCGTGCCGATGGAGGAGTTCATGGCCGTAGCCAAGCTCCAGATCGCGACGTCGGAGCTCCTCGCAGACGGCGCCTCGAAGTTGTTTCTTCAGTACGTGCGCGAGCCGTTGCTCAGCGGCGAGCCCCACCCCGAAGCGGCCGACGAGTTCTCCGATGCGTTCGCGATGATGGTGCAGGCCGCGTCGTGGCTGGTTGGCTACCACGTGGAGCGCACCATGGTGCTGGCTATGACCAAGGAGCTGGCCAACGTCGGTACCGAGGAAGAACGCGTGGCGCTGCACAAGGCACTGGCCGCGATCGACGCGTCGTTCCCCGCGTAGATTCGGGCGATGGCGCTCGCTAACTCGGCTGATCTTGTCGGTCTGTTGCCGCATAGGCCCCCGTTCCGCTTCGTCGACTCGGTCGACGAGTTGGTGGTGGGTGCGCGCTGCGTCGGGCGCTACAAGGTGACGGGTGACGAGGACTTCCTGGCCGGGCACTTTCCCGGTAACCCGGTGTTTCCAGGCGTGCTCCAGCTCGAAGCGCTGGCGCAAACCGGTGCCATCGCCGTACTCGCCGATGCGCGCTTCACCGGACGGCTGCCGCTCTTCGGTGGCGTCGAAGAAGTGCGTTTTCGCCGCATGGTCGTACCCGGCGACGAGTTGGTGCTCGAGGTCACAATGGAGCGGCTCAGCGCCAAGGGAGGCTGGGGCGTGGCCCAGCCAACCGTCGCTGGAGTGGCCACCTGTAGGGCGCGACTGCTTTTCGTGCTCGCCCCAACCCCTACCTAGTTCGGAACCCGAAGTAGTCTTCTGCAATGCGTGTAGGACACTTTTTTAGGAATTTGTCGCGAACCGCTCTGGCTGGGGCTGGTGTGGTTGCTGCGGTTGCTCTTGTACTGACGGGGGTGTTGGGCCAGCAGGGCGCGAAAGCGGCACCCACTGATGTGGTCGCCACCGGTGCTGGCGAGGGCGGCTCGCCGCATATCCGGGCCTTCAGCCCCGACGGTGCAGTCAGCGACGTGAACTTCTACGCGCGGGGCACCGGCTCGTCCGGCGCCTACGTGGCGGCTGGCGACATCGATGGTGACGGCGCGCAGGAGTTGGTGACTGCTGGTGGGCCCGGCAGCGTTGCGACCTTGGCCGTGAGCCGCAAGGACGCAACCGTCCTCGCAGACATCGTGCCTTTCCCCGGATCCAACGGCGGCGCCACGGTTGCTGCGGGCAACGTCGACGCGTCCGACGCGCAAGAGGTCATCGTGGGTTCAGGGCCGGGCATGGCGTCGCAGGTCAAGGCCTATCGACTCGTGAACGATCAGCTGCAGGAAGTGTTCTCGTTTGCGCCGTACCCGGCCAGCTTTACGGGCGGCATCTTCGTGGGCGCAGCGAACGGCTTCATCGTCACCGGCGCCGGTGCCGGCGGCGGGCCGCATGTCAAGGTGTTCAAGATCTCGGGCGGCGTACCTGAGCTGTTCTCCGAGTGGTTTGCCTACGGCGAGTTCCCCGGCGGGGTCCGCGTGGCCATCGGCAACGCGCAGGTCCCCGGCAAGCTCAACGTCGTCACTGGCGCGGGTCCCGGTGGCGGTCCGCACGTGCGGATCTTCAACACTGACGGCCTGCCGCTCTATGAGTTCTTCGCCTTCTCGCCCAACTTCAAGGGCGGCGTGACGGTTGGTATCGCGGGCGAGGCACGCACGGTTGTGGGCGCCGGTCCCGGCGGTGGTCCCCATGTGCGGGTGATTCAGTACGACGCCAAGAAGTTCCTCTACGAAGACGTCGCCAGCTTCTTCGCCTACGACGCCAAGTTCACCGGCGGCGTGCGCGTCGCGGGCCTCGAACCCTCGGAGCTGCCCTGCGGCTCGACCTCGTTGCCTGGCGTCGGTTGCGTAGATGGCAGCGACGCCACCTCCACCACGGCCGGACCGACCACCACGGTCAAGCCCACGACCACCACGACGGCCGGCGGAACGACCACCACCGCAGCCGCGTGCGACACGGTCGCCCTGCCCGGCCTGGGCTGCCTGGGTGGGTCGTCGGAATCGACGACCACCACGGTTAAGCCCACGACGACCACCGCGAAGCCGACGACCACCACGTCGTCGACTTCGACGTCGACTTCGACCACGAGCTCGACGACATCGACAACGGCCCCGGTGCCGCCCCAAACGGGCTAGCCCATCGCGCGCTCGGAGGCGAGCGCCACTGACTCGTACGCGAGCGCCGGGTGGTAACCCCATTGATGGAGTTGCCGCTCGGCGCTTTCGCGTTCCTCGCCCGTCGCTAGCAACACCGCTGCTAGCTGCGCGCAGCGTTCCCGCACCAACTGGGCTGGTGGGTCCACCACCTGGGCGCGCTGCCATTCCTCGTGCCGTTGGCGCAGCGCTTCGGGCAGATACATCGACTGACGGCGGTTCAGCGGTGGCACGCGACGGCGGACTTCGAGCGTGGTCGTGCTCGGCTGCCAGCGCGCGATCTCGAACTGCACGAGCCGTGCTAGCGAACGAGCGAAGGGCGAGTGGCGTCCACCCTTGTCGCCGAGGCCCAACTCGCGCGCACAGGTCGGCAGGTCCAGGACAAAGCCCGCCGGCTCCTGCTCGAGGCCGTGGGCGAGCCGGCGCAACAGCCACGTGGTCGACGGGCCAAGCGTGCCGAGCCAAAACGTCTCGACGTAATGCGAACGCGGGTCGAGCCCGAGCAGATCGATAACAGCGTCAGGCCACGGTTCGACGCGGAGGGTGCCGGTGGCGGGGATCGAAGGCGCAGGTGCGAGGGTCATGGCTGATGACTCTCATGTCATTTTGTGCGCTTAGCTATGGCGCGATCGCGCCAGCCAGAAGGCGAAGGCCGACGAGTCTTGGTTGCCGAGCATGCGGGTCTCGACCAGTCCGGCTTCGGCTACGAGTGCACGGAACTCGTCCTGCGTCCACCAATGCAGCGTGAAGTCGCGTTCGAGGGCCTCGACCGAATCGCCGTCGCCGCGTTCGTAGCGAAGCGTCGAGGTCTGGATCCGACGCCCTTCGTCGCGCGCCGCTGCGATCACGGCGAAGCGGATGGAGCGCCCCCCGGCGTCGGTGTCGTGTTTCCAGATATTGAGCGAGGCCTCGGGCATGGGGTCGGGGATGTGCAGCGGCACCAGCGCCATGCCGTCGGCGTCGAGGTGGGCGGCGATCCGCTTCAGCGCGGCGAGCGCGGTCGCGTCGTCGGGCAACAGGTTGAACGTCGGTCCGGCGAGGAAGACCGACTTATACGTGCGGCCCATATCGACCGACTCAATACGCGCTTCGCGCAGGTGCAGTTCCACGCCCGCCGCGGCCGCGCGCGTTCGGCACACCGCGAGCATGTCGGTGGAGATGTCGATGCCGTCGACGTCAAGGCCGCGCCGCACCAGCTCGATGATCGGGTCACCGGTGCCGCAACCGAGTTCGAGAGCGGGCTGGCCGTGTTTTTCGATGAACCGCGCGTAGATCTCCGGGTCCGGAGATGACCCGCGTAACGGTGTGTAAAGCGACGCGACGAGCCCGGTGTAAAAGAGCGCCGGGTCTAGGTGGGTCACCGCCGAAGAGCTACTTGTCGTCTTGCTTCAGGGCGGTATCGATCGACAGCGCAGCCGCGATTACGAGCGAACGCAGCGGGTCGGTCAGCGGCTTGTGGATCTGCACGAAGTAGTTGTCCGCCGTCGTGAAGGCGGCCTTGACGATGCCTTCCCACTTTTTGGTGATGCGGGCCACCTCGGTGCCGGATTCGTCGACAACCGCGAAGTTCCAGGCCCGCCAGTTCTGGGCGTTGATGCCGCCGATGCGCTTGCCCTCAACCTCGAAGGCGAAGTTGATCTTGCCGATCATGTTCTCCTGGCGGATCTTGCCGATCTCCTTACCCTCGGCCGACTCCACAACGATCGTGCTCTTGAGGAACTTGGCCGGGCGGGTCAGGCGCAGCGCCACGGAGCCATCGGCCTCACGCACCTCGAGCTTGTGGGTCAGGAATTGATCCACGTTCGAGACAAAACGCAGCACCTTCTTGGCCTTGCTTTGCCCGACTTCGACCACGCTGCCGACGGGGTTGCCGTCGCCGTCGGTGACCTTGTACTCGTTGGTGAGCTCGATGAGCTTGGCCTTCTGGTTGACGAGAAGAACCTGCTGGTCGAGAACGGAGTTAGCTGCCATTGAGCCGAATCTAGGTGGCATACGGCGCGGGGCCAGCAACCGCACTCAGTCTGGGTGCGCCCGGTATCGTCCCCGGCCGTGACTGACGCCCCACCTTCTGCTGCACCGAGCGAACCGAGTCAGATAAGGCAGTCGAGTGGTGGCTCTTCAAGGCCGGAGCGAAGGCCGACGCACAAGGCGACAAGTTCGAGCTGGCCACTGTGCTGCTTGCGCTGACGTTGTTCTTCGCCGGTGTCGCAACGCTGTTCCACCGACGCGCCGTGAGCCTTGGACTCCTGGGTGTTGCCGTCGCGGTTCTCACGGCGGGCTCGCTTCAGCTTGTGACGGCGCTGTGATGACGCGTCGCCTGCGCCCCGTCGCCCTGGCCGCGGCGCTCGCCGTGGTGGTGGGCGGGTGCTCAGACTCGGGCACCGAAGCCGCCGACGGCGAAGGCTGGACCGTCTTGCACTATTCGATGGCCGACACCGACCTTGAAAGCTTCATGGTCGCCGACCTCAACGAGATGGGCACGGTAGGTAGCACCGGCGGGCTGCAATTACGCGCCATGTTCGATCGCTCACCGGGCTACAGCAAGGCTCGCGCCCTCGACATCGGCGATTGGGTTGGCGCCAAGGTCATCGACGTAGGCAAAGGCACGGGCAAGGTGGTCGAGGACCTCGGTGACGTTGACATGGCCGACGCCGACACACTTGCAGGCTTCATCGCCGATGGCATCGAGGCGTTGCCCGCTGCGCACTACGCGTTGATCATCAGTGATCACGGTGCGTCCTGGCCCGGCATTGGGCCGGATGAATCCTCCGACAACGACGTGCTCGACGTGGCCGAGATGACCAAGGGCATCAGCGCCGGTTTGCACGACGCGGGCGTCGACAAGCTCGACCTGCTCGGCTTCGACGCGTGCCTGATGGCGAGCTACGAGGTTGCGAGCGCGGTCGCGCCTTTGGCCGATCGCATGGTGGCTTCTCAGGAACTCGAGCCTGGCCACGGGTGGGACTACACGGCCCTGGCGACGGTGGCGAAGGATCCGGCGGCGACCGCCGATGAATTCGGCAAGTCCCTCGTCAAGGGGTTCGCAAAGCAAGCGGGCGACGAGGGGACGGCAGCCGACATCACGCTGGCGCTGCTCGATCTCACCAAGATGGACGCGGTCGACGACGCCATGACCAAATTCGCAGGAGCGCTCTCGAAGGACGCGGCGCGCGTTGCGCCTGCGGTTGGCCGCGCCGAAGCCTCGACGCTCGGCTTCGCGCGCAGCCCCGACGAGACCGAGGACAGCCACCTGCGTGACCTCGGACAGATGGCCGCAGCCATCGGTGCCGACGCCACGAACGTCAAGGGCGAGGCCCACGCGCTCAAGACGGCGATCGACGAAGTCGTCGTGAACCAAGTTGCGGGCAAGGCGACGAAGGGTGCGACAGGCCTGTCGATCTACTTCCCGCCCACTATCGACCTGGCCGACGGCGCGTACAAGAGCGTCGAATCGGCCGGGTCCTGGGTCGACTTCCTCACCGCCTACTACGCGGCGGGCGCGGCGATCCCCGATGCCGACAAGCCCGAGTTCGTCTCGCCCGAGGGCGAAGGTGCGGTGGAGTTTGACCCCGAGGGTGGCGTGACGATTAGCGGCACCTTCGCGGACGCGGGTGCGGACAACCTGGTCGAGGCCACCATCAGCTACGCGCTTGTCAACGACGACGGCAGCCTCACCTACTTCGGCGAAGAATTCGCCGAGATCGCCGACGACGGCAGCCCCGAGGCGTCGGGTTTCTACGACCTCACGTCGCTGAAGATTTCCGACGGTGAAGACGAGGCGTTTGCGTACATCACGCTGTACGAGGGTGACGAGAAGGGCGTCTACACCGTCGACGTGCCGATGGGCTACTACGAGAACAGCGAGGACGAGGAGTACGACGATGTGCTGCTCACGCTGAGCATCGATGCGGACTCCGGCGACATCCTCAACGAGACGTACTACGTCTTCGACGAGGACTCCGAGACCTACGGCGAACTCGACGCCGCGCCCGACGGCATCATCGTGCCCGAGGTGCTCAGCATCGACGCCGACGGCAACGAGGTGTGGGAGCCCACCACCGAGGTTGGTCTGTACGCCGACCTCGAAGCGCTCGAATACAACCTCGAGCCCCTGGAGTCGGGCACCAAGGTGCAGCTCGATCTCACCGTGTACGACTACGGCGACAACAGCGACACAATCTCGTCTGCAATCACCGTTCCCTAGCTGCAGGTTAGAAAAGGGGATGGTCGGCGTTCCCGAAGTGCGCGAGTGGTTGGCGATGACCGATAACGCCGTGGTCCTCACCGGCGCTGGTATCTCGACCGACTCGGGCATCGCGGATTTCCGTGGGCCAAACGGCGTGTGGACGAAAAATCCTGCGGCCGAAAAGTCCGCGCACATCGACAACTACATGGCGGACCCCGAGATCCGCGCCCGGGCGTGGCAGTCGCGCGTCGACTCGCCGATGTACTCGGCGGCGCCGAACGACGCGCACCGCGCCGTGGCCGCGCTGCAACGCACGGGCGCGGTGTCGTGGGTCGTCACGCAGAACATCGACGGACTCCACCAGGCCGCGGGCTCACCTGAGGACACGGTGCTCGAACTACACGGCACGATCTGGCGGTCGCGCTGTATGCGCTGTCGTGATGAACGCCCGATCGGCGAGACCATTGCACGCGTCCGCGCCGGCGAGACCGACCCGCCCTGCCTCGTGTGTGGCGGCGTGCTGAAGTCGGCCACGATCAGCTTCGGCCAACAACTCGATCCCGACGTGCTCGACAAGTCCGCAATGGCGTGCAGCGCAACCCCGCTGTTGATCGTGGTGGGCTCGACCCTCGGGGTGTATCCCGCCGCTGGTCTCGTGCCCCTTGCGTCGCGCAACGGCGCGTCGCTCGTGATCATCAATAATCAAGAGACGCCTTACGACGAGATCGCGGACGTCGTCATACGTGAACCAATCGGGGAGATCGTGCCGCTGCTGGTCAGCGCCACTGACTGAAGTGGACCACGTCCTCGGTGGTCTTCCACCCGCGGCGTAGCGAGCCCGATTTCGCGTCGGTGCGCGTCGGGTGGCCAATCGCGATCGCGCCGATCGGCACGAACTCGTCGGGGACGCCGAACTCGTCGCGCACGCGCTGGACGCGATCGCGGAAGACGCCGAAGAACAGGCAGCCGAGTCCTTCATTGATCGCCGCAAGCTGAAGTTGCATTGCTGCGAAGCCGGTGTCGATGTGCCAGAACGGCACCGGCCACCGGTTGGGGTCGCGGTCGGTCCAGCCCTTGTCGGCCTCGGCGTAGCGCTCGAGGTATGCCGATTCGTTCGAGCACGGCACGACGATTACCGGCGCGCTGAACAGCCCCGGCCACTGAAACTCGTCACGGTCTTTGGGAAACGTGGCATCCCAGAACCGTTCGGTGTCGGCGGGAGTGTCGAGCACGAGGAAGCCCCAGCCCTGCGTGAAGCCCGCCGAAGGCGCCCGCACCGCGGCGTGGAGCAACCGGTCGAGCACGGCTCGGTCGACGGGATCGGCGGTGAAGTCGCGCGACATCTTTCGGCGGCGTATGACCTCGTCGAACTCCACGCGGGAACCTTAGGTACCGGCGTGACCGGTGCCACAGCGCAGCGTCGCGCGGCGGGAATATGGTGCGCGCATGTACAAGCGCATCCTTGTAGGAACCGATGGTTCACCGTCCGCCTTCACTGCGGTGCAGGCCGCCGCCGACCTGGCGCTCCAGTGCGGCGCTGAGTTACACCTCGTGACCGCGTATCGCCCGATGTCTTCGCTCATGACCCACCCCGAGTTCGCGATGTTGTCGGCGTCCGCGCTCGACGATGTGCAGCCGGCGGAGGGGGCGAAAGAAGTAACGGGGCGGACCGCCGAGGCGCTGAAGGGCGTGGAGTTGCAGCAGCACCAAGTTGGTGGCCCCGCGGCCGACGCCCTGGTGGACCTCGCCGCGAGTATCGACGCAGACCTGATCGTTGTTGGCAGTCGCGGCATGACCGGTGCCCGTCGGATCCTCGGCTCCGTGCCCAACTCCGTCGCCCATAACGCGAGCTGCTCGGTGCTCATCGTCCACACCGACTGACCGCCTCCTTGGAATGTTGACCCAACTAGTAGGGTTTAGGGTCCTATGGCATCCGCACGTGAGCTTCTGCTTGCCACCAAAGCACTGATTACCGAGGTCGACGGCCCCACCGCGCAAGCGCGCGTTGAGGCGGGCGCGTTGTACCTCGACGTCCGCGAACCCGACGAGTACGAACAGGGCGCGATCGTGGGGTCGCTGCACATTCCGCGTGGGCGGCTCGAGACCAACATCGAGGGCCAAGTCCCCAAACGAGACACCGAGATCATCGTCGGCTGCGCCAGCGGCGTGCGCTCGGCCTACGCCGCCAAGACGCTGGCCGACCTTGGCTACACGAACGTGGTGTCGCTCGCCGGCGGCTTCAACAAGTGGAAGGACGAGGGCCGTCCGTGGAAGGTGCCGCAGTCGCTTTCGCCCCAGCAGCGCACTCGCTACGCGCGTCATCTTCTGCTGCCTGAGGTCGGCGAGAAGGGCCAGCAGAAGCTGCTCGACTCCAAGGTGTTGTTGCTCGGCGCCGGTGGGCTCGGTTCGCCTGCTGCGTTGTACCTCGGCGCCGCGGGAGTGGGCACGCTCGGCATCATCGACATGGACGTCGTCGACGAGTCGAATCTGCAGCGACAGATTCTTCACAACCTCGACCGCATCGGGGACCGCAAGGTCGACTCGGCCAAGAAGACGTTGCAGCTACTCAACCCCGACGTCAACGTCGTCACCTACGACACGCGCCTCGGCGCCGACAACGTCCTCAACATCATCGACGGCTACGACGTCATCGTCGACGGCACCGACAACTTCCCGACGCGTTACCTCGTCAACGACGCGTCGCTGCTGAAGAAGATCCCGGTTGTCTACGGCGCCATCTTCCGCTTCGAGGGGCAAGTGTCGGTGTTCAAGCCCTACGACGGCCCGTGCTACCGCTGCATGCTTCCCGAGCCTCCTCCCGCTGATCAGGCGCCTTCGTGCGCGGAAGCCGGCGTGCTCGGCGTGCTGCCGGGCATCATCGGTTCGCTTCAGGCAATGGAAGCCATCAAGCTGCTGCTCGGCCTCGGCGACCCGCTCGTCGGACGCCTCATGGCCTATGACGCCCTCGAGGAGTCGTTCCGCAACTACAAGCTGCGTCGCGATCCCGAGTGCCCGGCGTGTGGTGAACACGCGGGCGAGATCGTCATCGCCGAATACGACGAACTCTGCATGCCCCACCCCAAGCAAGCGCCGCCCGCCTAAGCGGGAGCTCCGACGGAGCCTCCCGCGTCGCGTGCAGTTAGCGGGTGAAGGTGAGGTGGGTTACGCCGCTGGGCGTCGAGACGACTTCGACGTTGTAGCCCTCCTCCAACGACTCCAGGCCGTCCCAAAGCCGGACGCCGCGGCCGAGCAGGATCGGGACCTGCACGACGTGGAGGTGGTCAACGAGACCAGCCGCGAGAAAGTGCCGGACCATGGTCGGACCGCCGCCGATGCGGACGTCGAGGTCGCCGGCGGCCGAACGCGCCAAGTCGAGCGCGTCGACGGGCGTGGCGTCGATGAAGTGAAACGTCGTGCCACCTTCCATCTCCATCGACGGCAACCGACGGTGGGTCAGCACGTAGGTGGGCGTGTGGAACGGCGGGTTGTCGCCCCACCACCCGCGCCACGCCGGGTCGTCCTGCCAGCCTGGAGGGCCGAACTTGTTCGCGCCCATGATTTCGGCGCCTATCCCGGGTCCGTGGCGCACGGCCAGAGCGTGGTCGACGCCCTCGGATCCGCCGGGCTCGCCGAGGACTTCCTGGTGGCCGAACCGAGTCGCGAACATCCACTCGTGGAGTCGATGCCCGGCGTGACCGAACGGCGTGTCGAGGGACTGGCCCTCACCGGTGCCGAAGCCGTCGAGCGAGATCGTGAAGTTGTGGATGCGGACGCGCGGCATGGGTGCGGATGTTATCGACGGGTGGTTCCGCGGCAGGCTCGCACCGATGGTGGGCAAGGAGCGATACGGTGAACCGGGCGCTCAATGACGAGCGCGGAGGGGGAACTGACTAGGTGACTGACACCGCGTCGAAGGACGTGACCGAGCTCGATCACGTTGTGATCCGGTTCGCGGGTGACTCCGGTGACGGCATGCAGCTGACCGGCGACCGGTTCACAAGCGCATCCGCACTGTTCGGAAACGACCTGTCAACCCTGCCGGACTTCCCGGCCGAGATCAGAGCGCCGGCCGGGACACTGGCCGGCGTTTCCGCGTTCCAGGTCAACATTTCGGACCACGACATCCTCACGCCCGGCGACTTCCCGTCGGTCCTCGTTGCGATGAACCCGGCCGCGTTGCGCGCCAACCTGCGCGACGTACCCCTCGGCGGCACGCTCATCGTCAACAGCGACGCGTTCGAGCAACGCAACCTCACCAAGGCGGGCTACGCCGACAATCCGCTGACCGACGGCTCGCTCGACGGCTTCACCGTCTACGAGATCCCGATGACCAGCCTCACGGTCGAGTCCACCAAAGACCTGGGCGTGAAGCCGCGCGACGCGGAACGCTCCAAGAACTGTTTCGCACTCGGCGTCGTGAGTTGGCTCTACACCCGGCCGCTCGACGCGACCACCGCGTGGATCGAAGAGAAGTTCGCGACGAACGAACTCGTCAAGCAGTCGAACCTCGCCGCGTTCAAGGCGGGATACAACTTCGGTGAGACAGCCGAGCTGTTTGCGTCGTCGTATGAGATCAAGCCGACCGTGTTCGCGCCGGGCGACTACACCAACGTCTCGGGCAACACCGCGCTGGCGTGGGGCCTCATCGCGGCCTCGCAGCTCGCGAAGCTCCCGCTGTTCCTCGGTAGCTACCCGATCACACCCGCGTCGGACATCCTCCACGAGCTTTCGAAGCACAAGAACTTCGGCGTGCGCACGATGCAGGCCGAAGACGAGATCGCCGGCATCAGCGCGGCGATCGGCGCGGCGTTCGGTGGTCACCTCGCAGTCACCACTACGAGCGGTCCCGGCGTCGACCTCAAGGCCGAGGCGATGGGCCTAGCCGTGAGCCTCGAACTGCCGCTGATCATCGTGGACATCCAGCGCGGCGGGCCCTCTACCGGTCTGCCCACCAAGACCGAACAGTCCGACCTCATGCTGGCGATGTACGGGCGTCACGGCGAGTCTCCCATGCCGATCATCGCAGCGCACACGCCGTCTGACTGCTTCTTCGCTGCCATTGAGGCGGCGCGCATCGCGCTCAAGTACCGCACGCCCGTGCTGTTGCTCTCCGACGGGTACCTCGCCAACGGCACGGAGCCGTGGCGCATCCCCGACATCGCCGACCTGCCCGACATCAGCGTGTCGTTTGCGACCGAGACCAACCACACCGCGCCGGACGGGACTGCTGATTTCTGGCCTTACCTGCGCGACGAAACCACGCTCGCCCGACCCTGGGCGATTCCGGGCACGCCGGGCCTTGAGCACCGCATCGGTGGGCTCGAAAAGGAAGACGGCAGCGGGAACATCAACTACGACGGCATCAACCACGAACGCATGACGCGCCTGCGCGCCGCAAAGGTTGCCGGGATCGCCAACGACATGCCCGGCGTCGAAATCGACGACGACGGCGGCACCGACCTGCTCGTGGTCGGCTGGGGTTCCACCTTCGGCTCGGTCGGCGCTGCGGTGCGCCGTCTGCGGGCACGCGGGCTCAAAGTGAGCCAGCTGCACCTCACTCACCTGTTCCCGTTCCCGAACGACCTGGGCGACGCGCTACGGCGCTACAAGAAGGTGCTCGTGCCCGAGATGAACATGGGCCAACTCAGTCGCCTGTTGCGTGCGGAGTACCTCGTGGACGCGCAGGCGCTCACCAAAATTCAGGGGGCGCCGTTCAAGGCGTCCGAAATCGAAGCAGCGATGCTGGCCTTGCTCGAAGGGACACCCAAGTGACCGCCGTAGAGGTTCCGATCACCACCCGCAAAGACTGGATGTCGGACCAAGAGGTCCGGTGGTGTCCGGGCTGCGGCGACTATTCAATCCTCGCCGCGGTACAGGTGATGATGCCCGACCTCGGGGTCCGGCGCGAGAACACCGTCTTCGTCTCCGGCATCGGCTGCGCCGCGCGGTTGCCGTATTACATGGACACCTACGGCATGCACGGCATCCACGGCCGCGCCGCGGCCCTTGCAACGGGTCTCGCGGTCGCACGACCCGACCTCGACGTGTGGGTGATCAGCGGCGACGGCGACTCGCTGTCGATCGGCGGTAACCACCTCATCCACGCGCTGCGCCGCAACGTGAACATCACGATCCTCATGTTCAACAACCAGATCTACGGTCTTACCAAGGGTCAGTACTCGCCCACGAGCGAGGTCGGCAAGGTCACCAAGAGCACGCCGTTCGGCTCGATCGACACGCCGTTCAACCCGATCTCGTTGGCGCTCGGCGCCGAGGCGACCTTTGTGGCCCGCACCCACGACATGGACCGCGCTCACATGATCGAAACCTTCAAGCGAGCGCACGACCACAAGGGCGCGGCGTTTGTGGAGGTGTACCAAAACTGCAACGTCTTCAACGACGGCGCCTTTGAGGGCATTACCGGTAAAGAAGTACGCGCCGATGGGCTCATCCCGCTCCGCCACGGGGAGCCGATCGTGTTCGGTGCGAACCAGGACAAGTGCGTCGCCCCTGACGAGCAGGGCCATTTCCAGGTGATGAACGTTGCCGACGTGGAGTCGTCCAAGATCGTTGTGCACGACGAGACGCGCGAGAGCGCGGGCCACGCGTTCGCGCTCTCGCGGCTCGCGGCCGGTCCACATGAGCCGACGCCGATCGGTGTCTTTCGCGCCGTGGAGCGGCCTGACTACGGCACGCAGGTCGGCACGCAGATCCTCGACGCGCAGACCCGGCGTGGCGGCGGCGACCTCGCCGCGCTCCTCCGCTCCGGCGCCACCTGGACCGTCGACTAGCCCGGCGCGCCCATGGCCAACGCCGGGTCGACGCGGACGGCGCGGCGTATGCCGGCGCTGCTGGCGAGGAATCCGACGAGGATCCCGACGCTCGGCAGGGTCAGCAAGACGCGGGCGGGGAAGTAGACCGGGCGCGGGAACAACGGCGCGCAGAGGTAGGCAAGTCCGATCGCCACGAGTGACGCGAGCACCGAGATCAGCACGGCCTGCGTGATGAGAACACCGAGTAGGTCCGAGGTCGCGGCGCCGGTCGCCTTGAAGACGGCCAAGTCGCGGAGACGTTCAAGCGTCGACACGTACACCAGCGTCCCGACGATCGCGGCGGCGACGAACCAGAGCATCGCGGACAGGATGCGGACGGTGAGACGGATCGGTTGGATTGGCCGTAGAAAGTCGGCCTCGGCCTGTGCGCGCGGGACGAACGTGTAGCCACTCGGCGTCGTCTGCGGAGTACCGGTCACCGCGAGCGCGGTGACGAGCGGCTGGCCGGCAAACACCGCTTCCTGCGCATCACTCAAGGCCAGCTCGACAATGGGAACACCGCCGAACACAGTCCGGCCGTAGGACAGCGCGCCGACCGCGAACTCCTTGATGCCGATCGGTAGTGGTTCGCCGACCTCGCCGCGGAAGGTGGTGTCGGCCACGGGAAATCCCTGGCGGGCGATGGGGGCCGTGGCGCCGGGGAGCGTCCCGGCGTACGCGAGCAGATAGATGTCGGGCTGGAGCAGTGCGATCAGCGGGACGACCTCGCGTACGCCCTCGATAGCCGCGACCTCGGCCGCCAGCGTGGTGGGAAAGGGCCGAGGCGACGTGAACGGTCCGGTGACGCCATCACGCAAGACGTAACCGTCGGCGCCGACGTGGCGCGTCAGGCGACTCGCCTCGACGGCAAAGCTTTCACCAAAGCCCGAGAGCAGCAGCGTGATGGCAAACACCAACGCAATCGCGATCACAGCCACGACGAAGCGACGCCAGCGCCACTCAAGGTCCCGCAGAGTCGCGAGCCATATGAACCCCAGTCGCGCCCCCGCCGTCATTTCCTAGGCACCTTATTAGGGGTGAGCCAAAGCGCACGCGTACTGTTGCGGCATGGCCGACAAGGGCGACGACACGCGCCGCACCGATTCAGGGATCGAGATCAAGCCGTTCTACGGCCCGCACGACCTTGCGAACTGGGACCCCGCGGTCAAGGTGGGAACGCCGGGTCAATACCCCTACGCCCGCGGCATCCGCGAGGAGCTTTACCGCGCCCGCACCTGGACCATCCGTCCGTACTCGGGCTTCGGCACGGCGGAGGCAACCAACCAACGGTGGCAGGCGCTCCTCGCCGCGGGATCGACGGGCCTCTCGTGCGCATTCGATTTGCCGACGCAGATGGGCCTCGACTCCGACAACGCCCGGGCCGAAGGCGAAGTCGGCAAGGTCGGCGTGGCGATCGACTCGATCGACGACATGCGCTTCCTGCTCGCAGGGATGCCCTTGGATCAGATCTCGACGTCGATGACCATCAACGCGACGGCGTCGATCCTGTTGCTGCTGTACCAACTTGTCGCCGAAGAGCAGGGCGTTAGCGGCGACAAGCTGAACGGCACGATCCAGAACGACATCCTCAAGGAGTACGTGGCCCGCGGGACCTACGTGTTCCCGCCGCGTCCGTCGATGCGGATAATCACCGACATCTTCAGCTACTGCAACGACGAGATCCCGAACTGGAACACGATCTCGATCTCGGGCTACCACATCCGCGAAGCGGGCTCGTCGGCTGTGCAGGAGATTGCGTTCACGATCGCCAACGGGATCGCGTACGTGCAGGCTGCGATCGACGCGGGCATGGACGTCGACGATTTCGCGCCGCGTCTGTCGTTCTTCTGGAACGCGCACAACAACTTCTTTGAGGAAGTCGCCAAGTTCCGCGCCGCCCGGCGCATCTGGGCGCGGGTGATGACGGAGCGCTTCAACGCGAAGTCGGAGAAATCCAAGCTGCTCCGCTTCCACACCCAGACCGGTGGCTCGACGCTCACGGCGCAGCAGCCCGAGAACAACCTCATGCGCGTCACGCTGCAGGCGCTCGCCGCCGTTCTCGGTGGCACCCAGTCGTTGCACACCAACGGGTTCGACGAGGCGCTGGGCTTGCCCACACAGCAAGCGGCCACGCTGGCGCTGCGGACCCAGCAGGTCATCGCCAGTGAGTCGGGTGTGGTCGACACCACCGACCCGCTCGGTGGGTCCTGGTTCGTCGAGAGCCTGACCGATCAGGTCGAGGCCGCCGCCTTGGCCTACATCGACAAAATCGACGGCATGGGTGGCGCCGTTGCGGCCATCGAGGCCGGCTTCATGCAAGACGAGATCGAACAGGCCGCCTACGCCTATACCAAGGCGATCGACGCGGGCGAGAAGGTGATCGTCGGCGTGAACAAGTACCAGACCGAGCAGCTCGAGCCGCCCGAGGTGTTCCCGATCGACCCGGCGATGCAGCAGTCGCAGATCGACCGCGTGAAGAACACCCGCGCGACACGCAACCAGCCGGAGGTCGACGCCTTGCTCGCCGATCTTGAGGCTGCCGCGCGCGGCACCCAGAACCTCCTCGTGCCGATGAAGGCCGCGCTCAAGGCGCGGGCGACGCTCGGCGAAGTGAGTGACACGCTGCGCGGTGTGTTCGGAGTGCACCAACCCCGTTGACCACCAAATTTGTAATCATCGGTAGCGGGCCCGCGGGCATACAGGCCGGCAGCTGGGCGGCGCGTCTCGGCGCGGAAGTGACCATGGTCGAACGCGACCTTGTCGGGGGTGCTGCGAACCTGTGGGACTGCATTCCGTCCAAGGCCATGATCGCCACCGGCGGTCTCGTTACGGCGGCGACGCGGGCCAAGAGCATGGGTTTGCAGCCCCTCACCGCCGCGCCCGATCTCGTCGCGCTCGCCGAGCGCGTCACGTCGATCACCACGCACCTCAACGCTGCGCAGTCAGAACTCCTTGCGAGTCAGGGCATCCGACTGTTGAAGGGCAGCGGCCGCCTGGTTGGGCCGCACCGGGTCGCGATCGAGACCGAAGCGGGCGTCGAAGAAGTCGACGCCGACGCGGTGCTCATTTCCACGGGGAGCCGTCCGCGCATTCCCGACTGGGCGCCACTCGACGGCGAGCGCGTCCTCACCACCCGTCAGGCGTATCCGCCCAAGGAAATGCCCGACCACTTGATCGTGATCGGCTCGGGCGTGACGGGCGTGGAGTTCGTCCACATGTTCCGCTCCTTCGGGGCCAAGGTCACCTTGATCGTGAGCCGCCAGCAGGTGTTGCCGGGCAAGGACCCTGAGGTGGCCGCCGCGCTTGAGGATGATTTTCTGCGTAGTGGCGTCGTGTTGCTCAAGGGCGCGCGGGCGAGCGGCATCACCCGCGACGCGGACGGCGTAAAGGTCGCGTGTGAAGACGGACGCGTCGTGCAGGGGTCGCACGTGATTCTGGCGATCGGTTCGCTGCCGAACTCCGAGGGCCTCGGCCTCGAAGACGCCGGTGTGAACGTCGACGGCGGCGGTTACGTGCCGGTCAACCAGCACTGCGTCACCAACCTTTCCCACATCTATGCCGCGGGCGACGTGTCGGGCCGTCTGCCTCTCGCCTCGGTGGCGTCGATGCAGGGTCGCAAGGTGGCCGAGCACGTGATGGGTCTGCACACCCGAGAGCACCGCCACCTCGATTACGACAAAGCGGCTTCGGCCATCTTCACCGAGCCTGAGATCGCCGACGTCGGCCTTGTCGAAGCGGAAGCGTTCGCCATCGGCCGGAAACTCCGGGTGACCAAGGTGCCCTTCGCCGCCAACGCCCGCGCGTTGATCGACGGCGACCCGCGCGGGTTCGTGAAGATTCTCAGCGACCCGAACACCGGGGTGGTGCTCGGTGGATCGATCGTTGGTCGGGGTGCGGCCGAACTGATCTCGGTAATCGCGCTCGCGGTTACGGCCAACCTCAAGGTCACCGACATCGTCGAGTCGTTGCTCGTGCACCCGGCCCTCGCCGAAGCACTCGCCGACGCCGCGGAGTAACGAGCGTGCTGCGTTCGAAGTAACTAGACGGCGAGCAGGGTGGTGCGCAGGTCCGTGGTGGCGGCGTCGATCACGGTCCAGGCCATCGCGGTCGCGCCGTCGAGCAGGGCCTTGTCGGCGGTGGGCGTTGCGCAGAAGGCCGCGAACTCGGGCTGGTGGTTGCTGATCGGATAGCAGCCGAGGCCGAGCATCGGATGGATTGACGGCATCGCGAGCGACACGTTCGCCATATCGGTCGAGCCGACAATCTTGTCGCTCGACCCGTCGGTCGGGAACACGCGGCCGAGGGCGATCGCGTTTTCGACGTAGAGGCGCTGCAGCCCGGCGTGATCGATGAACTCGGAGTACTTGGGGCTCTGCTCAAGGATTTCGTGGGTGCACCCCGTTGCGATGGCGCCCGCTTCGAAGCAGCGATGCACCTTCGGCTCAAGCTCGGCGAGTTCTGCGAGGTTGCTCGAGCGGATGTACCACTTCCCCTTGGTCTCAGCGGGCACGACGTTGGGTGCTTCGCCGCCGTAGGTGACGATCCCGTGGATGCGGTCGGTCGGGCGAATGTGCTGACGCAGGAGGCCGATCGCGGTCTGGGCGACGGTGATTGCGTCGGCGGCGTTGACGCCGAGCTGTGGGAAGGCAGATGCGTGCGCCGACTTGCCGTGGTAGTGGACGTCGACGTGGGACACCGCGAGGCACGGGATACGGTCGCCTTCGGCCGGTGCAGGGTGCACCATCATCGCGGCGTGGACGCCGGCGAAGACGCCCTTGTCCAGCATGATGATCTTGCCGCCGCCACCCTCTTCGGCCGGGGTGCCGAACACCTTCACGGTGATGCCGAGCTCGTCGGCGAGGGGCGCGAGCGCGAGGCCTGCACCGATCGCCGCGCCCGCGATCACGTTGTGGCCACACGCGTGGCCGATACCCGGCAGCGCGTCGTACTCGGCGCAGATCCCGATGGTGAGCGGGCCCGATCCGTAGGTCGCCACGTACGCGGTCGGGAGGTCGGCCACGCCCGCGTCGATCGCGAAGCCGGCGTCGCTAAGTGCGGACGCAGTCCACTCCGCAGCCTGCACTTCCTCGAAGGCGGTCTCGGGATTGGCGTGGATGCGGTGGCTCAGGGCGATGAGCCGCTCGTTGTTGTCGTTGACTACCGACTTCGCCGCGGCCTTGGTATCCATCCCGCCGACGATATGCGCGTTTGGTTAGCCCGCTTCGATGACGACGACGACGTCGCCCGCGCCGACGGTCTGGCCGACCGCGACCTTGACCGACTTCACGGTCCCTGACACCTCGGCGAGGATGTTGTTTTCCATCTTCATCGCTTCGAGGACGCATACGGCTTGGCCGGCTTCGACGGTGTCGCCCTCGGCGACCATCAGCTTCACGATCGTGCCCTGCATCGGTACTGATACCTCACCGGCTCCGGCGCCGCCGGCCGCGGCGTGCGCGGTCGGAGCGGACGGACGGCCCGGGGCTGCACCGCCGGTGCGGCCGGGACCGGCCACGACCGCGTTGGGCACATCGGGCACCCAGAGCTTGACGGTGAACTTGCGGCCGTCGACCTCGGCGTCGACTTCGCGCAGCACTTTGGCTTCGCCGTCGTCGCCGATAACGGTCGCGTCAGGCGACGCAGCAACGGTGCTGAAGTCGAGCTTCTCTTCGACCCACTTGGTCGAGTGCTGACCCGCAATGAAATCGGGGTGGCTGAGGATCGCAACGTGGGCGGGCATCGTGGTCTTGATGCCCTCGATGACGGTTTCGCCGATGGCGCGCAGCATGCGGCGACGAGCCGCGTCGCGGTCGGGACCCCACACGATCAGCTTGGCGACGAGGTTGTCGTAGTACTGACTGACGGTGTCGCCCGCGTCGTAGCCGGCGTCGACGCGCACGCCGAACCCGTCGGGACGGGTGAACTTGGTGAGGGTCCCCGGCGACGGCAAGAACTTGCCGCCAGTGGGATCCTCGGCGTTGATGCGCACCTCGATCGCGTGACCGTTGCGCTTCTTGGCGATCTGGTTCTGTGAGTACGGAAGCTTCTTACCCGAGGCCACGATTAGCTGCAGCTCGACGAGGTCGAGGCCGGTCGTGAGTTCGGTGACCGGGTGCTCCACCTGCAAGCGAGTGTTCATCTCCAGGAAGAAGAACTCGCCGTCCTGATAGAGGAACTCGACGGTGCCGGCGTTGACGTAGCCGCACGCGAGAGCGACCGCGACGGCGGCTTCGCCCATCGCAGTGCGCACTTCGTCGGGGAAGTTCGCGGCGGGGGACTCTTCGACCAGCTTCTGGTGGCGACGCTGCGCCGAGCAGTCGCGCTCACCGATCCAGATGCCGTTGCCCTTGGTGTCGCAGAACACCTGCATCTCGATGTGACGGGGCCACGTGAGGTAGCGCTCGATGTAGCACTCGTCGCGGCCAAAGCCCTTGAGCGCTTCGCTCTGCGCGGATGCGAGCGCGTCGGCGGCCTCGGCGGCGGAGTGGACGACGCGCATGCCGCGCCCGCCGCCGCCGTAGGCCGCTTTGATGGCGACGGGGTAGCCGAACTCGTCACCGAAGGCAATGACTTGGTCCCCGCTGGTGAGGACGTCGTTGCGGCCTGGCACGCCGTTGACGCCGGCCTTTTCGGCGGCGATGCGGCTCGAGATCTTGTCGCCCATGACCTCGATCGCTTCGGGCGGGGGGCCGATGAACGTGACGCCCTTCGCCGCGATCGCGCGGGCGAAGTCGGTGTTCTCCGAGAAGAAGCCGTAGCCCGGGTGCACCGCGTCGGCGCCGCTGCGCTCGATGACGCCGAGGATGGCCTCGGTGTTTAGGTAGCTCTCGGCCGCGGTCGTGCCGCCGAGCGCATAGGCCTCGTCGGCCAAACGCACGTGCATCGCGTCGCGATCGAGGTCGGAATACACAGCCACCGTCGGAATGCCCAGCTCGCGGCACGTCCGGATGACCCGCACCGCGATCTCGCCGCGGTTGGCAATGAGGACCTTGGAGAACATAAGGGCCGTAGCATCGCAGAATGGCGTCCCCCTGGGACATTCAACGGTTCCCGATCATTGACTCCACGAACACGTGGGTCCTCGAGCAGGCCCGCGCCGGCGCGGCCGAGGGCTTGGTCGCGGTGGCCGAGGAACAAACGGCGGGTCGAGGCCGCCTCGGACGCACGTGGATCGCGCCGCCCGGCAGTTCGCTCCTGATGAGCGTGTTGCTGCGGCCCCACGACCTTTCGACGAACCGACTGCACCTCGCTACCGCCGCGGTAGCGATGTCGGGAGCCGACGCCGTCTCGCTAGTCGCGGGTATCGACGTGGAGCTGAAATGGCCCAACGATCTCCTTATCGGCACCCGCAAACTCGCAGGCGTGCTGACCGAGATCGACGGACCCGACCGCGCCGGGCGCCTTGCCCTCGTCGTCGGCATCGGCATCAACTGCACGTGGCCCGACGAGTTGCCGCCCGAGATCGCCGAAGTCGCGATCGCCGCGAGTCACGCCGCGGGGCGGCCCGTCGCCACCGATGAGGTCCTCACAGCACTGCTCGAACGACTGGAGGGCCGTCTGGACGCGGGGTGGGATGCGGTTGCCGAGGAATACCGCGGCCGCTGCGCCACGGTCGGTCGCGAAGTGCGGGTCGAGCTAGCGGACGAGTCCTTCGTCGGCGTCGCCGCTGAGGTGGAAAACGACGGCGCGCTGGTTGTCACCACCGAAGCCGGCCCTCGCCGCATCGTCGCCGGCGATGTCGTGCACCTCCGCTGACGGGCTTTTCCACGCCTAGCGCGGCAAACCCCGTCATCACTTCGGTGGGTTAGCCGGCGCGGCGTGCGGCGGTGTACGCGGCGTGGGCGGCGTGGGTGATCGGGCCCGGGCACACGTCGATGCGCACTACGCCGAGCACGTTGCAGACGCCTTGCACTTCGCGCGTGGTCGAGGTCATGAATACTTCGGTTGCGCGGCGCAGGTCCTCGAGCGTGAAGAGGCGTTCGGCGCCGCCGTACGCCTTGAGCACCACGTCGCGGGTGACCCCGGCGAGGCAGCCCGTCGAGAGCGGCGGGGTGACGAGCTCGTCGTCGATCACGGCGAACAGGTTGGTGCCGGTTCCTTCGCACACCCAGCCCTGCGTGTCGCAAAACAGCGCCTCGTCGGCGCTGGCGTCTCGCGCGGCGTGGAGTGCGACCACGTTCTCGGCGTAGCTCGTGGTCTTCAGCCCGGCCAAAGCGCCGCGTTCGTTACGGGGCCACGGCACGGGCGCGAGCGTGGCCGTTGGCGGCCAGGGTGATTGCGGCGACGCCGCAATGGTGACAGTGGGTACCGCTCCACCGCGGTCTGAACCGAGCGGTCCGGCGCCGCCGGTCACCGTGATCCGCACGCGCATGTTCCCGCCTGCGGGTCCGGCCGCGTCGAGCACAGCGCGCATGGCGAACATGAGCTCGGTGTCCTCGAAGGGCACCCGCAGCGCTAAGCCGGCCGCGCTGGAGCGCAGGCGTCCGAAATGCTGTTGTGCGAAGGCGATCCCAGTGTCGCTGTAGGAGATCAGGGTCTCGAACACGCCGTCGCCCACGGTGAAACCGTGATCGAACACCGACAGCGCCGCAACGGACGGGTCCAGTAACGCGCCGTTCACCCACACCGGCCCGGTCACGGGGTGGACGCTACCGAGAGGAGCCGGCGTGCTTTGAGTTCGGTTTCTTCCCACTCGCCTTCAGGCGTTGAGTCCCACGTAATCCCACCGCCGGTGCCGAAGCGGATCTCGCCGTCGGCGAGCCAGAAAGTGCGGATGCCCACGTTGAGATCCCCGACGTTTCGTTCCGCGTCGACCCACCCGATGCCGCCGCAGTAGGGGCCGCGGGCGACGGGCTCAAGGGCGCGGATCACCTCGAGGGCCGCGAGCTTGGGCGCGCCGGTTACCGACCCCGGCGGGAACGTCGCTGCGAACAGGTCGGCCCAGCCCGCGCCGGGTCGGAGGCGCCCGCGCACGGTCGAGACGAGGTGGATCAGACCGGGGTGCTTCTCGACCGCGCACAGAGCGGGCACTTCCACCGAGCCGAACTCGCAGCAGCGCCCGAGGTCGTTGCGGACGAGATCGACGATCATCACGTTCTCGGCGTAGTCCTTCGCGAGAAACGCGTCCATCGTCGCCGCCGTGCCCTTGATCGGCTGTGAGATGACAACGTCGCCGTCGCGACGCAGGAAACGCTCCGGCGATGCCGAGGCCACGTGCAGGTCGTGCGCGGGCAGGCGCACCACCGCTGAGTACGGCGCCGGGTTTCCGTCGGCCAACGCGGCGCCGAGCGCGGCGACATCCGCGTCATGCGCGACCGGCGCCGTGAGAACCCGGCACAGATTCACCTGGTACACGTCGCCGCGCCCGATCGCGTCGCGGATCACGGTCACGCCCTTCTTGAACGCGGCCTCATCAAGCGACGACGTCCATGCGTCGCGACGCGGACCGATCCACGGCGCGCCGGGCCAGGGCGTGGCTGGGCGGGCGTCAGCGAAGCGCGCGCACACGACGTCGCCTTCGAAGGATGCAACGACCGCCCAGGTGCCGGCGCCGCCGTCGAGCGCGGCCACGTCGGTCGTCACGTCGACCAGATCGGTGAGGAGTTGCCCACCGACAACGGCGAGAGGGGCGATCACCCCCGGAGCCTAGATTTGGGCGATGGCTTTCGAGTTCAGCGACGAGCAAGAGCAATTTCGCAAGGTCGTGCGCGACTTCGCCGAGACCGAGGTTGCGCCGCACGCTGAGGCCTGGGACCGCGATCACTACTTCCCGGCTGACGTCGTGGTCGCCATGGGCGAACTCGGCCTCTTCGGCCTGCCGTTTCCGGAGGAGTACGGCGGTAGCGGGGCGGATTTCGCCACGTTGTGCCTTGCGATCGAAGAACTCGGGCGCGTGGATCAGAGCATTGCGATCACCCTTGAGGCCGGTGTTGGGCTTGGGGCAAACCCGATCATGCAATTCGGGACCGAAGCGCAGCGTCAACGGTGGCTACCCGACCTCGTGGCCGGTCGCGCGCTGGGCGGCTTCGGCCTAACCGAGCCTGACGCGGGCAGCGACGCCGGTGGCACGCGCACCGCCGCCGTGCTCGACGAAGCGACCAACGAGTGGGTCATCAACGGCGAGAAGGCGTTCATCACCAACTCGGGCACGTCGATAACCTCGATCGTCACGGTCACGGCCCGCACGGGCCCGGGCGAGATCAGCGCGATCGTCGTGCCCGCAGGCACGCCCGGCTTCATCGTCCAGCCGCCGTACAGAAAAATGGGCTGGCACGCGTCGGACACGCACGGCCTCACCTTCAGCGACTGCCGCGTCCCCGCCGAGCATCTGCTCGGCCAACGCGGTCAGGGCTTCCGTCAGTTCCTCGCGATCCTCGATGAAGGACGCGTCGCGATCGCAGCGCTCGCAGTTGGTGTGATCCAGGCGTGTCTCGAACAGAGCGTCGAGTATGCGAAGACGCGTAACGCGTTCGGCAAGGCGATCGGCACCAACCAGGCCGTCGCGTTCGCGTGCTCGGACCTCGCGGTGATGGCCGACGCTGCCCGCGCGCTTACCTACAACGCGGCGTGGGCGAAGGACAAGGGTCGGCCCTTCAAGCAGGAAGCCGCCGTCGCCAAGCTCTACGCAACCGAGGCCGCCGTCACGGCCACGCGTATGGCCACGCAGATCTTCGGCGGCTACGGCTTCATGGACGAGACGCCCGTCGCCCGCCACTACCGCGACGCAAAGATCCTCGAGATCGGCGAAGGCACCAGCGAAATCCAACGCCTCGTGATCGCCCGCAGCCTCGGACTGCCCGTCGAATGACGAACTGAGTGGGAAAACCCGCACGATGTGCGGGTTCTCCCACTCAGTTCAGTCCTTGGTCGAGGTGGCGAGTTTCCAGTCGCTAAAGCCTTTGCGGGCGCGGCGGGCGGCGGCGTACTTGATGCCGGCGAGGGCGGCCACGTAGGGCCAGTCGCTCGGGGGATAGGCCACCAGCGTGCGGTAGATCGACGTCGCTTCTCTCGGAGGTTCCGCGAGCGCCAGGTCGAGCGTGTGCATTTGTTGCTTGCCGGCCTCGGCCCGCACGCGCTGGCGCCACAAGTCGCGCCACCGACTCGGCAGCTGCACGGTGGCGACGGCGAGGGGCACGGCAACGACGCGACCCGCGCCGCCAAGCCGAGCGAACAACCACGCGTCGTCAAGGATGATGCCGTCGGGCATGTCCTGGGGCAGAGCCTCGCTGCGCGCCGCGTACAGCGTGCCGAGGATGCCGCCCCATGCAAGGCGGTGCGGGATGCGCGCGACGCGGGCTACTGCTCCGTCGCCGAGGTGTTCTTGTTTCGCCGCCGTCGCGACCACGCCCTGCTCGTCCAGGCCATCCACTAGCGCCGGGATCGCCCACTTGTTGACCGTGATGTCTGCGTCGGCGAAGACGTGAACGTCGGCGGGCTCCTCACGCAACGCCGTCCACGCCGCAGGCTTCGACGCGACGCCAAGCAGACGGACTGCGGCCCGGCCCGGATCGGCGCGCAGCGCGTTCGCCGCCGCGCCGTTGGCGGGGTCAACGCCGTTTACGCACACGACGATCCGCCAGGGATATTCGAGACGTTCGGCGGACTCGGTGAGCGACGAAACCGTCCGCGCGATTCCAGGCTCGTCGCGATGACACGGCACGCAGATCACCACGCGGGGGGTGGTCATCGTCTCGCAGCCTTCCACGCCTCGCGCGCCTGACCCTTGTGGCGCCCGACGCCGTACACGATCGCGCCCACTATCCCGAAGGCGCGGCGGGCGTTGGGACCCTGGTGCTTGTCGAGATAGGTGGCCAGCGCGCGGGTGCGCAATGCGGCCGACCCGTCGTAGTCATAGGTCGCGTCGAACGACGCTCCACCGATGTGAGTCACGCGTACGTTCGAGGCGACGACCACGCGCTGTCCGGCGGCGCGCACGCGCCGGCAGAAGTCGGCGTCCTCGGCAAAGAGAAAGAACCGCTCGTCGAAGCCGCCGATCGTGTCCACCGTGGCGCGCGGGACAACCGCCGCCGCGGTGT
>JBKJQZ010000180.1:0-7476 GCA_046594835.1 Acidimicrobiales bacterium | reverse complement strand
TCGCGGCCGAAGGACACGCACTGTGTGACCACTCAGAAAACCACGACACGCGCATGTCGACGAAAGACCCCGCCTACGTGGCTGCGATGATCCAGCACCCGGCGGATTTGATTCGCGACATCACCGGGGCCCCGCCGCGCTTCTACCGTGGGCCAGGCGGCGACCTATCCAGTTTCATCATCGAAGAGGCGCACAGCCTTGGCATGCGCATCCTTGGCTGGTCGGTTGATCCGGCCGATTACCGCAAGCCCGGCGCCGACCTCATCCAGGCGCGGATTCTCGGCGGCGTCCGCCCCGGTTCGGTGGTGTTGATGCACGACGCCGGCGGCGAACGGACCCAGACCGTGGAGCAGCTCGCCGGTCTGATCGACCAGCTACGCGCCGCGGGCTATTCCTTCGTGTTGCCGTAGAGCTGCATGGCCGCCTCAAGCGTGGCCACGTGCACATCGGGCTGCTCCAACACGGCCTCGACCCAATCTGATCGGCTCACGGCCACCACCGTGATTGGATGCTCTAGCTCCGAGAGCTCGATCGCCTGCCGCGCGAAGTTTGCGGCGTAGTCGGCCGGGCGTACGTCGCGTGCGAGTTCGAACAATGCGAACGGATCGGGTGCGTCCTCGGGACGGCCTTCGAGGATGATCGGCGTCACGATCGCGGGCGACGTAGGCGCGGGCCCACCACCAGCCATGCCGGGGCCGTCGCACAGCACGGCGCCGCGCACGAGATCGGGTCGTGCGCCAGCGATGAGTAGCGCCACGTACGCCCCGAGACCTCGGCCGAACACCGTCGCAGGGCCTATGTGGCGCAGCGCGACATCAGCATCGGCCATCAGCGTCTCGCTTGTGTAGCCACCGCCCGCTGGACGAATCGACGCGCCGTGGCCGAGGAAGTCGAGCGCCCACACCGGCCCACCGGGCCACCCCGCCACCAGCGCAGTAGTGAGGACGCTCTTCGCGCTCTCGCCGAGCCCGTGCAGCGCAAGCGCCGCTGGGCCCGTCCCGCCGCGCACTTCGTGTAACGCCAGGCGACTCCTGCCGTGGCAGACCTCGACGGTGGTGGTCACGCGAGAAACTCCGTGACCAGCGCGGCAACGCGTTCGGGCTGTTCGATGTGAATGAAGTGGCCGGTGTCCTCGAACACCTCCACTCGCGCTCCGGGCGGGAGGTACGCAGAGATGTCGCCGAGCTGGCTGCCAAAGCCCATGCGCTCGGGGATGAGGCCGATCATGCCGAGCAGCGGCACGCCCACATTCGCGAGTCGGTTGAGCGACCACTCGGGCCGCCACGGACCGAAGCCGCCAAAACGCATGACGGGGTCGATCTTCCACCGCCAGCCTTCGTCGTCGTGCTTGGCGCCGATAGTGACGAGGTACTCGAGCCACTCGATGGGCAAGCGCGGGTTCATTGCGGCGCGGCGTTGCGCGAGCTCCTCGAGCGTGCCGGGCCTGCGCTGCGCGCCGACGCTACTGCTGCGGTGGTCGAGCCAGTTGCGCAGTTCGCTCGACATCATCCGGGTCCGCTCGTGATCCGACACGTCGGGCCGCCCCCGCTTGGACGGCATGCCGTCGATGTTGACCAGCTTCGTAACGCGGTGCGGGCACGCGTCCGCCAGCTGCAGCATCAGGCCGCCACCTTTTGAGTGCCCGATGATCGGTAGCGCGCCCGGTGTAACGGAGTCGATCACGGCCATCGTGTCGCGGATGTCGGCGTCCCACGAGTAGCAGGTTGCGTGCTCAGAATCGCCGTGGCCGCGCTGGTCAAAGCCCACCACGCGGTAGCCGGCGTCGGCGAGCAGTGGCGCGAAGGTGTCGAAGGTGCCGGCGAAGTCCATGCCGCCATGGATCACGAGCAGGGGCTCAGCTTTTTCGTCGCCCCACTCGTACGCCGCGATCGATAAACCGTTGCTGTCGACACGCCGGAAGCGGTCAGGGCGACGCGCGCCGGGAAAGGTTCGGGTGTCAGTTCCAGCCATCGGCAGCGAATCTACGCGCTAGTGGCTAACGTCCCGCCACGTTATGGGGGGATACACCGATTATGCGGCGGCCACGCAAGACGGGATGTCTATTGCGCACGCTGCCACCTTGGAACCTGACCGCATCGCGGTGTACTCGCAGTACGGCGACCGCACGAACGCGGCGCTCAACGCGAACATCAACCGCATCGTGCGTGTCCTGCGCGAGGCGGGAGTGGAATACGGCGAACGCGTGGCGCTGCTGTGCCGCAACCGCGCCGAGTTCGTTGAGGTCGCGGCAGCGACCGCGCGCGGTGGGTACTGGCTTACGGCAGTTAACTGGCACCTCACGCCCGACGAGGTCAACTACATCGTCGATGACTGCGGGGCCAAGGCGCTGTTCATTGACGCCTCGATCCCGTGCGCTGCGGGCGTGGCGGACTCAGCGGGCGCACCTCTACTTGTGTCAATCGCTGGTGCGTTGCCGCGCTGCACGGCGTATGAGGAGCTGCTCGACGGCGTTGATGGGGCCGACATCGACGATCCGCGGCGCGGGTCCACGATGCTCTACACCTCGGGCACGACCGGCGGGCCCAAGGGCGTGTACCGCGACCATGTCGCCGCGCCCGGTCCGAACGCAACCGGCTACGACGCGACGTGCCGACACCTCGTGACCGGCCCGCTGTACCACGCGGCACCGTTGTTGATCTCGCTCTACCCGCCCCTGATGTGGGGCGCCGCGGTGGTGCTGATGGACGGCTGGTCGCCCGAAGAAACGCTGCGGCTCATCGACGAGCACAAGGTCACGCACTCGCACATGGTGCCCACGATGTTCAACCGTCTTGTGCACCTGCCCGATGACACCAAACACAAGTACGACCTGTCGTCGCTGCGCATGGTCGTGCACGGCGCCGCGCCGTGCCCGGTGCTGGTCAAGCAGGAGATGCTCGACTGGTGGGGCCCGATCATCTGGGAGTACTACGCAGCCACTGAAGGCGCCGCGACCCTCGTTGATCCACACACTTGGCTCGCACGCCCTGGCACCGTCGGGCGCACCATCGCGGAGGACGGCCTCGTCATTCGTGATGACGACGGCAACGTCTGCCCGCCCGGTACTGCCGGCACCGTGTGGATCAAGACCGCTCCGGGCGCGGAGTTTGAGTACTACGGCGATAAGGACAAAACCTCCGAAGCCGTGGTTGACGCATATTTCACGCTCGGCGACGTGGGCTACCTCGACGAGGAGCGCTACCTATTCCTCACCGACCGGTCTGCGAATCTGATCATCAGCGGCGGCGTCAACATCTACCCGGCCGAGGTCGACGCCGTGTTGCTCCAGCACCCCGCAGTTGGCGACGTCGCCGTGATCGGCGTGCCCGACGACGACATGGGCGAAGCAGTCAAGGCCGTTGTGGAGTTGCGCGACGGGGTGGAACCGAGCGCCGAGCTTGCAGCCGAGATGATCGCGTTTTGTCGTGAGCGAATGGCGCACTTCAAGTGTCCCAAGTCCCTCGACTTCATCGACCATCTGCCCCGCGAGGACAACGGCAAGATCTACAAGCGGCGCCTGCGCGAGCAGTACCGCACAAACGCCTAGGAGACTCTGTGCCCATCAACCCCGACGCGGTTGGCGCGACTGGTTCCGCTGAACGCTCATGGACGTCGAAGGACGCGCTCCTCTACGCCGTTGGTGTAGGCGCGGGGGCCGCAGACCCGCTCGACGAGTTGCACTTCACGACAGAGAACAGTCGCGGTATCGCGCAGCAGGTGCTGCCGACTTTCGCGGTGATCATCGGCGGCGGCGCTCCCGTGATGCGCAGCATCGGCGAGTTCAACTTCGCCATGTTGTTGCACGGTGAGCAGGAGGTGAAGCTGCACAAGCCCATCCCGGTGGAAGGCACGGTCACGAGCACCTCGACCATCACCGGCATTTGGGACAAGGGAAAAGGCGCGGTGATCGAGACCACGACGCAGTCCGTCGACGCCGCCACCGGTGACCCTCTGTTCGACACCCGGTCGTGTGCGTTTATTCGCGGTGAGGGCGGATGGGGCGGCGAGCGTGGTCCAAGTGGCGAGAAATACCCGGCGCCCGATCGGCCCGCCGACGTCACCTTCAGCGCGCCGACGCGCTCGGACCAGGCGCTCATCTACCGATTGTCGGGTGACCGCAATCCGCTCCACGCCGACCCGACCTTCGCAGCCGCGGGTGGCTTTGATCGACCGATCTTGCACGGCCTGTGCACGTACGGTTTTACCGGTCGACTCCTGTTGAATGGTCTATGCGAGGGCGACCCCGCCAAGTTCGGCAGCATCGATGGCCGCTTCGTGAAGACGGTTCTCCCCGGCGAAGAGCTCACCGTCTCTGTGTGGCTCGACGGCGACGCGCGCGGCGTGTTCCAGACGGCGACACCGCAGGGCGTTGTACTTGCAGGTGGGTTTACGCTGCGCGCATGAACAACAAGCTCAACGTCGCAGACAACCTCTTGCTCTTCGGGGTGATAGCGGTTGTCGCGGTGATGGCGTTCGGTGTCATCGGTGCGCTTATCGCGTCGGTGTTCTTCGCGATCAAGATCTTCTTCGTAGTGGTCGCGATCGGCGTCGGCTGGAAGGTCGTTACTTCTGTGACGGGCGGGAAGAAACGCGGCGAACTCAACCGCTAACGCAACGACAGCACCAGCAAGATCAGGGCGGCGTGGTATGTGACCATCGTCGCGAGTTGGCCGTGGGCAAAGGGCCTGATGAAGCGGTTGTGCGCCAGGATCCTGTCGCTCAGAACGAACATCGCGCCACCAGCTTGGCCGAGCAGTGAGTCCTGCGACAACGCAGTGACGAGCATCGCTCCGATCACCACGATGTAGGCGACTACCGGTACAAACAGATCGGGGTGGTCGTTGCGGACCGCAGCGATCACCGGTTGTGCGAGCAGGCCGAGCACGACCACGTACAGCCACTCGATCGGGCCAATGTCGACACCGTGCGCGATAAGACCCACGATGAATAACACGTGGCCGACGAGGAAGCTGGCGAGACCGGGGACGAATAGGTCTTTGGGGATCATCAAGAACACGTCGCCGGCGAGGCAGAACACGAGCGCTGCGACGAACCAGGCGCGCTGGGTTGCATCCGACGCGTCAAGGGAAAGCGCGGCGACAACGAGGAGCGCGGTGGTGGTGGGCTTGGCCACGTACTCGAGGTTCTGGATCTTGCGTTCGACGGCAATCCAGTTGAGAACCGCGAAGACGGCAGCCGCCCCGACAAAGACCATTGCGCGACCCTAATTACGATCGGGAGCGTGGACCCGGCCAACGCGCTCGACGACATCGCGGAGATCCTCGAGATCAACCGCGAGCCCACCTACCGCGTGCGCGCCTTTCGGAATGCAGCCAACACCGTGCGGGCGATGCCTCTCGAAGAACTCGAGGCGCTGGCGACCGCAGGAAAGCTCACGGACCTCGCCGGCATCGGCGACAAGACGGCGCTGGTCATCCGTCAAGCGCTCGGCGGCCAGACGCCCGACTACCTGCTGCGCCTAGAGCAGCGTTTGCCCAAGGCCGCCGACGGACCCGGCGCCGCGATGCGGGCGCTGCTGAAGGGGGATCTCCACCTGCACTCGGATTGGTCCGACGGAGGAAGCCCGATCAAGCAGATGGCCGAGACTGCGATCTCGCTTGGTCATGACTACATGGCGCTGACCGATCATTCGCCGCGCCTCACTATCGCCAACGGCCTGAGCATCGAGCGGCTGCGCGAGCAGCTGAAAGTGCTCGACGTCCTCAACGAGGAGCTGGCCCCGTTTCGTATCCTGCGCGGCATCGAGGTCGACATTCTCGACGACGGCACGCTCGATCAGGACCCGAAGGTGCTGGCCGAACTCGACGTGGTCGTCGCGAGCGTGCACTCGAAGCTGCGAATGGAAGCGCCCGCGATGACCAAGCGCATGGTCGTTGCGTTGGCGAACCCGAACGTCGATATCCTCGGCCACTGCACCGGCCGCATGGTCGTGGGCCGCGGTCGCCCTGAGTCGAGTTTCGACGAAGAGATCGTGATTCAGGCGGCGAAGCGCTTCGACAAGGCGATCGAGATCAACGCGCGACCTGAGCGCCTCGACCCGCCGCGTCGCATCCTGCGGATGATGGTGGACCAGGACATCAAGACCTCCATTGACAGCGACGCCCACGCGCCCGGTCAACTCCACTGGCAACCCTTCGGCTGCGATCGCGCCGTCGAGGAGAACGTCGACCCCGACCTCGTCGTCAACACCTACACCCTCGACAACCTCCTCGCCTGGACCGCCTCCCACGCCTCGTAGGCCGATTTATCCGCAACTCGTCCCGAGAGACGACGTCTAGCGCGTCGTTTCTCAGGACGAGTTCGCTAGTAGCCGCTCGCGGAGCCGGAGCGGGAGCGAGGATCGGCGCCACCGACGAGAACGTCGCCGTCGACGTCGACGATGTGGGCGTGACCGAACCCGGCGTCGAACGCGCCCGCCATCTCCACGACGTGCCCACGCGCGCGCAGGCCGTCAGCCCATCCATCGGGCGCATTCGCCTCGAGCCGTACTTTCACCTGGCCTCGGTTGTCCCACGTGTCGAAGCCGGTCGACGGAACGTCTTGAGACGCGAGCGCGAAGCGACCAGCAGCAACGGCGCGTCCGGCCGGCTCGTTGTGACGCAGCATGCGCACCAGCAGCTGCAGCAAGATCTGCGGCTGACTGTCGCCACCCATCGTGCCGATGGCAGAGCGCAGGGTGCCGTCGAAGTTCGTCACGACCAGCGGGCTCAACGTGTGCGGTGGCCGGCGGCCGGGCGCGAATTCCGCGGGGTGGCCGGGCACGAGCGAGAAACCGGTGCCGCGGTTATGCAAGAAGATGCGCGTGTTCGGCTCGACCAGGTTCGAGCCCCACGCGCTCGCGTTGGACTGAATGAGCGTGACGCCCATCCGATCGCGATCGACCGCGGTGAGGCACATGGTCCCGCCCGACCGGTACGAGTCACCGAGCGACGCCGCGCGGTCCGCGTCGATGCGGCTCAGGCGGGGGAGCAGCCGTTCGCTCGAGACGAGCTCGTTGCCATCTGCGTGGTCGTGCAGCACGTCGAGGCGGTCGTAGGAAGCCTGACGCACCGCCTCCACCAAGTAGTGCGCCCACAATGGATCGGCCGGGTCGTCGGGCAACTGGACGCCGTCGGCGAGCCACAGTGCACCGAGCGCGAGGTACGCCTGCGAGTTGGGAGGCGCGCCCCAGATGCGGTGACCAAACGCGCTCACGCCAACCGGGTGGACCCAGTCGGCTTGCGAGGCCGCTAGGTCGTCGCGCGAGTACAGCCCGTCGCCGAGTGCCATCAGTCCGTCAGCGAAGGGACCGTCGTAAAACGCGGCGCGCCCGTCGCGCATAATGGCTTCGAGCGTCTCGGCCACCAATGGTCGACGCATGATCGCGTCGGTGCCGGCGTAGTCGTCACCACCGGGAAGACGCGCCATGACCGGCCGCGTCATTCGGCCCGTGTACGACGGAGCGAACCCCTCGCG
>JBKJQZ010000338.1:0-4079 GCA_046594835.1 Acidimicrobiales bacterium | reverse complement strand
TGCTGCTCACGATGACGCCGTTTGCGGTGCTCTCGCCGCTGACGATCAGGCCGATGCGGTAGGCGCCGCGGCGGCGGTCGAGCCACGGCCCCACCAGCGGCGAGAGCACCGCAAACGGCGTCATCGTGAGCAACAGGTAGAGCCCGACCTTGTCGCGGGCTTCGCCGAGAGGGACCGCGAAGAACAGGGTGTTGGCGAGGGCCACCGCCACCATCGCGTCGCCGACACCGTGCAGCGCCTGCACGAGCGCGAGGCGCTGGAAGGCGATCGGGGCCTGCTGCACGGGGCGAAGCAGACGGGCCACTACGAAGCGATCCAGACCTCGTTGGCGCGCAGCGTGATGGGGTCGAGGGCAACGAGGTCGGCGCGAAGGCCCGGCGTAAGCGAACCGCGCTCGGTGCCGCGGCCCAGCAGGCGGGCCGGAGTTGTGGCCGCGGCTTGAATCACGTCGAGCAGGTCGATACCGGCTTCGAAGACCATGCGCGCCACCGCGTCGTCCATCGTGAGGCAGCTCCCGGCGATGGTGCCGTTGGGGAGGCGGGGCGCGCCGTCGACTATCTCCACCCGACTCCCGGCCGATGCCGGGTCGCGCCAACCCACCGCATCGGTCACCAGCACCCAGTTGCCGCGCCCCTTGGCGCGCGCCGCGGCCCGCAACGCGGCCGGGTGCACGTGCACGCCGTCGGCGATGAGCGACGGCGTGAGGCGGTCATCGGACAGCGCGGCGCCGAGGATGCCGGGGTTGCGGTGGTGCAGCGGAGTCATCGCGTTGAACAGGTGGGTCACGAGGCGGGCCCCGGCGTTGGCTCCCGCAATCGTCTCTTCGTAGGTCGCGGTCGAGTGGCCCAGGCTCACGAGCACGCCACGCGCGACCAACGCCGCGATCGCATCCGTCGCGCCGGGCAACTCTGGGCCGAGCGTCATGAGGCGCACGATGTCGGGCAGCGCAGCGAGCCAGTCGAGGTCGAGCCCTGCCACCCAGGCCGGGTTGTGGGCGCCGTGCGAGTCGCCCAGGAACGGCCCCTCGAGGTGGGCGCCGAGGATCGCCGGGCGAGCGTCGGTCGCCGGCCGCGCCGCGGCTTCCGCGATGCGCTTCAATGGATGGGCGAATCCATCGAGGGGGGCGGTCACCAGCGTGGGGCACCACGCGGTCACGCCCTGGGCCACGAGCAAATTATCCATGTGCTCCCAGGCTGCGCCCTCGGCGGTGGAGCAGTGCACGTCGTCGTGGCCGTTTACCTGCACGTCGACAAACCCGGGGCACAACACACGATCGGGTACGACGCCGGTGGTGCTTCGTACGTCGACGATCACCCCTTGGTCGACGCTGACCTCGCCGGGCATGTGCAACGCGTCGGGCGTGACGACGGTCGCGGCCCGGAGTGTTTCCACATGGCGAGGTTAGGCCGCGTCGAACGCGTGCTTGTCGGCCCCGCCTACGTCGCCCTGACTCCTGCGTTAGAAAGCGTCATCGCGTCGTAAATCCGCTCCTTTCGGAGACAACAAACGACGCGTTCGTGGTTAGTAACTCACGCGAGAGTTGGTTCGCTTTCGCGGATGCGCACCAGGAGCGAGAGCACTACCGCGGCGGCGGCGCCGATGAAGAGGACCGTGCTAACCGACGTGCGGTCGGCGATCGAGCCGAAGGCGAGTAGGCCGAAAGGGACGGTGCCGCCAAAGCCCATGATCCATAGCGACATGACGCGACCGCGCACGCGTGTGTCGAGGTGGCTCTGCAGCACCGTGCTCAGCGACGTGAGCATCGAGAAGTAGAAGAGGCCTACGAGGAATACGACCGGGTACGCCGGGGCGGGGTCACGCAGTACCGCGAGTCCGGCGAGCGCGGCTGCGAACAACGGGAGGCTGAGGCTCACGACGCGTGCCTTGGAATACGGCACGAGAACTGTGCCAACGGCGATCGCGCCGAGCGCGGCGCCCGTGCCGAAGCATGCGAAGAGGAGTCCGTAGGAGGAACCCGTCACGTCCATGCCGAGGCTCTCGCCCGCGATTACCGGTAGCAGTCCGATGAAGGGAAGGCAGAAGAACGAGAACGCGGTGACCATCGTGAGGCACCGGCCCACGAGCTTGTCTTCGCGGGCGACCTTGAACCCGCCGAGCACGCGCCGCAGACCCTGCTCGCTGTGGTCGGGATACGGACGCGGGATCTTGACCATCAGCAGCGTGGCGATGGCGAAGATGTAGGTGACGCCGTTCACCGCGAAGACGCCCGACGGCTCGATCACCGGAAGGATCAGTCCGCCGATCACCGGGCCGATCACGCGCGACAGGTTCAGCTGGACCGACTGCAGCGACACCGCACCCGGCAGGTCTTCCATTCCCACCAGCTGGGGCTGCACGGCGGAGAGCGTGGGCGCGCTGAGTGCGTTCGCGATGCCGATGCCCATCACGCAGAAGAACAGCCCGGCCTTGGCCGGGTGATCCTGCGACGCGACGAACGCAAGCACGAACGACAGGCCCATCTGGACGCACTGGCTCGACACGAGCAGCACCCGCCGGTCGATCGAGTCTGCGAGCAGCCCACCCACCAGCGAGAGCGCCAGCAGTGGCCCGAGCTGCGCGAAACCGAGCAACGCAACGAAGCCCGACGACTTCGTCAGCTCGTACGCGAGCGCGCCCAACGCGGCGTTTTGCATCCACGTGCCGATGTTGGAGGCGAGCGAGCCGGACCACACCAGACGAAAGTCGCGATGCGCGAGCGCGGCGCGCGCGCTGCCCCGTCGGTACGGGTGGTCGCCACCGAGGACCGCTTCCTCAGTTGATTCGAGGTCGTCGAGTTCGTCCGACACGGGCTAGGACCGTAGACGTACTGTGCGCCCTTATGGACATCGTGAGCGAGCAAAACAAGGGCGGGCTGATCGAACGGCGCTTCGACCTCAAGGTCGGCAACGAGGTAGTACCCGGGGTGTTGTGGACACCCGTTGACGCGACGGGCCCTCGACCCAAGGTGCTCTTTGGTCACGGCGGGACCCAGCACAAGAAGGTCGCGCACATCCCGGCGTTTGCGCGGCGCCTGGCCGAGCACGGCTGGGCGTCGGTCGCGATCGACGCGCCCGACCACGGCGACCGCGTCCCGGCCGACGAGCGTGCACTCGACGCCACGGAACGATTCGCGCGCGTGCGCGATCGCATGAACTCGATTGGCGGCGACGAGCGGAAGCGTCGGGCCCAGATGATGGTCGAGGAGTGGCAGGCGACGATCGACGCAGTCGAAGCGTTGCCCGAGGTTGGCGCAGGCACGACGGGCTACTGGGGTGTCTCGATGGGCACATTGTTTGGCGTCCCGCTGCTTGCGGCCGAGTCGCGCATCACCTGCGCGGTGCTTGGCCTCGCCGGCATCAACGCCGGTGGGCGTCGCTACGCGGAGAACGCCGCGTCGGTCTCGATACCGCTGCAGTTCATGCTCCAGAGCGGTGACGAGCTTTTCACCCGTGAGGACGGCATCGCGCTCTACGACGCGTTCTCGTCAGCTGAGAAGACGCTGATGGTGAACCCGGGTGCGCACGCTGCGATCCCGCCGTTCATGTTCGGGCTGAACGAGCAGTTCTTCCTGCGCCACCTGTCGAGCTAGCGCCCGTTAGTCAACCAAGTAGCGGGCGATGGCGTCGTCCCACCAGGCCAGTTCGTCGTCGCTCCCCAACGCCTTCTCCCACCCGAGCATCGCCATCGCACCGAGGAGGCACATCCCCAACTGACGTTCGAACCACCCGTCGGTATCGATGCCGCGGCGCGTGAGCGCGGCGCGGAACTCTGCGATCGTCTCGTCCTTCGTGGTCGGGATGCGCGCTGCGTTTATGGCGAGGTACCACGTGAGCTCGATGCAGGGCGGCGCGGCGCCGGGGTATGCCCAGTCGAGGACGATGGTGCGCCCGTCGGGGTGCGAACCGAGGTTGCCCATCTTCCAGTCGCCCGCCACGAACGCGAGCGGCGTCGCGCGCAGCTGATCGCCGAGCGCCTTGGGGTTGTCGCGTACGGCTTGCACGCGTGCGTTCAGTGCGGGCGCGCGCTCGGGCAACTTCGCCCAGCCCTCCTGCGCGACGCGGATGGGGATGGGCGGATCG
>JBKJQZ010000274.1:0-2812 GCA_046594835.1 Acidimicrobiales bacterium | reverse complement strand
TCCGGTCGTGCGCGAGGAACACTTCGGCCATGCCGCCGCGAGCGATGCGGCGGCGAAGTTGGTAGCGGCCTCCGAAGATGGGAGCGGGACGATCAGCCATGTCGGCGCAAAGGGTAGATCGGTCCGGCGCTCGCGCTAGGACGCAACGGGAGCCAGCGATCCCAGCCACGTGCGCAACAGGTCGTGGCCGACGGTCGTGAGGATGCTCTCGGGGTGGAACTGCACGCCCTCGATTGGGTGTTCGCGGTGGCGCACACCCATGATTACGCCGTCGGCGGTTCGGGCGGTGACCTCGAGCGCGTCGGGCATCGAGGCCGGGTCGATCACCAGCGAGTGGTAGCGCGTGGCCTCGAACGGATTGCTGAGCCCAGCGAACACGCCTTGGCCTTCGTGCTCCACGAAGCTGGTTTTGCCGTGCATGATCGTGGGGGCGCGCACGATGCGTCCGCCGAACACCTGGCCGATGCACTGATGGCCCAGACACACCCCGAGCAGCGGGATACGCGGGCCGAGTTGCTCGATCACCGCATTGGAGATGCCGGCCTCGTTGGGGTTGCCAGGCCCAGGCGAAATCAGGATGCCGTCGGGGTTGCGGGCCGCGAGTTCGTCGACGGTGATCTCGTCGTGACGGAACACCGTTGGCGTCGCGCCGAGCTCACCGAGGTACTGCACCAGGTTGTACACGAAGCTGTCGTAGTTATCGATGACGACGACGTCGGCTGCCATCGGGTGATGTTACGAGGGCCGTGCGTATTTCGGCACAGCTGATCCGTCGTAGGCGGGGATGTTGAGGGTGCCCAGGCTGCGGATCGACAGCGTGAGTCCGAACGCTTCGGCGTCGCGGCGCAGTCGGTCAACCAAGAAGTCGGCGCCGAACTTGTTGCGGTCCGCGCCAACCGCACTCACCACATAGGGCGGTGAGTGGACGGTGCCGTTGAGCAGGAGGGTGTTGCCCACGCACAACACCGCACTCGTGCTTACGAGGCGTTGGCCGTTGATCGCCATCGCCTCCGCGCCGCTGCGCCACAGCGCGTTCACCACGGCCTGCACGTCGCTCGAGTGGATGACGAGGTCGTTTACGTCGCCACTCGGCGAGTCCTTGAGCGAGGAGTCCGCGAGCTCCACCCGCATGCCGGGGCCGCGCACTGCGATGAGGCCCGCGGCGAGACGGCTCGAGCGCAATGCGGTGGAACGGCTCGACGCTTCGCTCTCGTCGGGTCCGAGCGACGCGGTGGCGAGCTCCTTGCGCAGTTGCTCGACCTCGGTGCGCAGCTCGGCCGCAGTTTTTTGCTGGCGCTGGATGAGCGCAGCGAGCCGATACTGGCGCGGAAGGCGGGCCTCAGGGCTCGGCGGGTGCGACCGTACGGCGGTCATAAAGAGGAAGCCAATGAGCGCGCATGCGAGCGCAACAACGGGCCGCACACGGTTTCGCACGAGTCGAACGGTATTCTGCCGCCATGGCTAGCGGTGACCGTCCAAAGACGACAGGGCGCGTGACGCCCAAGGGAAGCATTTCTGGGCGTACAACCGCCAAGGGGACGCAGCCCTCGCAGGGTCGCTACACCCCGCCGATCCCGAAGGAATACAAGGTCAGCCCCATGTGGGTGCCAGTCCTGATGTTCACGTTGCTCGGCCTCGGCATGCTGATGATCGTGACGAACTATCTCGGGGTACTCCCCGGCGGCGCGAAGAACGCTTACTTGCTTGTCGGCCTCGGTCTCATTACTGGCGGTTTTGTCACCGCCACTCGTTACCACTAGCCAACCGGCAGGTAAACGGCTCGCGTCCTGGGAGTTACATAGGTGTAGTTCTCCCCAGACTTTTCCCCTAGGTGTGGATAACGTTTTTACGCCGTCAGGCTTCTGACGAGGGGACGAAGTCCATGTCCTCCATGCAGTGACGCGGCGGCTCGGGTGCCTCCGTCGGCGCCAGCGTGATGCGCGCTTCCGCTCCGCAGAGCGAGCAGCGGTAGTTCATCTTGATGCGACGCAGTTCGCCCGGAGGTGGCGGCGCCGGCGGCACCGTGCCAAAGGTGCGCAGCATCCAGAAGCCCGTCCGCCAGATCACCGCGGCGATCAGGAAGGCGACGAAGAGCCGGAAAACCACGCGCTCAGGCTACGCGGTTGCCAGCCAACCTTGGACTTTGTGCCAACTCGGTTGCCAGGCAACCATTCGGCACATAGCCCGAGACCTTGGAACTAAAAACCAACAACGTGGCCCGCTCTTCCCACCGATGCGGTGGAAAGCAGGCCACGTTGTCGTGGAGCAGGAATGGTTAGCTACCGGCCGCGCAGCGGGCGTAGGTGGTAATGCTCCAGGTCGAGCCCGCGAAGCCGTTGGACGGATACGCGGCTTCGCCGTACCACGCGTCGTCGAGGGTGTCCGGGTCGCCGCTGTCGAACGGGAAAGTCGACATCAGGAAGGCGTCGTTGCCCCCCGGACTGATGACTTTTGCGCCGCCGCCAAGAACCACGGTGCCCGCGGGACAGAAGGCGCCCTGGCCCACGGTGGTACCGGTGCTGGAGTTCGTCACCTCGACGGTCGTGATCGCACCGAAGGCGCCAGTCGCGCCCGTGACTCCGGTTGCGCCCGTCGCACCAGTCACTCCGGTTGCGCCGGTTGGGCCCGTGGGGCCGAGGCCGCCGACATCGCCAGTTGCACCAGTAGCGCCGGTCGCGCCAGTGGGTCCGGTGGGGCCGGTAGGCCCGGTAGGGCCAGTGACGCCGGTCGCGCCCGTTGCACCGGTTGCGCCCGTGGCGCCGGTCGGCCCGGTTGCGCCGGTCGGCCCGGTTGCGCCAGTAGCACCGGTTGC
>JBKJQZ010000268.1:0-7453 GCA_046594835.1 Acidimicrobiales bacterium | reverse complement strand
CCAGCACGCAGTAGTAGTCCACGTCGTCGACCTGGCGGCCCGACACCTTGGCGTAGTGCGCCAGCACGTCGTCGCGCGACGGCATCCCGTACATGTCGACGTAGCCACTAGTCGACGCCGCCGGATCCATTGTGTCGACGGGCCAGCTGTGCACAACCCAACCGAGGTCGAGCTTGGGGTCGCCGACGGTGCCCATCTCCCAGTCGACCACCGCGGCGAGGCGGCCGGGCGCGCCGTGTTGATACATCACGTTGGCGAACTGATAGTCGCCGTGCATGAGGCCGGGGACGAAATCGATCGGCTTGTGCGCGCGCAGCCACGCCGCGGCCTCGTCGAAGCCCGGTAGTTCGCGGCCCTTGATGCGTTCGAGAAAGGCCGTCCAGCGATCGACCTGACGTTCGTGGAACCCGTCGGGCCGGCCGAGATCGTGCAGACCCTTCGCCTGCCAGTCGACGTTGCCCAGCAGTGCGATGCCCTCGACGAGTTGATACGCGAGGTCCTTGCGCGCGTCGAGGTCGGCGTCGAACGGAGCGGGCCACGGCCTCGTCCCGTCGGGCAAGGTTTCAAGGCCCATCGGGGACCATCCCTCGACAAAACCCATGATGTAAAACGCGCGGCCGAGCACGCTGGTGTCGCGGCAGGCGGCAAGTGCGGGCGTGTGCGGTACGTCGGAGCCGTCGAGCGCCTCGATGATGCGCCACTCGCGCCAGATGCCTTCGTCGCGTGACTCGGGCGCCGACGGCGGCGGGATGCGTAGCGCGCCGTGCAGCGCGCCTCGACGGATCTCGTAGATCTCGTTCTGCGAACCGCCGGCGATGAAGTTCGACTCGATCGGCTCGCCCTTCCCCGCGACGGCTTGCGTGTCGAGCCACGCCGCGAGTGCGTCGAGGTCGATCACAGGTTGCCGACCTCGAGTTCGAGCACGTCGGCGTATTGCGCCTTGGCCGCTTCGATGCGGCCGGGGATCCAGGCGGTCGGCCACATGCCGTCGGTCGCCTTGTAGTCGCGCAGCACCTGACGGGCAACGGTGATCTTGTGCACCTCGGTTGGCCCGTCGGCCAGCCCCATGATTCCGGCGCCGTGAATCATTCCGAAGAACGGCATCTCGTTCGTGGTGCCGAGCGCGCCGTGCACCTGCATGGCACGCCACGCGATGTCGTGCAGGACCGTCGGCATGACAACCTTCGCGACCGCGATGTCTTTGCGCACGCGCTTGTAGTCGTTGTACTTATCGATCTCCCACGCGGTGTAGAGCACGAAGAGACGGAACTGCTTGAGCTGTGCGTAGCTGTCGGCGATGTAACCCTGCACGAATTGTTTGTCGGCGAGCAGGCTGCCCTGGGTCTCGCGGCTGAGCGCGCGTTCACACATCATGTCGATGGCGCGCTGCGCCATGCCGATGGTGCGCATCGCGTGGTGAATGCGGCCGCCACCGAGGCGGGTCTGCGCAATTGCGAACGCTTGGCCCTCTCCGCCGAGCAGAGCGCTTGCCGGCACACGCACGTTGTCGTAGTGAATGAGCGCGTGGTGGCCTTCGTTGATCGGCTCGCCCCACAGACCGACGTTCCGTTCGATGTTCACCCCCGGCGTATCGGTCGGCACAAGGAACATCGACATGCCCTGGTACGCGCTGATCTCGGGGTTCGACACGGCCATCACGATGAGGAACGAGGCCGTGCTTGCGTTGGACGAGAAGTACTTGCGGCCGTTGAGGACCCACTCGTCGCCGTCCTTCTCGGCTCGGGTGGTGAACATCGTCGGGTCCGCTCCGGCGTGCGGTTCGGTCATCGAGTAGCTCGAGAAGATCTCGCCGTCGAGCAGCGGACGTAGGTAGGTGGCCTTCTGCTCATCGGTCCCGTAGTGGGCGATGATTTCGGCGTTGCCGGTGTCGGGCGCCTGGCACCCGAACACGATCGACGCCCACAGCGAGCGGCCGAGGATCTCGTTCAGGAGCGCGAGCTTGAGCTGGCCGTGGCCTTGGCCACCGAGGTCGGCATCGAGGTGCGTGGCCCACAGACCTTGGGCTCGGACTTCGTCTTTGAGCGGATCGATAATTTTGCGGCGCTGTGGGCTGAGCGGCGTGAACTGCTCACGCGGGAAGAGGAAGTCGAGCGGCTCGACCTTCTCGCGCACGAAGGTGTCGACCCAGTCGAGCTTCTCTTGGTAGTCGGGCTCGGTCTCGAAATCCCACGCCATATCTGGTTCCCCTCGCTTTGTTAGTTGAGTGTTCTACTCAAGGCCGCGATGTCCGCGAGCGTCTTGAGGGTGGAGTTCAGGTGTGTGCACGTGCGGGTCCCGTGGAAGTCGCGCCGCACGCGTTCGCCGATCTCATCGGTGTGGAGACCAACGACCTCCTGCGCGCTTGCGATCGCATTGGGGCACTCGGCCCACGGCAGCACGCGCGGCGTGACCACCAGCGACCCAACAACGCCACCACCGTCAACAACCACATCGGTCGCGTACTCGTGCATCACCGTTTCTTGGTCGTGTGACGTGAAGGAGTCGCGGAAGTGGGCGCGGGCAATCACCGTGGATCCGTCGCGCCACACGTCCATAACCCGCCGCCGCCGGACCGTGCCGAACGAAAGCGCAGCGAGTGCGTGCCAACCGATGGGGTCGTCGGCTTCGAGCACTGGTGCGACAGGACCGTAGGGCAGGGGCGTTACGCCGTTGGCAACCAACGTGAGGTGCGGTGTGCGCTCCGCTTCCCATCCCGCGCACACGTTGACTTGGCGCAGCGCGCGCGCGGGCCCGTCGGCGGGATCCTCGGGCCAGAACTTCTCGCGCACGAGCGCGTAGCCCGACACAAGGAACGCGCCGGGCAGGTCCTCGAGCACGGAGTAGAGCAACGTGCGCGCCCGCGCGGCGTCGGCCAGCCGTTCGCCGAGGTCGCGGCGAAAGCCCGCTCGTAGCGCGGCGCCGTTTAGCGCGGCCGCCGGGCCCGACAAAGCGAAGCCGGAAACGGCGCCGAGCGCCAAGTCGGCGTCAAGGTCGAAATCCAACGAATCCACGACACGAGCGTTCGCATCGGCCGGAGTGTGCAGGTCGCGGCCGCGCACCGTGATCGCGACTTTCGTCGCGCCCGGCTCCGGATACTGCGTGTCAATCGACGTGGTCCGTCGCATCGAATCGGCTGGTCGCGCCGGCGTAGTCATGAGTGGGTCATGCGGCCCCGACGGCGGCTGGTTCACGGTCGGCCTATTCAAAGTGATCGAGGAGATCGATCACGGTCTTGGCTTCGGTCCCAACAATGAGCTTGCCGACGAGCGCCATGTGGCTACGCCAGTGTTCTTCGGCGGCGTCTGCCTCGCCGCGGGCGGTCAGGTCGGCGAGCAGGGTCTGGGACTCCATGCCGCGCCGGCGCGACGCCGCCGAGTCCTTCTGCTTCACGCGTGCGAGCGAGACGACAACGCGCTCGACTACCTCGGTAATCATTTCGGCCATGATCGTCAGCGTCTGGTTGCCCGCCATCGCGACAAGCTCACGATGGAACTGCGCATTGGCCGCGCCGAACGCTTCGACGTCGTCTTTGGCGGCCTCTTGCGCCGCGACCAACTCGCGCAGGCGCTTCCCCGATGCCTTGTGGTTTCGAGCCGACGCAACTATTCGCACCGCCGCTGGCTCAAGAATGGAGCGCGCGTCGAACACGTCCTCGAGACGCACGTCACGCGACTGGAGCACCAACGCAGCCGTGCGCGCGGCCGTGCGGTGATCGGGTTGGCGCACAACCACGCCGCCGAGCACGCCCCGCACCACGGTGATCAAACCTTCTGCCTCAAGGATGCGCAGCGCCTCACGAAGCGACGGTCGCGAGACGCCGAAGCGTTGAATCAAATCCGGCTCATGGCCGAGCGATGCGCCGTCGGCGAGATCACCCTCGACGATTAGGCGGCGCAGTTCGTCTGCGATCTGCTGCGGCTTCTCGCGGCGACGAGCGTCGACGCCAATTCCGGGCATGGCGCGACCTTAACCAAAAAGATCTAGAGCTATCGGGGTCAGCTCATCCGGTCACGAGTTCGTCGCGGACCTCGACGACAAAACTGTGCGCGCCAGTCTCCTTGGGTTTGGACGTGACTTTCTCGGCCTCCACGGGTAAGGCTGGGGCCCATGCCGACCGATTACCGCGCGCTACACGACGCCGAGAACGCTGACTTGTCCGCCTACCTGCACACCCTCGATCCGTCGGACTTCGAGAAGCCCTCCTTGTGTGACGGGTGGCGCGTGCGCGACGTCGTGGGCCACATCCTCTACGGAAACGAAATGAACTTGGCCACGCTTCCCTTCCGCCTGGCGCGCTACGGCTTCTCGTCGGACAAGTCTGGCAAGGCCTATTCCATCGCCCGCGCCGAGGGCCGGACAGCTGATGCGTTGGTGAGCGACTTCGATACACGCAACGCGTGGGCCGGCACGTGCCGCGTGTTCCCGCCCAAGCTGACGCTGCTGGACCGTCTCACCCACCACCAAGACATCCGTCGAGCGCTCGGCCATACGCGCACCGTCCCGCAGGATCGCTTACTGGCCGCGCTCGACGCGACGCCCAAGCTCGGATCGGTGTTCGGAGCACGCAAGCGCACGAAGGGCCTGCAGTTCGTCGCGACCGACCTCGACTGGTCGTGGGGCGAAGGGCCCGCGGTGCGCGGCCCCGGCGAAGCGCTGTTGATGGCGATGCTCGGCCGACGCGACGCGTTAAAAGATCTCGAAGGTCCCGGCCTCGCAACGCTCAGCGCCCGGTGAACGCCGCCCGGCGTAACTGCTGACGGGGTTTTCCACCCATACGGTCGAAAACTCCGTCAGCACGTGGTCTCAGGCAGCGGGTTGGAGGGCGACGGGTGACTCGGTCGGCGTCGCGACCGGGGCCTTGCGGTTGTCGTTGCGGCCGACCCAGGGGGCGGCGAGGCGCACGATTTTGCTGACGACCGAGCCGAACTGCTTGGACAGCGAGCCCGAGTTGTACGGCAGGCCGTAGCGCTCGCACACCTCTTGGACCTTCGGCGCCATCTCGTGATACCGACGAGCAGGGATGTCGGGGAACAGGTGATGCTCGATCTGGTGGCTGAGGTTGCCCGACATGATGTGGAAGAGCTTGCCGCCGGTGATGTTGGCCGAACCGAGCATCTGACGGAAGTACCAGTGCCCCTTCGATTCGCCCTCGCACTCGTCGATGCTGAACTCGTGCACACCGGCCGGAAAGTGGCCGCAGAAGATGATCGTGAAGGCCCACACGTTGCGCATCGTGTTGGCGACGAGGTTGCCGGCAACCGTGGAGAGGAACATCGGCCCAGTCAGCGCTGGCCAGATCACGTAGTCCTTGGCGAGGAGCTTGCCGGTTTTGCGCAGGCCGTCACGCAGGATCGGCCACTGCTGGGCCCACGACTTCTTGCCCGCCATGATCTGGTCGAACTCGACATCGTGGAGCATCACACCCAGATCGAAGTTCAGCGCGAGCAGCGTCGCGAAGATTGGGTTAGCGAGAAACACCGGGTTCCACGGCTGGTCTTCGCTCATGCGCAGCACGCCGTAGCCGATGTCGCGGTCCTTGCCCTGAATGTTGGTGAAGGTGTGGTGCAGGTAATTGTGCGAGTGACGCCACTGGTCGCCCGGCGCTGCGGTGTCCCAGTCGAAACTCTTCGCGCTCAACGCGGGGTCGCGGGTCCAGTCGTACTGGCCGTGCATGACGTTGTGGCCGATCTCCATGTTGTCGAGAATCTTCGAGACGCCGAGCATCGCGGTCCCGGCGATCCAGGCCGGCGGGAGGAAACCGGCGAAGAGCAGGCCGCGGCCGCCCATCTCGAGGCCGCGCTGGATCTTGATCATGCGACGGATGTAATCGACGTCGCCTTGGCCGAGGTCGTCGACGACGGACGCGCGGATCGCCTCGATCTCCGTGCCGAAGGCCTCGAGCTGTGCGGCGCTGAGGCCGTACTTCTGTGCAGTGGTGGCAGCGGTGGTGGTAGTTGGAGTCATGACAGTTCCTTAAAGATCGATGGAGACGTCGCCGACGGGCGCGCTCACGCAGATACGCACGGCGGCGCCGGCTTCGGACAGTTCACCGTTCACGACGTTGCGGACGGTGCCGGCAGCGAGGAGACGGGGGCACGTGTGACAGATGCCCATGCGGCATCCGGATTCAGGGTTGAGCCCGGCGGCCTCGGCCTGCTCGAGCAAGCTGCGGCCGTCGTCGGTGGCGGTGGTGCCGGAGGCGGCGAAGGTGACCGTGCCGCCGGTGGATTCACCGACCATCACGTCGAGCGTGAAGGCCTCGTCGTGATGACGGTGCGCGAGGCCGCTCGACGCGTAATGCGCACGCACCGAGTGCATCAGCGGCGCGGGGCCGCACACGAAGACTTCGGCATCGGCCCACGCGGGCTCGATGGCATCGAGCTGGTCAGACGTGAAGAACCCCTCGGCGTCGCCCGTGCCGGGTGCGTTTGTATAGATCCGTATGACGCGCACGTTGGTGTGCTCTGCGGCGAGCGCTGCGACCTCGTCGCGGTAGAGGTGATCCTCCGCGCTGAGCGCGTAGTGCACGAAGGTGACGGGACCGGTGTGGCCCTCGGCGCAGAGCGTGCGCAACATCGACATCACCGGGGTGACGCCGCTCCCGCCGCTCAGCAGCAGCACACGCGACGGGCGGGCCGCGGGCAGGACGAAGTCGCCCTGCGCCGGGCTGAGCGCCACCACCATGCCGGGCTGCGCGTTGGCAACGAGGAAGTTGCTGACGGTGCCGTGCGGGTGCGCCTTAATGGTCAACTCGATCAGCCCCGCGTCGGACGCCGCGTTGGCCATTGAGTAGAAGCGGGTGTGGCGCACGCCGTCGATCTCGACACTGAGCTGCGTGTGCTGGCCCGCTTCGAAGCCGCCCCAGTTCCCGTTCGGCTTGATCGTCAGGGTGACCGATCCCGGCGTGGTGCGGGCGACGGTCACAACTTTGCCCCGGACCTCGGTCATAGACCAGGTCGGAAGGGCGAGCTCGAGGTAGCGGTCGACACCGTGCGGGGCGGTCATCGCATCGATGGCCCCGATCGCGCGGCGGAGGACGCTCCGGCGACGAATAATAGTTTCAGTGGACATGTGTGCACTGTAAGCATTATGGTGCACACATGTCAACTGAAATCTTGTGTGACATTGGCCACAAGGAACCAATGGCTCCGCAGTACCCTGCTGACGTGGTGAACGAGCGTGCACACAGGAGTCGACGGCCGTCTTCAGCGTCCTCGGTTTCCTCCTCCCGCCGGGAATCGAAGGAACTCACCCGTCAGGCCCTCGTCCGGGCCGCACTGAAGCTGCTGTCCAAGAACAGCTTCGACAGCATCAGCCTCCGCGAGATAACCCGCGAGGCTGGCATCACCCCCACCGCCTTTTACCGCCACTTCGACGACACCGAAGAGCTCGGTTTGGTGTTGGTCGAGGAGTCCTTCAGCTCGCTGCGGGCAACCCGCAACATCTCCCGCAG
>JBKJQZ010000259.1:0-9765 GCA_046594835.1 Acidimicrobiales bacterium | reverse complement strand
CTGCGGGAGATGTTGCGGGTTGCCCGCGCCGATCCCCAGCTCTACAACGACGCGATCCACCGCTCGATCGAAGTACTGAACGAGCATGTCCGCGCCTACGAAGGCCACATGCGCTTCATCGCGCGCGAACGCCACGGCGGCGTGCGACGCTTGCGGCGCGCGATCCGTCGAGAACTCGAGCTGTTCGGTGACGAACTCGGCCTCGACCTCGCCGCGTTCCCGGTTGTCCACGCATGGCCCGCCGAGGACCGGCGCATGTTTTCGGCGCTCATCGTCGAGACGATGGTCGCAATGGCTGGCGAGTTGATCGACGCGTCACCCGGTGAAGAGGCTGCGATCACGGCGCGCACCGAGCAACAGATGCGACTGATTTTCGTGGGCGTCCCGGGCTGGCGCCCGGCGCATGATTCTGTGAGTGATTCGCGTCGCTCAGCGACGTAAATCACTCACAGAACGGTTCAGGCGGTCTCGGCTTGGGCCTTCGCCCAGCGGTAGTCGGCCTTGCCCGATGGCGAGCGCTGGACGTGGGCGACGAACTTGAACGCCTTGGGCAGCTTGAAGCGCGCGATGTGCTTCTCGGCCTCGGCCAGCAGCGACTTTTGAATGACGTCGTCCGCGGTCACGCCCTCGCGTAACTGCACGATCGCAACAACCTCAGCGCCCCACTTCTCCGACGGGCGCCCCGCGACGGTCACGTCGTAGACATCGGGGTGGTGCGCAAGCGCCTGCTCCACTTCCTCAGCGAAGATCTTCTCGCCGCCCGAGTTGATAGTGACCGAGTCGCGGCCGTACAGCTCGATGATGTTCTCCGTAGTGAGACGGGCGCGGTCACCGGGCACCGAGTAGCGAACGCCGTTGATCACGGGGAACGTCTTGGCCGTCTTGTCGGCGTCACCGAGGTACCCCAGCGGCACCCGACCCTGCTGCGCGAGCCAGCCGATCTCTTCGTGGCCGGCCTCCAGCACCGCAGTCATGTCCGGGTTCACGATCACGGCGCCGGGCCCAGGCGTGAAGGTTCCCGTCGATGCCTGGGCGCCGCCGGAGCTGACGTGACTCATTTGCGTGCCCGTCTCCGACGCGCCAACCGCGTCGATGATCATCTTGCCGGGCATCGCCGCGAGCAAACGATCCTTGATCGTGGAGTTCAGCGGCGCGCCGCCCGAGATGATGGCGAACAACGACGACAAGTCGTAGCCATCTGCGCCTTTCATCTCGAGTTGGTCGGCGAGCGGGCGGCCGAAGGCGTCGCCCACGATCAGCAGCAGCGACGCCTTCTCGCGCTCGATCGTGCGGAGGATGTCATCTGCGTCGAAACCGACGACGTCGTCCTGAATAGCGACGGTGTTGCCGCCGGTGAATGCGCTCAGGGCGACCCAGTGGCCCGCGCCGTGCATGAACGGCGGAGCTGGGAGGACCGTGGATCCACCGTTTTTGGCCACGTCCACGATCGCCTCAAGGCTTTCCCATTCAGCGGTGCCAGCGCGGCCGCCGAGCGACGCCACGAAGATGTCTGCGCTGCGCCACAGCACGCCCTTGGGCATGCCGGTCGTGCCGCCCGTATAGAGGATGTAAAGGTCGTCGGGGCTGTACTCGACGGCCGGTGCGTCGGCCGAAGCGGCGGCGAGCGCCTCCTCGTACCACTGCGCACCGTCGAGCAACGCAGCCCCCGATGCGTCGTCCACCTGCAACAACACTGCGAGGTGCGGCAGGGCGTCGCGGACCTCGGCCACCGACGACGCGAACGCGCTGTGGAACACGAGCGCTTTCGCCTGCGAGTCGTGCAAGAGGTAGCGCAGTTCCTCGGCGACGTAGCGGTAGTTGACGTTGAAAGGCGCGCAACGCGCCTTGAACGCGCCGAGCATCGACTCGAGGTACTCGTTGCCGTTGTGCAGGTACACCGCGAGGTGGTCGTTGTTCGACTCGTGACCGGCGAGCGCCGATCGGTCGCCCCGCGCGCCGAGACCCGCAGCCACAAGGACGTTCGCCAAGCGGTTGGTCCGCTCGTTGAGCTGGCCGTAGGTGATGCGCCGGTCGCGCCACACAATGGCCTCCCGGTCGGGAATCGCGTCGGCGATGGCCGCGTGCACTTGGGCGAGGTTGAACTCCACGCAAGGCACCGTACTGCGGGGTACGGTGCGCCGCCATGCGAGCGGTCGTGTCGCACGGTGATCCCAGGTACGCGGCCCCGGACCCAGCGTTCGCTTCTGCGCGGGCGGTTAGGCGCCGACCGGGGTGAACTTCACCGGGAGGCGCTTCACGCCGGTGACGAGCGGGAGGCCGGCGGCGTCGAGCAGGACGGGGTCGCCGGTTGCTTCGATGTCGGGCAGGCGCTCGAACAGGCGACGGAACATCACGTTCACTTCACGACGGGCGAGGTGCGCGCCGAGACAGAAATGAGGGCCAGGACCACCGAAGCCGAGGTGCGGGTTCGGGTTTCGGCGCACGTCGAACACGTCGGGGTTCTCGAAGACGTCTTCGTCGCGCGACGCCGAGCCGTAGAACATCGCGACTTTTTCGCCCTTCTTCAGTTCCTTGCCCGACAGCACGTAGTCCTCGGTGAGCGTGCGCCGCATGTAAACCACCGGCCCCGCGTAGCGAACGATCTCTTCGACCGCAGTGGCGGTCACACCGTCGAGGTCGTCCTGCCAGATCTTGCGCTGATCGGGATTCTGCGTGAGGTAGTGCATGCCGTGGCTAAGCGCGGTGCGGGTGGTGTCGTTGCCGGCAACCGCAAGCAGGATGAAGAACGACCCCAGCTCAACGGGTGTGAGCATGTCGTCTTCGAGTTCTGCGTTGATGAGCGCGGTGGTGAGGTCGTCGCCCGGGTTGGTGCGCTTGAACTCGCCCACCTCGTTCATCAGCTGCACGAGCGTCATGCCCGCGCCGATCACCTGACCGAACATTTCCTCGTCGGCTGCGCCGTTGAAGAACTCTTTGTCGCCGGCGCCGAGGATCTTGTTTGTCGCGTCGAGCACGGTTGCGAACTCGCTGCGCGGGATGCCCATCATGTCCATGATGATCAGCAGCGGGAACGGCGCCGAGATGGCCTTCACAAAGTCGGTCTCGCCGTCGCCCTGCATCTTGTCGATGACTTCGTTGGCGACGGTCTCCACGTTCTCCATAACCTTCGCGAGCTGCTTGGGCGTGAAGCGACGGGCGACGATGCCGCGCAGTCGGGCGTGGCGCGGGTCGTCCATCACGATGAACGACCCGAAGAACTCACTCGCCTCAGGAGGCAGGTCGGTAACTGATGTGGAGCCGAGGCCCGAGCAGAACACCTGCGGGTTGCGGCTCACCTCGAGCACGTCGGCGTGCTTGGTCAGCGCGTAGTAGCCGGGACCAAGCGCCAGGCCGCCGAACTCGGGTTCGGGGAAAAACCCGATGGGCTTTTCTCGGCGCAGCGTCGCGAAGCCAGCTTGGCGCGCCTCGAGCGACTGGGTCCAAAACTCGGCGCTGGTCAGGTTGATGTCGTCAACGGTCATGCTCACGTTGCGCATCTTTGCACTACGCGCCGCTCCTCCGTACCGCGCAGTACGGTCGCGCCCATGCGCACGCTCTCCCCTGCCGACGCGGCCGCCCAACTCAACCCCGTCGACACGTTGTGCCTGCCGCTCGGGCCCGGACACCCGCCTCGATTCCTGGAGGCGCTCGGCGAGCGCGACGACTGGGAAAACCTGCGCATCGGCGGGTCGCTGCTCACCGTCCTGACCGACCTGTTCAACCACAAGAACGTGCACTACCTGAGCGGCTTCTTTGGGCCGATCGAGCGCATGTTGCGCGACGCCGGCGCCAACATCAGCTTCGCCCCAGCCGACTTTCGTCGGGGCATTCCGATCATCGCGGCGAGCCACCCACGCGTGCTCGCAACCACCGCGGCGCCGCCCGATGCCGAAGGGTTCTGCAGCCTCTCACTGCATGCGGGCGCGACCCTCGCCGAAGCGCACGCGGTGGGCGCTGACCCCGACCGACTGCTCGTGGTCGAGGTCTCACCGAACTACCCCGTCACCTATGGACTGGGCGCGCACAGGCACCGGCTCCACGTCGACGAGATCGACGTGCTGGTCGAGAGCGACGGCGCGCCGGTCGAAGTCGCCGATCCGCCGCCCACCGACACCGACCGCGCCATCGCAGAAGTCGTGCGCCGCTTTGTGCCCGACGGTGCGACGCTGCAGACCGGCATCGGATCCATCCCGTCGGTCGTCGCGAGCCTGCTGGCCCAAGGCGACGGCGGCGACTACGGCATTCACTCCGAGATGTTCACGACTGGCCTCATGCGCCTGCACCAGTCGGGCAAGGTCACCAACAACAAGGGCGTGTTCGACGGGGTGTCGGTCGCGACGTTCGCCGCTGGCACGCGTGAGTTCTACGACTGGCTGCACGAAAATCGCGACGTCGCGTTCTTGCCGGTCGACGTTGTGAACTCGCCCGAAGCGATCGGCGCCAATCCTCGCTGCATCACCATCAACGGCGCGATGGCGGTTGACATTCACGGTCAGCTCGTTGCCGACACCATCGGCGGCAGCCAGTACTCGGGCATTGGGGGCCATGAGGACTTTGTGTCGGGTCCCGCGCTCGACCTCGACGACCGGTCGGTCATCTGCATCCCGTCCACGGTCACTATCGACGGCGAGCTGCGTTCGCGGTTGGTGCCGTGGTTCCCGGCCGGCACCGTGATCACCACGCCGCGTCACCAGGTCGACGTGATCGTGACCGAGTTCGGCTCGGCCGAACTCCAGGGACTCACCGTGCGCCAACGCGGCGAAGCACTGGCGGCGATCGCGCACCCGCAGTTCCGTGACGAGCTGATGGCGGCGGCCGAACGCGCGAGCGGCGGGCGCTCGCCCGTTATCTAGGCGAGCTCCGTGAGCAGCTCGTCGGCGAGGGTCAGGTACGGGATCTCACCGCGGCGCGCGAACTCGTCGCGTGCTGGCGTAGCCACGGCGCGCGCTTGCGCGCGCTCGCCGCGCGCAAGCAGCAACTTTGCGCGCCACAGCTCCACCCGGGGCGCGTCGAGCGGGTTGTCGTAATCGACTGCGACGCGCGCCGCGGCGTCGAGGTGTCGCTCCGCGTCGTCGAGCAGGCCGGCGGTGAGCGCGATCATTCCGGCGAGGCGCTCGGAGATGCTGAAGTCCATCCACACCCACTTGAACGCCTCGGGAAGGCGGGACGCGTGGGGATAAAGCGCGGCGGCCCGGTCGCGAAGTCCGAGGATTGCGACCACCTCGAGGACCGCGTGGTAGCGGAATTGCGCGCCGCCGGGGTGCACCTCGTCGACGGGACACGCAGACGGGAACTCGGGATTGTCGAGAAGGGCAATGCATCGCTCGCGATCGCCCATACCCGCGACGATGCGTAACTGGGCCGCCTCCCCAATGCCGGTCCACGCGGACGGAGGCATCAGGCGAATGGCCTCGTCCGCGTCGCGCGCCGCCTCATCGAAGCGGCCTTGGAGGTGGCGCATCGCAGCCACCCAGGAGTGCGTGAGTGCAACCCAGGGCGAGTTGATCGACTGCACGATCGGCAGATCGGCGAGTGCGGCGCGTTCGCCCGCGGCGATGTCGGCCGAGGCCAAAAAGTCCGCCCACGCCATCGAGCGGGTCGCCATTGAATAGGTGCCAGTGTGGCCGACACGTGCCGCGAGTTCCGCTCCTTCCGCCGCGATCGCCCGACCTTCGACGGCTCGGCCGCTCCACAGCAACCCGTAGGAAACCCACGCCATCGCGTCTGCGAGCGTCCATGCGTCGGTGGTTTTGCGGAGGTGTTCGACGGCCCGCAACCCGGTGTCGATGCATACATCGAGGCGGCCGTAGTTCCATCCGTTGATCGAGTCCGTCCACAACGCGACACCAAGCGCGCGGTCATCGCGTGTGTCGCCGACCGCCGCCCGCGCTTCGTCCACGGCCGCGACCGCCTCTTCGTAGAGGCCACCAAAGCCGAGTAGCGAGCTGAGTCCGGCGGCGACGAACAGTCGCTCCGGGACCGGCGCCTCGCCCACCGCTTCAACCCCGCGGTGCATCGCGCCGAACGCGTCGTCGAAATGACCGAGCCATATGTGCAACACCCCCATCTGCCACGAGAGCAGAGCCGTTGCTTCGAGATCGCCGGCCGCGATGTGTTGCGTCACGGCTTGATCCCACGCGACCACGCATTCGTCGAGCCGACCAAGCGCGCGCAACGCGTTCCCGCGTAACTCGAGCAACGCACCGGCCCGCTCGTCCTCGCCATCGTCGACGAGCGCGATCGCGTCGTCCACGAGCCGTAGCGCGGCCTCGAAGGCCGCTCCGCTCAGCGCGCGCTCGGCTGCGGCAGTGAGCATGTTCACAAGCCGCTTCGGGTCAGCGGCGGCACCCGCCTTGAGGAGGTGGTCGGCCAACTCCTGGGGGCGCAGGGTGATTGCGTTGGGATCGAGTCGCTCGATCGCGTCAGCGACCGCGAGGTGCAATCGCTGGCGCCGTAAGACCGAGAGACCCGACAGCAGCGTCTGGCGAATTAACTCGTGAGCGAACGAGAAAAACACCTCACCGTCGCGTTCCTCCGAGACCAGGACCTGCGCGGCCTCGGCGTCGTCGACGATGTCGAGCAACGCGGACGATGACACCTCGACGATCTCTTCGAGCAGCCGGAACGGGAACCCGCGGCCGATCACCGCAGCCGCCGCGAGCGCCTTTTGCGGCTCGGCTCCCAGGCGTTCAAGCCGACGGCCGACCACGAGGCGGACGCTTTCGGGCACGTCGAGTTCGTCGATCGTGAGGTCCGTTCGGAACGCGCCGTCGGCCCCAAAGAGACGCCCCTCCTCAACCAGGTGCCGGTACACCTCGCCCACAAAGAACGGGTTGCCTTCGGTCTCGCTGAAGACGGCTTCGACCACTGTTGGCGGGGGCGTCTGCCCCGCGAGCGCTTCGATCATCGTGGCGACATCGGTCACGCCGAATCGACTCAAGCTGATGCGTTCGACACTGCGGGCGCGCACCATTCGTTCAAGGCTGGCGGCCAGCGGACGCGACACCTCGAGTTCGACGTCGCGATACGTGCCGATGCCAAGGATTCGATGGTCAGGCACCAAAGCCGCGATGTGCTCGATGAGCAGCAGCGTCGGCTCGTCAGCCCAGTGGACGTCGTCCATCACCATCAGCAACGGAAACCGCTTGGCCCCGCGCGCGATAAACGACGACACCGCGTTGAAGAAGTACCGACGCTGTTGCTCCGGCGGGATGTCGAGCGCGGCAGGGATGTCGGGAAACCGGCGCCGCAATTCCGGAACCATGCGCGCGATCTCGGGCGCGTCGTCGCCCATGTCTTCGCGCACGACGTCGGGCGGCATGAGCGAGAGGGCCTGCTCGAGCATCTCGACGAACGGCGAATACGCGACCGAACCCTCGGACTCGTAGCAGCGGCCGAACACTGCGAGCGCGCCGCGCTGCTCGGCCTCGCGGATTAGCTGCCGCACGAGCGCCGTCTTGCCGACACCCGGTTCGCCGCCGATCAATACAACCCCGCCGTGGCCATCGATGGCGCTGGCGACGTGATCGCGCAAGGTCGCCAACTGTTGTTCGCGCGCGACGAAGACCTGCTGCCTGGGCGCCGCCGACTCCCGCACCCAGACGACGTCGTAGAGCCGCCACGGCACAGGAAACCCCTTGAGATCGTGTTCGCCTACGTCGCGGAAGGTGACGTCGGGAACCGTCCCGACGAGTTGACGAGTGATGTCGGAGACGTACACCTGCCGGCCCGAGGCTGCCGCGCACACGCGCGCCGCTGCGTGTACCGCTTCGCCCGAAATCTGCGCACCGTTCTGCGTGACCTCACCCGTGTTGAGCCCGATGCGCACCTGGAGGGGCGCCGCGCTGCGCTGCCGGTTGAACACATCCATCGCGCGCTGAATCGCGATTGCGCACGCGACGGCGCGCTTCGTGGAGACAAACACGACGAGGAAGCCGTCGCCCAACGCCGCGTGCTGGTCGTAGCCGTGGTGCTCGGCCACGACCGTGCGGATCAATTCGTCGTGCTGAGCAAACAGCTCGTCGGTGGCGCGGTCGCCGAGACTGGTGCGCAGCGCGGTGGAACCCTCGATGTCGGTGAACATGATCGTCACCGGCCCTTCGGGCAACACGGGCACGCTGGACGTATCGGTCATCTCCGTTAAACGGTACCGACTCGTCGACGGGCGCGGCCAGGTTGTGTGGGCTTCCGGCTACTCTTTCGAGTTGAAGGGGAGTATCCCAATCACGCGTTCGTCGTCAGTACGGCCTCCGGGCCCGGCGTTCACGGCCCAGCCAGGGCGGGAGAGACCTTCGGTTACCTACGAACCGAAGGAGAACTCCATTGCCGTATCCCTTTGTCGCTGCCGCCTCGGCCGGTGGCGACTTCGCAAAATTCAATGCACCGCCGTGGGCGTGGGTGGCGCTGATTGCTGCCATCACCACGATGCTCATTGTCGACCTGTTGTTCGTGCACAAAACTGCGCACGTCATCACGATCAAAGAGGCGGCAATCGAGTCCGCCGTCTGGATTTCGATCGGGCTCGCGTTCGGCCTTGTCATCTTGGTCTGGCAAGGCGGACAGGCCAGCGGCGAGTACTACGCCGGCTTCCTCATCGAGAAGAGCCTGTCTATCGACAACGTCTTTGTGTGGGCGGTGATCTTCTCGTTCTTCGGCGTGCCCCGCGAGTTTCAGTTCCGGGTCTTGTTCTGGGGCATCTTCGGCGCCCTCGTCCTGCGTGGCGTCTTCATCGTCGCGGGCGTATCGCTCATCGAGCGCTTCGAGTGGATCCTGTATCTCTTTGGCGGCTTCCTGCTGTACTCGGCGTGGAAGATCGCGCATCACGACGAATCCGAGGAGGTCGACTTCGAGGCGAGCATTGCGATGCGCGTCATCCGACGGATCGTGCCCACCACGCCCGACTACGACGGGCAGAAATTGTTCACCCGCGCCAACGGCAAGCGCCTCGCCACTCCCCTGTTTACGGTGCTCGTGCTCATCGAAGCAACCGACGTCGTGTTCGCAGTTGACTCGGTGCCTGCGATCCTGGCCGTGAGCCGCGAGTCGTTCATCGTGTTCGCGGCGAATGCGTTCGCGATCCTCGGCCTGCGATCGCTCTACTTCCTACTCGGCGGGATGCAGGGCAAGTTCCGCTACCTCAACGTCGGTCTCGGCGTGATCCTGGGATTCGTCGGGATCAAGATGTTGTTGATCGGAAAACCGTTCGAGCTACACCTGCCCACCGCGGTCTCACTCGGCGTGATCGCGGCGGTGTTGGCGGTCGCGATCACGGCGTCAATGGTCGCCGACTCGCGTGACCCGGATCGTGTTGATGCGTAGGCCCGGCTACTTCGGTAGCCGCAGCCCGTGCATACCGCCGTCGACTGCGAGCGCAATCCCAGTGGTCGACGACGAAAGCGGTGACGCGAGGTACACGATCGCCCGCGCCACTTCCTCCGCCGTGACCAGTCGGCCCATCGGCTGACGGGCTTCGAGCGCGCGGCGCTCGGCCTCCGGGTCGGGCGCCGCGTCGAGCAGCCGGCCGACCCACGGCGTGTCGGCGGTACCGGGCGTCACACAGTTGACCCGTATGCCTTCGTGCACATGATCAGCCGCCATAGCGTAAGTGAGCGCAAGCACGGCGCCCTTGGTCGCGCTGTAGACGGCGCGTTGGGGCAAGCCCGCCCACGCCGCGATCGAGCTCGTATTGACGATCGACGCGCTCGGCGACTGGCGCAGGTGGGGCAGCGCGGCACGCGACACGCGCGCGATGCCGATGACGTTGAC
>JBKJQZ010000172.1:0-23015 GCA_046594835.1 Acidimicrobiales bacterium | reverse complement strand
TGTCGGGCATCGATCTGATCCGCGACGAAGCGGGCACATTTCGCGTCCTTGAGGACAACCTGCGGACGCCCTCGGGCATCTCCTACGTAGTCGAGAACCGTCGGGCGATGAGCCAGGTGTTCCCAGAGTTGTTTGCGTCCCACAGCGTCTTGCCCGTCGCCACCTATCCCGCCAAGCTGCTCGAAGCGCTGCGCGCGGCGGCGCCCGGCGGCGTCGACGATCCGAACGTGGTCGTGCTCACCCCCGGCATGTACAACGCCGCGTACTTCGAGCACTCGTTCCTGGCCCGCCAGATGGGTGTCGAACTGGTTGAGGGCCGCGACCTCGTATGTCGCAACAACATCGTTCGCATGCGCACCACTACTGGCGAGCGTCGCGTGCACGTGATCTATCGGCGTCTCGACGATGAGTTCCTCGACCCGGTGCAGTTCCGCGCCGATAGCGCGCTCGGCATCGCCGGCCTCATGAACGCGGCTCGTGCCGGGGAAGTAACGATCGCCAACGCGGTCGGCAACGGTGTGGCGGACGACAAGCTCGTCTACAGCTACGTGCCCGATCTGACCCGCTATTACCTGGGCGAGGAGCCGATCCTGCCCAACGTGCACACCTACCGACTCGACGACCCCGACGTGCGCGAGGCCGTGCTCGGTCGACTCGACGAGTTGGTGCTCAAGCCGGTTGACGCATCCGGCGGCTACGGCCTCGTTATTGGTCCGCAAGCGAGCGACGAAGAACTCGCCAAGCTGCGCGAGGGAGTGCTGGCTGATCCGCGGGGATGGATCGCGCAGGAGGTTGTGCACCTGTCGACCTCGCCTACCCACGCCGACGGCAAGTTCCAGCCTCGCCACATCGACCTGCGTCCGTTCGCGGTCAACGACGGGTCCCGCGTCTGGGTGGTACCGGGTGGCCTGACGCGCGTCGCGTTGCCCAAGGGCAGCTTGGTGGTGAACTCGTCGCAGGGCGGTGGGTCCAAGGACACGTGGGTGCTCGCCGATCCACTGGCCACGTCGCGATCGCCGGAGTCGCCGCCGCCAATGCCGGTGAGCCTGTCTTCCCAAGAACAGCTCTTCGAAGCAATGCCGCCCGACCCCGGGCCCTTCGAGGGTTACGACCAACAACAGCAGCAGCAACAGCAACAGCAAGGTCGCGTCCAGTGCTGAGTCGTATCGCGGAGTCGATGTTCTGGATCGGTCGCTACGTGGAGCGGGCCGAGGCCACCGCCCGCATCCTCGATGTCCACTACCACCTCGTAGTGCAAGACGCGCTCGTTGACGAGTCGGCTGCGTGTGCCGCCCTGCTCGCGGTGATGGGCGCGCGTGACGCGGTGAAGGGTGAAGTCACGCTCGACGCGATCAACGAAGTCCTGGCGTACTCCCCGAAGCACCCAAGCTCGATTGCGGCGACGCTGTTCGCCGCCCGCGAGAACGCGCGCGGTGCGCGCGAGGCGATCTCCTCCGAGATGTGGGAAACGCTCAACGCAACCCACCATGCGCTCCCCGGGCGCGTTGCGACCGCTCGGAGCCTGGGCCCCAACTCGTTTTTCCGTTACGTAAAAGAACGCGCCGCAGTAGTCGGCGGACTCGTCGACTCCACGCTGTGTCGCGACGACGGGTACCGCTTCTTGGTGCTCGGTCGCGCGCTCGAACGCGTCGACATGACGGCGCGACTGCTCATCGCGCGCGCCACGGTGGCCGACACACCCGGCGGTTGGGTTACCACGCTGTTGTGCTGCTCGGCCCACGAGGCCTATCTGCGTACCTACCGGCGTGCGGTGGACGCGAGCCTGGTGGCCGAGTTCTTGTTGTTGGACCGCTCCTTCCCACGATCGGTGTTGTTCTCGCTCAGCGACGCTGAAGCTGCGCTGGTCGAACTCGACCGGCAGCTGGTGCGCACGTCCGTGGACGACGAAGCCCGTCGCCTGCTTGGGCGCTCGGCCGCCGATCTCGAGTACCGCCGCCTCGACGATCTCCTCGCCGACCTCCCGCTCCATCTGGGCGAGTTGCAGGGCGCAGTGGCCCAGGCCGCCGCGGCGGTGGCCGATCGTTACTTCCGCCAGACCAAGCCCATGGAGTGGTCCGCGTAGTGGCGTGGCGTCTTGAGGTGCATCACTCGACCACCTACCGCTACACGGGTGAGGTCGACAGCAGCTACAACGAAGCGCGGCTCACGCCCATCAGCGGGCCGCGTCAGACCGTGCTGTCGGCCTCGATCGACGTAACGCCCCGCGTCACGCCTTTCCGCTACAGCGATGCGTTCGGTACGACCGTGCACAGCTTTGATCTGCACCAGCCCCACGATCACCTCACGGTGGTGGGTAACTCCCACACCGAGACCGCCACCGCGATGCAGATTTTCAACCAGTTGGGTTGGAAGGAGTTGCACGGTGTACGCGCCCGCGACCGGTTCTTCGAATACCTCCAGCTCACCTCGCTCGTCGACGTCGACGACACCATGGCGGTTGCCCTTGAGGGCATCCAGGCAACTGAGGATCCCTTCGCCGCGGCGAACGCGGTCTTCGATCTCGTGCGGGGTCGCTTGCGCTACACGCCCGGTTCGACGGCGGTGTCGACCACCGCATCCGATGCGTTCGCGGCGGGCCAGGGCGTGTGCCAGGACTTCGCCCACGTCAGCCTCGCCATGCTGCGTTACCTCGGCATTCCGGCTCGTTACGTGTCGGGCTACGTGCACAACCGTCCCGACGCTGCGCTCGGCGAATCGGTGCGGGGCGAGAGCCACGCCTGGGTCGACGTGTGGACGGGTGACTGGTGGGGCTATGACCCCACCGGCGACGTCGCGGTGGGCGAGCGTCACGTCGTGATCGCTACCGGCCGCGACTACAAAGACGTCGCGCCCCTCAAAGGCGTCTACGCCGGTGCCACCCTCGACCGCATGGAAGTGTCGGTCGAATTAATCCGCCGCGCCTAGAACTCCACACCGGAGAGGTCGGGGATGGTGCGGGCTGCGCGGGAGACGGCGTCGGCCCAGCGCTCGCGTTGGGGGTCGGTGCCGGAGGGTTCGACGACGGGCGAGGGCGACCAGCGGCCTTCGAGCTCATCCACCGAACTGATCGCGCCGATGCCGACCATCGCGAGGTACGCGGCGCCCAGCGTTGTGGCCTCGCGCTGAGGCGACACCTCGATCGGGCGTCCGCACGTGTCGGCGAGGGCCTGCAAAAACGTTGCGTTGGCCGACATGCCGCCGTCGACGTGGATCGCGTCGACGCCCCGCCCGAGGTCGGCTTCGGCGGCGTCGACGAGGTCCGCGCCCCTATGGGCGATGCCTTCGAGCACGGCCCGTACGACGTGGGCACGCGTGGTGCCGCGCGTAAGGCCGAACAGCGCGCCCCGCGCACCGAAGTCCCATTTCGGCGTGCCGAGGCCGAGAAAAGCGGGTACGAAAAACACGCCGTCGGCGTTGGGCACCGATGCCGCGAGTGAATCGGACTCCTCCGACGTGGCGATCAGTTGCAGGTCGTCGCGCAGCCACTCGACGCACGTGCCCGCCGACAACATCGCGCCTTCGAGGCCCCACATGGTCTCGCCCGCATGACGCCACGCGACGATCGGGAAGCATCCAGCATCTGATCGGTTCTTCGCGGTGGGACGCGTCGGGCCCGTCACGACGTCGAGCATGCCGCCGGTGCCGAAGGTGATCTTCGCGACTCCGGGCCGCACGCAGCCCTGGCCGATGAGCGACGCCTGCTGATCGCCCACGAGCGACGCGATCGGCGGCGCTCCCGGGAGCGCGCGGGCAACACCAACGACGCCTGCGGTGTCGACGATCGTGGGCAAGATGCCAGCGGGGATGCGGATCACGTCGGTGACCTGCGCGTCCCACTGCGTTGCGCCCGTGTCGACGAGACCGGTGACGGCCGCGTTGGTCGCGTCGATCACGTGCAGGTCGCCGCCCGAGAGCGTCCAGGCCACCCACGAGTCGACCGTGCCGAAGCACAGGTTGCGGGTGCGCTCGGGATCGAACTGATTCAGCAGCCACCCGACCTTCGTGGCCGACGCGTTCGGCGCGACGCGGACGCCCTCGCCCTGCAGGATCAGGCAGTCGATGACGGTGCGGAGGTCTTGCCAGCCGATACCGGGACCGACGGGTTGCCCGGTGGCGCGATCCCACACGATCGTGGAGGCGCGCTGGTTGGTGATGCCAACCGCATCGACCCCACCCGCCTCGACGAGCGCGGCCTTCGCAGTGGCGAGCACGGCCTCTGCCACCGCGATCGCATCGAACTCAACCTGGCCCGGTTCGGGCGACGCGGGCAGCGTCGGCACCTGATGCAACGCAGTCACTGATCCGTCCTCGGCCACTACCGCCGAACGAACCGACGACGTACCGACGTCAACCACAAGTACGCGCGTCATTTGGGCCGGTACCCCTTCTCTGCGAGGAGGCCGCCGAGGCAGCCGAGTGCGGTACCGATCTGCAGCATCACCAAGGCGGTGAGCGACGCGCCCAGGGTGAGGTGGCCCCGCAGCAGTTGCACCGAGAGCGCGACAACGAACAACAACGCGAGGCCCAAACCTGCCGACAGCGCGCCGTGAGCCATGGGTGTGGGCGGACGGTCACGCGCGCCGGCGTAGCCACCGAAGGTGGCGCCGAACAGCAACGCGGCAACGAGCAGCAGCCACGCCGACGAGTCCTTGTTGCCCGCGGCCATTACCTGCACGAGCACGTAGGCCGGGGCCACGAACATGAGCACGCCCAACGCGCCTCGACGCACGGCGAAGCGATCGATGTTCGCCAGGGTGGGGTTCACAGCCAGGGCACCGCACCCCAGGGCGTATCCGGGAAAAACTTGCCCGGATTGAGGATGCCGTTCGGGTCGAGCGCCGTTTTCATGGACTGCAAGACGCCATAGCCGGCCGCGCCGAGGGCGTCTTGGAGGAAGCGGCCCCGGTTGAGGCCCACGCCGTGGTGGTGCGACAGCGCGCCGCCGTGCGCGAGCACCGTGTTGGTCACCGTGTCCCACCCCAGGCGGTACCACGCCTCCGCGCCCTCCTGCTGGGGCGTCCCCGCCCACGTGAAGTAGAGGCAGGCGCCGTCGGTGTAGGCGTGGCTCTGGTGCGAAGTGATCGCGATGGTGCCGGGCAGGGCCTCCATTGCCGCGACCACGGCGTCGTAGATCGTGGGCAGGTCGCGCCAGCGAGCCGAGATCTCGGTGGTGTCGACGACGATGCCGCCGCGCACAGCCTTCTCGAGACCGGCCACGTCGTTGCGACTCGCAAGCCAGTGGTCGAGCAGGTGGTCGTCGAGTCGTTCCGCACCCGCACGTGCACACGCGTCGTTAACCACCGCAAGGTTGCCCGCAACCAAGTGGGGGTCGGCCTCGTCGAGCACGAGCAGCACGCACTGGCCCCGTGGCGTGTCGAAGTGGCGACGGCTCTCGCGCGCGTCGTAGAGGCGCAGCACTGCGGGGTTGGCGTCGGCGCGTAGGACGAGGCGACACGCTTCGAGCCCGGCCGCGAACGACGCGAAGCCGTACGCGCCGCGCCCTTCGCTCGTGGGGACGGGATGGGCGCGGAACTGCGTTTCGGTGATCACACCGAGCGTGCCCTCGCTGCCGACGAAGAGCTGGTTGAGATCGGGGCCGACGGCTTGGCGCGGCCCGCGGCCGCCGGTTTGCACGACGGTGCCGTCGGCCAACACGACCTCGAGGCCGCGCACGATGTCTTCGATCTTTCCGTAGCGCGTCGAGTACTGGCCGGCGCCGCGGCAGGCGACCCAGCCGCCAACCGTGGAGAGGGCGATCGACTGCGGCCAGTGGCCCACGGTCAGGCTGTGGTCGGCGCGCAGTTCGTCCTCGAACACGTCGCCGAAGGTCCCGGCCCGGGCGCGCACAAGCAGCGACGCGTCGTCTACGTCGGTGATGCCGCTCATGCCCGTGAGGTCGAGGGCGACGCCGCCGAATACAGGCACCGACGCTCCGCACACACCGCTGCGTCCGGCGACGGGCGTCACCGGGATCGCGGCGTCGTTGCACACCCGCAGCACCTCGGACACTTCGGCGGTCGACGCCGGACGCGCCAACACGCTGGCCCGGGCCGGGGTTTCACCCGCAAGCGCCCAGTGCATCGCGAGGGGCCACCAGTCGCGGCCGGCCTCGGCGGTCTCGGCTTCGTCGCTCGAGACGTTTGCGCACACATCGCCCAGACGTGTGCGCACCGCTTCGGGCACCGCAACGGCGAGCGAAGCGAAACGGCTGGTGGTTTTTGCCGCGTCCGTCGAGAACTCGATCGGTGGTGTGGGCGAGCCACGATTCGTCACTGGTGGGCGACCTCCTGCTCAAACGCGCGTATTTGCGCGGCAACGGTTTCCGCCGACCAACCCAGTTCGGGCGCAACCAGATCGGCTGCGTCGCGCGCGGCCTTCATCGTGGCGTCGCGGTCGAGCAATAACGCCCGCGTGCGTCGCGTCAAGAGGTCCGACAGCGTCTGGGTCATCTCGTTGCGCGCGGCCCACACGGCGTCGGCCTTGCGGTACTCCAACCCGGCGACGAGGGCCTCGCCCAGCGACGGGTCGGCGGTCACGAGCGCGTCGATCGCTGCGGTGTCGTCGAGCAGCTTCAGACGCTTGGTCTTGCACCGCCCGCCGCGGCCGAGTGCCTTCACCGCTACGTCGATCGTGTCCTGGGCCATCTTGCGGTACGTCGTGAGCTTGCCGCCCGTCACCGTGATCATTCCGGCGGGCGACGTGGTGACGGAGTGACGCCGCGACAAGTCGGCCGTGCGCGTGCTCTTGGCGTCGGCCACCAGCGGTCGTAGGCCCGCCCACGTGCCGGTGACGTCGTCGGCGGTGACGGTCGCGGTGGTGGCCGCGTTCACGGCCCGCAGTACGTACTCGACGTCCTCGGGCGTGCACGTAGGGTTCTCGATCGGCCCGTCGTAATCGGTGTCGGTGGTGCCGAGGTACACGAAATCGCCCCAGGGGACCACGAAGATCGAACGCCGATCGCCGGGCACATTGAGCACTACTGCGATATCTGCAGGGACCTTCGCGCGGGCGACGGTCACGTGGATGCCCTTGGCCGGCCGGATCGTGATCGGGGTGGCAGTGGGGTCGAGGCGTTGCACCTTGTCGGCCCACACGCCCGTCGCGTTCACCACGACCTGGGCCCGGATCGTCGTGCCGTCTTCGAGGACCGCGCCACGGATCTGACCGCCTTCGTGCACGAGCGACGCGACCGGCGCGTAGTTCGCGATCACGGCGCCGTGCTCGACCGCAGTGCGTGCGATGGTCAGCGTGAGGCGGGCGTCATCGGCGCGGGCGTCCCAGTAAAGGAACGCCGACGCGAGACGATCGGGTCGCAGCGTGGGCAAGTGCGCAATCGCTTCGTCGCGCGTGAGGCGCTTGTAGCGGTGGCCGATGCGCACCCCACCGGTGAAATCGTAGGTGCGCAGCACGCCCGAGTAGATCTTGGCCAACGCTGCGTTGGCCGCGCCGTCCTTACCCAGGATCGGGATGAGGAAGGGCAGGGGCGTGACGAGGTGGGGCGCATTGTTGAGCAGGAACTGACGCTCACGCAGGTTCTCGTACACGAGACGGAACTCGCGCTGCTGGAGGTAGCGCAGACCCCCGTGTACGAGCTTGGAACTCTTCGACGACGTGCCCGACGCGAAGTCGCCCTTGTCCACCAACGCGACGGACAGGCCACGCGACGCAGCGTCGAGCGCGGCGCCTGCGCCGGTGATGCCACCACCGATGACCAACACGTCGAAGGTCTCATTCGCCAAGCGAGCGAGGTGCGCAGCGCGGTCGAAGCTCGTCATGCGCTCAGTTCTTCGTAACTGGTGCGGAACCCGTCACGAAGCAGGGGTCGCAGCGACGCGCGCTCCTTCCAGAACAGTCGCGCTGCGAGCAGTAGATAGATGATTGCGGTCACAATGCGGACCGGACTGTGCCACTCATCGGGGCCAATCGCGGTGGCGACGAACTGCGTAATGAACAGCGCAAACATCTGGATCGCTTCGCGAGTCGACATCGAAAGGTTGATCAACACCGCGCACGCGAACGCGGACTGCGCTGCAGTGAGGAACAGCTCCTCGCGCTGATGCCCGTCTATCGGCAGGCCGTGCTTGGACGCCGACGCCAGCGCGAACGCGACCGGAAGGGTGCCGACCAGCAAGGTCCACTGGTTGACCTTCGACGACACGAGCGTGCCGAGCGCGCTGTCGGTATTGAGGCGCATCGCGTACAGGCCCGCGACGAGGAGTTCGGGCGCCTCGGAGGCGAGCGGCGCGAGCCACTGCACGAGCAGGAACTCCGATACACCGAGGGACCGGCCGGTGCCTACGAGTGCCTCAGCAAAGTGCTCAGCGCACAACAGAATCACACCCGCTGCGCCAAAGAAGAGGGCGATGACTACGACGCGGCGTTTGGTGGTGGAGAACGTGCCGAACCACTCTGCGGGCCCCACTAGGTGCGGTTCCTCCGCCGGCGCCTTCGAGATGCGGACGGTGTACGCGATGAAGAGCGCAACCAGCACGGCGGCGTCGAGCAGAGTGATCGAGCGGCGCAGCGCAATGAACAGCGACCAGGCCGTCGCCAGCATGAGGTAGGCGAGCTCAACGGCGTGGGAGCGCTCGAGTTGCAGTTCCTTGCCGCGCTCGGGCTCGCCCCGCTTTTTCCACTGACGCCACGCCAGAAACACCACGAGCGACCAACCGATACCGATCAACAGGCGGTTGGCGCCGGTCATGTTCGCCAAGGCGAGCGAGCAGGGCGATTCGTCGGATCCCTTGGGCGCCGGACAGCTGGCGTAGCCCGCGCCCTTGAAGCTGTGCCCGCCCTTCATGGCGAACACGAGGTCGACCGCGTATTCGGGCAGCACGGCGATGAAGGCGAGCACCGCAATCGCCAGCCCGGCCGAAATGTCCAATTGGGCCACTTCGGCGGCCCAGCTCAGGAGAAAGGCGGACCCGATGATGGCGAGGCCAAACAGCACGGCTGCGAGTGGCTCGGGCGGGTGACCACCCGAAAACCGCAGCACTACGCCCGGGACCATGGCGGCGATCGCCAACACCACGGCGGTTACGTGCCGGGATCGATTGCCCTTGTCGCCCTGAATCTCGTGCGCCATCACGGGCGCTGATCCTAAAGGTCCCACGTGCCTGGGGTTACATCCCGGGTGATTCACGCGTGATGCGATGAAAATCAATAAAAAATCATGAAATGGCAATAGTTGGGCAGGTTTAGCGGTTCGCCGCCTGGGGAATTTGCACCACGCAACCGATGTTCGTAGATAATGCCTGGCCTCGCATCCAGCGGGGTAGCACTCTGGCTGTTCCCATAAGAACCCTTGCAAGGATGTGAAATCGCCTGATGAACGCCACTTGGCGAAACCGAGCAGCATGCCGAGGCATTGACCCCGACATCTTCTTCCCCGTTACGGACGAAGAAGCGGGTCCGGCGAAGGCCGTCTGCGATGCCTGCCCGGTACGGGAGGCATGCCTCGAGTTTGCGCTGGCTGCACGCGAGAAAGAAGGCGTGTGGGGCGGAGCAACCGAGCGCGAGCGGCGGCGCATCGTGCGTCAGCGCCGCAAGACCGCTTAAAGCGGGGCTTAGAACCGCACTCCAAGCACGTGCACGTACGCGTTCACGTGCAGTTCCTCGAATCCCAGGTGGGCGTAAAACCCCAGCGCTCGGTCGTTCTGCGCGCTCACACCAAGGTGGAGCCCGGGCGAGCCATCCCGCCGCAGCGCGTCCATGCAGGTCTCCATCATCCGACGGCCGTTGCCGGCGCCCTGCACGCTCGGGAGTAGGTCAATGTGGAGGTGCGACGGGTACGCACGCGTTATCGAGCTCGACTTGTGCGGCGGGCCGTTGATAAGCCCGATGAGCATCCTGTCGGTGTCGGTCTCACCGCTTCCCGTGGGGTACTGCGCCTGCAGTGCCGGTGTGTACTCCTGGTCGCAGCGCTGCTCGAACGAGTCGGTGTCGAGCGCTCCCAGCACGTAGCCCGCTGCGGCGCCGTCGGCGCCTTCGATCACGAAGGCGTGCTCGGGTTCGAGCAGGCCGTACTGCGCGGCGAACACGTGTCCGAACAGCCTGCGGTCTGTTACAAGCGACGATGCGTCCTCGCCGGAGGCTCCAGTTAGGAGGCAGATTTCGTAAAGCTGGTCGAGGTCGGCCGCCACATAATGACGAATCCGATAGGCGCGACTCACCCAAGCTTTTCTAGTGTCGCCGCATGGATTTTGCGCTTTCTGACGAACTGCTGGCTCTGCAACAGACCGTGCGCAAGCTGGCGCAGGAAAAAATCAAGCCACGGGCGCGTGAAATCGACGAGTCCGGCGAGTACCCCGAGGACGTCTTTCAGGCGTTCAAAGACGCTGATCTGCTCGGCCTATGCATCCCCACGGACTACGGCGGCGGCGGTGCCGGCATCCTTGGGCTGACCCTCGCCATCGAGGAAGTCGCGAAGTACTCCAACACCTGTGCGCTGATGCTGCTGCTCACCCGCCTGCCCACGGGCCCGATCATGATCGCAGGCACCGAGGAGCAGAAGCAGAAATACCTACCGTCGATTGCCGACGGCTCCAAGCGGTGCGCGTTCGGTCTCTCCGAGCCCCAAGCCGGTTCCGACGTTATGGGCATGCGCACCAAGGCGATCAAGGACGGTGACGAGTACATCCTCAGCGGCACCAAGTGCTGGATGTCGGGCGTCGTGCAGGCGGACTGGTACATGGTCTTTGCCAAGACCAAGGAGCCCACGGCCCGCGATCACGATTCGATTACCGCGTTCATCGTCGATCGAAACTCGCCCGGGCTCAGTGTCGGTTCCACCGATCGCAAGATGGGTGTGCGGGGCGTCGACACGGGCGAATTGCTGCTCGACAACGTGCGCGTGCCTGCGGGCAACATCATCGGTGAAGTCGGTGGCTTTCAGCTCGCGATGCTTGGCCTTAATGCGATGCGTCCGATCGTCGCGGCGCGCGGCATCGGCCTAGCCGAGGGTGCGCTGATGTACGCGGTGGATTACGTGAAGGAGCGCGCCGCGTTCACTCGCACCATTGCGGACTTCCAGGGCATCCAGTGGGAGATCGCCAAGATGGCAACCGAGATCGAAGCCGCCCGTCTCCTCACTTACCGCTCGGCGTGGATGGCCGACCGCGGCGAGTACACCCGCGAGTTCGTGCCCTACCTGTCGATGGCCAAGTACTACGCGACCGAGATGGCCGTGCGGGCGTCTGGTCTTGCGGTGCAGCTGCTCGGTGCGGCTGGTTACATGAAGGACCACATGACCGAGCTCTACTACCGCGACGCTCGTCAGCTCACGATTGTTGAGGGCACCTCCCAGGTGCAGCTCGGCCTCATCGGGCGCGGCGTGCTGAACAAGGACCTTTGGTGGGACTGAGTTGACTGCAGGCACCGTCGTTTGGCCTGAGCTGTTCGACAAGCTCAAGGACGCGCAGGATCTTTCGCTCGAGGAGACCTACGCCGCGTTCAGCGCGGTCCTCGCCGGCGAAGCAACACCGGCGCAGATCGGCGCGTTGCTGCTCGGTGTGCAGGCCAACGGCATCACCGCGGACGAACTGACCGGCGTTGTGCGCGCATTGCGCGACGCGTGCGTTGGTTTCACGGTGGATCCCGACGCGATCGACACGTGCGGTACCGGCGGATCAGACCAGCGGCGCGAGGCCGCATTCAACGTGTCGACGTTGGCGGCGTTCGTGGTCGCTGGTGCAGGCGGCAAGGTGTGCAAGCACGGCAACCGCAAGGCGTCGGCCACGTCGGGCTCGGCGGACCTGCTCGAAGCGCTCGGCGTGAACGTGGAACTCGACGGTGCCGGGGTGGCCCGCTGCGTCACCGAAGCTGGCATCGGGTTCATGCTCGCTCCGAAGTTTCACCCGGGAATGCGTCATGCAGGGCCGGTGCGTCGGGAGCTTGGTATCCGCACCGTGTTCAACTTCGCGGGACCCTTAGCTAATCCGGCCGGCGTCCGTCGCCAGGTGGTGGGCGTGGCCGACGGTTCGATGGCCGCGACGGTTGCCCGCGTGCTGCTCGGCTTCGGAGCGGAGCGCGCCATGGTTGTGTACGGGTCCGACGGGCTCGACGAGCTGACCCTCACCGGTACCTCCACCGTGCTCGAGGTGCGCGACGGCCTCGTCGTGGAGCACTTGGTCGATCCCGAGACCTTCGGGTTCAGGCGCCGGGCCAAGGCGCCCGTTGGCGGCGATACCGCCGCCAACGTCGTGCTCGCCCACGCGGTCCTCGCCGGCGAAGCCGGCGAGCACCGCGACATCGTGGTGCTCAACGCCGCGGCCGGCCTCGTGGTGGCCGGCGTGGTCGACGAACTCGGCGACGGCGTCGAGGCGGCTATCGCGGCGCTCGACTCCGGCGCCGCTGCGTCCGTCCTCACCAACCTCGTCGTCGCCTCTAACGCCTAACCGAATACAACGGCCTGTGATTATCGGTAGCAAAGACCGTTACCAATAATCACAGGCCGTTGGTTGGACTCAGTCGACGAGGCGGAGGGCGACGGCCGGGGGGATGCGGCTCGCGGCTTTCGCTGGTCCGTAGCTCGCAGCCAGCGCGGCAACCAGCAGCAGCATCGCCATGAACGCGATGGCGATGGGTGGCCTCGGTAGCGCCGGTTCATAGCCGAGCACGTTGACGATGATGTCGCTCTTGGTGAGCGTCAGCACGTTCAGCACGCCCAGACCGGCGCCGATCAAGAGGCCCTGCACGGCCACGAACGCGCCCTCAATCATGAAGCTTGCACTGATCTGCTTGGAGTCGACTCCCATGGCGCGCAGCGTGCCGATCTGGCGACGGCGGTCGCGCACCGAACGCACGAGCACGACGCCGATGCCCGCGATGCCCACCACGATGCCGATACCGAGATCGCTGCGGTAAAGGTTCACGATGTCGTTGACGAAGGAGAAGTAGTCCGCGGCGGCGGTCTCGACCACGTAGGCCTGCACGCCGTTGTCGACGCCTGCCTGGGCCAACTGCTTCGTAAGTGCGCTGGCGTCGCCGGTGGTTGCGATCAACGCCGCGTTCTCCACGACGCGCTTGCCGAACATGTCGTTGGCGCCGTCGACGCCGTAGAACGCACCGAGGCCAGTGACGTCGGCGTAGGTCGTGGCCGCAACCGTCACGTCGCGGGCCTTGCCCGTTACCGGGTCGAACATCGTGAAGGTGTTACCGGGCCGCGGCGGAGCCAGCGGATCGCTCTTGGTGATGCCAATGCTCTGGGTTTCGCCGAAGAGGAAGTTCGTGGGCACGATCACTAGGTCGGGATCGGCCGCCACCGCGGCAAAGGCGGCCTGGTCGTTCTTGTAGCGCGGGTCGCGGGCGAGCAGGGTCGGCGGCTTCGCCTTGACTATGCGCGCGTCGAACGCGCTCACGGGCCAGAACCGTTGGTTGACGTTGCCGCGGCTAAAGGACGCGACGAAGTTGCTGATCGGAGCGATTGCCGTCACGTCGGGCGAATCGAGATCGGCGAACTTGTACGGGCGGGCCGCGCTCGAGGACGCGTAGATCTGGTAGTCGCCTGCAATGACCGGACCGAGGTGATTGACCTCGGACGTGATCAGACTCGACAGTCCCTCGGCGTACACGAGGGTGAACACGACCAGCGCGAAGGGTCCGACGGTGAGCAGCGTGCGCACCCGGTGGGCGAGTGGGTTGGCGAGACCAAGGCGGCTCGAGATTGCGCTGCGGCCGCGGCCGATGCGGCGCACACCTCTCGCGATCCCCGCCTGGATCGCGTTGAAGAACAACACGCCCGCCGCAACCTGGATGACACCGGCGAGGGTGCCGGCGTTCTGGGGCGCGTGGGGGTCGCGGTTCAGGATGAGAAACGCCGTGCACCACGCCATGATCGGCACCGTTGCCACAACGGTGCCGCGCACGTAATTCCAGCGACGCGACACGAGCATGCCGATGCAAATGAAGCCGAAGATGGGCCCGAGCAAGCACGGGAACGACGCCTTGGCCGCATAACCGTACAAGCCGACCAATGGGTAGACGATCGCGCCGGTGACCAGCAGCGGCACGCCCGCGGCGCGGTACTTGCGAGGCGGCGCCGGCAGCCCCCGAATGGCGCGGATCACTTCGAGGCGGCTGACGCGGTAGCTCGTGGCGATCACGACGACGGACGCGAACCAGAAGCCCGCCGCGATGCCAGTGATGAGGGTCGAGGGTTCGGCGAAAAAGTGCACGTTGAGGCCCTTGGAAACGCCCGCAGGTGCCGTGGTCGCTCTCGCCGCGAACGAGACCATGAAGCGGCCTAACCCAAGGCCCACGAGACCACCAATAAACGAGCCGACGAGGGCGTAGCTCGCACCTTCAAGCGCGAACGCAGCAATCAGCGGCTCGCGCGACATGCCCACCGCGCGCATCGTGCCCAGTTCGGCGAGGCGCTCTTCGGCCAGCATCAGCAGCACGTTCACGAGCAGCATTAGGCCGGCGATGATGCCGAAGGCGCTGATCGTCACGAGGAATTGCGCCGAGGCGGCACCGAGCTGTTCGGCGGCCGCGAGGTTGTCGGCCCGCACCATCGCGACGGTCCCGTTGAAGGGCGAGACCTGTCCGGTGATGGCGGTACGCAACGCGTTGACCTGGGCTGGGGGTTGCGCCTGACGCGAGTGCGTCCCGGTGCCCTCCACGAGGGTGAGCCACGTCGGAATCAGTACGTCGGGCTCTTGGGCCTGCAGGATCGCCACGGTGCCTGGGCTCACGAGCAGGTTGTCGCCCGCTCGGACCGCGCCGTCGACGAAGGTGACGAGCGACGAGTCGACGATCTTGGACACGCGCAGCTCTTGGTTGGGCACGCGCGTGTGAATCGTGAGAACCGAGCCCACCTTCACGCCGAGGCGGGCGGCCATCTGCTTGCCGACCCACGCCGTGCCGGCGGTTGGACCCGCGCCCGCTGGAATGCCCGCCGCCTTGGTGAGGTCACCAGCGCGGCGGTAGTCGACCTCGATCAGGCGCGCCTTTGGAGCAGGCGTGGAACTCGTATCAGCGGTGAGTGGTACTTCGAGCACCGCAGCGGCCGTGCTCGCGCGGACGCCGTCAAGTGGTGTCGCGTTGAGGCGCGCGTTGGCGTCGGCCCAGTTACCCCGCGTCTCGTAGGTGACCTTCGCGTCGATCGGGCCGAGGCGTTCGAAGGCGCGGTCGCGGATCGAGCCGGTGTAGCTGTCGGCGACCGAACCGCTGCCAACGATGAGCGCGGTGCCGAGCACGCAACCGAGCATTACGAGCACCGCTTCGCGCGGTCGACGAACGGCGTTACGCAGACCGATGCGGCGCACCAAAGGTGATCGGACCGCGGCGATCACGATCGCGATGAACACCACCACGGCTGGGCCACGTGCGAGGCCGAGCAGATCGAGAACGTTCACTAGTTAAAAGGGGTCGTCGTAGCGGACCGGCTCGGGGGTGCCGGTCGCCATGGGCGACGGTTGCTGCCGCGGCTGCGGACTCGGGTCGCTACGTCGGGGTGCCGGCGCGGGCGGAGGCGGAGGGGGCGACGCCGCAGGTGGCTCGTCGGCGACGGGAGCGGGCGCGGGTGCGGGAATCGGCGCGGGTGCGGGTGTGGGAATCGGTGCGGGTGCGGGAATCGGCGCGGGAGCGGCGTGCACGGGCTTGACGGGCGGCTCATCCGCGGGAAGCGAGTCGTAGGTCGGAGCGGGAGGATCAACCGATAATGCTTGGGGCTGCGGGCGCTCGTTGGTGCCAATACGTGAGGCACGTCGCGCGGCGCGACGATCGGCCTTGGTCATACCGTGATTGCGACGCGGCAAGGTCTCCTCGGCGAGCTCGGGGATAGCGACCGTAAACGGGTCCACCGGGGCCGCGTCGAGCGGAGGCGGCTTGTCCCACACCGGCGCCTCGTAGGCCGGGGGCGCGTCGTAAACCGGAGTGGCGCGGGTGACGTCGTCTTCAGGCGCAAGCGAACCGATCGACTCGGTCGACTCACGGATCTCTTGCATCGCGGCTTCAAAGCTCTGGGACTGCTTGCCCCGACGCTTCTTGTTTTTGACCGCACGCGACTGCGGCGCAGCCTTGGGTGGAGTGGGCTTGGGTGGCGTCGCCTTGGCGGCCGGGCGCTCGCGCAGGTCGACACTGGGGCGACCTTGGCCCCGCTGGACCGGACGCGGGGTCACGCGGCGGTTGAGCGTGTCGCGGCGCGTCATGTCCTTCAGCAGGCGGCCGTCGCGTAGATAGATACGGCGCGTCGCCTGTTCAGCGATGGACTCGTCGTGGGTCACGAGCACGATCGCGAGACCCTCGTCGTTGAGTTCACGCAGCAGCTTCATGACCGACTCGGCGGTGACGGAGTCGAGGTTACCGGTCGGCTCGTCGGCCCACACCAGTGCCGGGTTAGCGGCGAGCGCGCGTGCGATAGCGACGCGCTGCTGCTCGCCACCAGAAAGCGCGTTGGGGTGATGATCGAGACGATGGCCGAGGCCAATGCGATCGAGCGTGGCGGTGGCGGCGTTACGCGCGGCGGCGGGCTTCACGCCGTTGAGTAGGAGCGGCAGCTCAACGTTCTCTACGGCCGAGAACACCGGCACCAGGTTCCAGTTCTGGAAGATGAAGCCCATGGTCTCAGAGCGCAAGCGGCTCTGCTCTTTGTCGTTGAGGTCGTGCACGGTGTGACCCGAGATCAGCACGCGGCCACGGTCGATGCGGTCGAGGCCAGACAGGCAGTTGAGCAGGGTGGTCTTGCCCGAACCCGAGGGCCCTGTGATCGCCACGAACTCGCCCGGGTGCACGATCAGGCTGACGCCATCGACGCCGACCACGTCGTCGGATTCGGTCACGTAGTGCTTCACTACGCCTTCGGCGTGAAGGATTGCGTCGCCGTCGAACTTGGGGGCGCTCGCGGTCTCCACCCACTGGTCCGCCGAGCTTGGTGCGGTCACCGGCACGGGCGCCGCGGGCACCGGCACGTAGGTGGGAACGGCGATCGGTTGCCCAAAGGACGCGGTGGTCGGTGCTGCGCTCGCCGCCAGCTCAGAGCCGCTCGCATCGGCGATGACGCGACCGTCGCGCACGCGCACAACGCGGGGCGCGGCCGCCGCGATCTCGGGGTCGTGCGTGATGAGCACGACGGTCTGGCCCATGTCGTCGGCGAGGCGACGCAGCAGGTCCATGATTTCTTTGCCAGTGCGGGTGTCGAGGTTGCCGGTGGGCTCGTCGGCGAGAATCACGCGCGGTCCCTTGGACAACGCACGCGCGATAGCCACGCGCTGTTGCTCACCGCCCGAGAGCTGACTCGGGAGGTGCTCGGCGCGATCGCTCAGGCCAACGGCGTCGAGCATGCGAAGGGCGCGTTCCTTGCGCTGGCGACGCGAACCGCCGAGCGGCGCGAGCGCGGTTTCGACGTTCTCGAGGGCCGACAGCGTCGGAACGAGGTTGAACTGCTGGAAGATGAAGCCGAAGGTGCGCAGGCGCAGTTCCGCGAGCTTGCGATCGGGCAGCTTCGCGAGGTCGTGGCCCTCAAACATGACGCTGCCGGCGCTGGGTCGGTCGAGCGCGCCGAGCAGCTGCAGCAGGGTCGACTTACCCGAACCGCTGGGACCCTCGATCACCACAAACTCGCCGGTGTCGATTCGCAACGAGACGCCGTCGACCGCATGGATCGCCGAGCCGCCGTCGCCGAAGGCCTTGATAACCGAGTCGAGCTCGTACACCGCTAGCCGAGCTCCCGCAGCGCGTCGGCCGGGCGCAGGCGAGACGCCCGCATGGCGCCGGCCGCGCCCGCAACGAGACCGCCGCCGATCGCCAGCGCGATGCCGAGCAACAGCACCGACGGCTTGACCGGCGCCGTCAACAGAATCGATTCGCTCGCCTTGTCCGACAGCACGCGGCCGAGGCCGAAGCTGCTCGTGAGCGGGCCCGCCTGTGAATCTGCGGCGGCGCTAAGCGTGATCGATGCCGACGTAACGGCGAACGCGGCGACGACGCCGAGGGCGGCACCAATCAGTCCCCCGAGCGCGCCCTGCGTAAAGGATTCCGCCAACACCTGACGAATGATGAGACCCCGCGACCAGCCCAGGGCGGCCAGCGTGCCGAGTTCGCGGACGCGTTTGGTAACCGACGACAATGTCAGCAACACGGCGATCAGGACCGCCGCGAAGATCGCCATCGCTCCCAAGGCAACTCCGAGTCGGTTGGCGAGGGTGCCCGCCGATACAAGCGAGCCGGAGATCGAGTTGGCGAGGTCCTTGGCACTCGTGACCGATGCGCCTGGGAAGCTCCGCTTGATCGAACGGGTAAGAGCGGCCACGTCGGACGCCTTGTCGGCGCGCACCAGCAGCGTGTTGACGCGGTTGGTGCGACCGGCGAGCTTCTGGAGCGTGGCCAGCGACAGGTACACGTCGGCGGACTGCCCACCGAGGGGCGCACGGGCGAGGCCGACGATCTCGTAGTTCTTCCCGTCGAGCAGGAGTGGCGCACCGACCTTGAGGCTCTTGCGGCGGGCGTAGCCCTCGCCGAGCACGACCTGGGTGTTGGCGTCGGCGCCGAAGAAGCGGCCCTCAGTGATCTGCGCAGATGTAATGAGGCCGAGGTCGGGACGAGTCGTGTCGACACCCGCCGCCGTGTACGGCTCGGTCGCGAGGTCGGTCTGGGGCGGGTTCAGGACCTGTTTGATTACCTCTCGCGGCGTGGTGAACACGGCCGACAACTTCTTGAAGCGTCCGGGCAGACAGCTCGGGCCACCGCCGCTTTGCTGGATGCAACGACCGATGGCGTCCCACTCGGCCTGGGTGGGCGCCGCAATGTTCTGAGTGACCGACACGTTCTTGCCGCCGGTCTCCACGCTCGCCTCAACGACGGGCACCTTGCCCTTTTGGTGCACTGCCAGCAGGCTCAGCGCGCCAGCGACCGAATCGACGCCGTCGAGTTTCTCGATCTTGGCGACTTCGGCGTCGGGGAAGGTCAGCTGCGTGGCGGGAAGGAACAGCTCACGCTCGAACGACGCGCCCGGCGCGCCGAGCTTGGAGAAGTCCGTCTGAAATAACGACTGGTTCTCGTCGACGAGGGAGTCGACCTCGCTGTCGGGTAGGCCACCAACCACCGATGCGCTGGCACCACTGCCGGCGAGGGGCACGTCGATCGGACGGGAGACCACGAGGTCGGTGCCGACCTTGGCGAGGGGATCGAGGATCTTGCCCTGGGCGCGGTCGAGGCCCGACGAAAGCGCCGAAACTGTGACAACGAGGCTTACGCCCACGGCCAAGCCGAGGACGGTAAGAACTGTGCGGCCCATGCGCCGTCGCAGTTCGCGGTGAAGGTAGGTCAGGTAGAACATCGAAAATTTGCTTCGCCGCAGCGTCGAAGCCCCGGGCAAGAGTAGTGGGCTTCGGACAGAGCACCGAGTCGGGCTACCTTCGACCCGAAATGACGACCCGCTATCGATGCACCGCGTGCGGGAACCTCACCCGCTTCACCGTCACTTCGACGCGCCGGAGCCGCGCGTTCTACCACTACACAGTGGGTGGCGAGCTCACGATCGAGGACGAAGAGTTGCTCGACGAGAGCGTAGAAGCCGTCGCCTGCCGGTGGTGCGGCAACGGCGACAAGGTCGAAGTCGCCGATTAAATAGACACCCGTAACCACGCGTCGTGTCTCCGTGTTACACCCCCTTGTCATGCTGCGTGCATGTCGTCCGAACTTCCCCTCGTGATCGATTGCCAAACGTGTGTGGCCCGGCTCACCAGCGCATGCACCGATTGCATCGTGACGTTCCTCTGTGACACGCCCGAGGAGGTGCCCGTAGTTATCGAGGCGCCCGCGGCGCGCGTGTTGCAACTACTTCGCGACGGAGGTCTCGTTCCGCGGCTACGTCACGCAGAGGCCAGTTAGGGAATCCCTAGTTTCTGTCGCTCTCGGTGGTACGTTCCGCCCGCGTCCCGGGTGTGGACGAGAAGAGAGACTTGAGCCGTGCAACGTCTGCATGTCGTGGGGTTCACGCAAGACAACCAGGGGCTGATTCTTAGCGTTCGTCGCGGAAACAGGACTGGCACCTTCACGGTGGATGTCGATGCGGCGTTCGAAGAAGCGTTGACCGATCTGATGAAGGAACGCGGGGGTGATTCAGCGCCGCGTATCCCGCGGGCTGAGTCCCAGTTGTCGGTGCGTGAGATGCAGCAACGGCTACGTTCGGGCCAGTCGATCCGTCAGGTGGCACGCGCCGCAGGCGTGGACGACGAGTGGGTGGCGCGCTTTGCCGTGCCGATCCAGGCCGAGCAGAACCAGGTGGTGCGCGGGGCGTTCAACCTGGTGATGAGCAAGCAACGCCTCGGCTCGTCATCCCAATCGCTTGGCACCTCGGTGTGGTGGAACCTGCAGGACCGTTCCGTGGCGCTCGACCCCGAAGCGTGGGACGCCGGCTGGTCCGCGGCGATGCTGCGCGACTCGCGCTGGGTCGTGAAGCTCGAATACGAAGCACGCAAGCGCAAGCAGGTCGCCGAGTGGGAGGTCGACCTCAAGGAACAGACCGTCACGTCGCGGAACCGCCTCGGTTCTGACCTCGGCTTCGTCGAGTCCGGTCGGCGTCGTCGGCCCGGCCCCCCGCCGCCCGTAGGTGGTGGCCTGTTGTCGCGGCCCGCGCCGCAAGTCAACGAGCCGGCCGTGCCCGAGTCGGTCGTCGAAACCGCCGTTGTGACCACGCCGAAGCGGCGCGCCGCCAAGCGGCCAGCGGCCGCGAAGGCTGCGGCCAAGAAGAAATCTCCGGAGCGCAAGCCGGTAACCAAGAAACCCGTCGCGAAGAAGCCTGTGGCGAAGAAGCCTGTGGCCAAGAAAGCGTCAGCGACGAAAGCGCAGGCCAAGCGAGCGCCGGCCCGAGCTACAGCCGTCAAGAAGGCGGCAATCAAGCGTGCTCCTGCCAAGAAGAAGGCCGCCCGCAAGCCGGCGGCCAAGAAAAAGGCGCCAGCGGGCCGACCCGTCGTTGCGCGCGTCGCCGCGCGGGCCAGCGAACCTGTGGCCCGGGTTGCCGTGCGGAGTGCCTCGTCGGCCCCGACACTGCTGCCGCCCGTACCCACGCCCCGCATCTCGGCGGTGCGTGCGCTCGACGCAGCTTCGGATCCGTCGCCCATGCCAGCGCCGCGCCCGCCCGTAACCGCAGCGCCCGAGCCGTCGTCGCGCAAACGACGCGGCTTGTTCCGCCGCTGAGTCGTTTTCGGGTCCGGTCGCGTACCTTCATGGGGTGGCCGCCACCGCACTTACCGAGCGTGTAATAGCGGCCGGTCTCGCGTCGGGACTCGCGGCCGTCGGCGTGACCAGCGCCGAGCCCCTGGCTGAGGCGCGCGACGCCCTTGTGTCGCGTCGTGCACGCGGGCTCCACGCCGACATGCAGTTCACCTACCGCAATCCCGAGCGCTCGACCACGCCCACGCGCATTCTCGATGGCGCCCGCAGCATCGTTGCGGGGGCGTGGCCCACACAGGGATCGCCCGTCGCCGACAAGCCCGTCAACGCAGGGCGCATCGCCCGCTACGTATGGAGCGATCACTACGGCGCGTTGCGTAACGCGCTCGAGGGCGTGGCCGACGTGCTGCGGGCGGAGGGCTACGAGGCGCGCGTGGTGCTTGACGACAACGCATTGGTTGATCGCGCCGTTGCCCAGCGGGCCGGTATCGGTTGGTTCGGCAAGAACGCGAACGTGTTGGTGCCCGGGCACGGATCGTGGGTGGTGCTCGGTTCGGTCGTGACCAACGCGCCGCTCGTCGAGAACGTCGCGCCCGTCGAAGACGGCTGCGGTCCGTGCACGCGCTGCATCGACGGTTGCCCGACGGCCGCGATCGTCGCCCCGGGTGTCGTCGACGCGCGCCGCTGCCTGGCCTGGCTTGTGCAGGCGCCCGGGTCCTTCCCCGTCGAGTTTCGTGTTGCCCTCGGCGATCGTATCTATGGCTGCGATGACTGCCAAGAGGTGTGCCCGCCGTCCACCCGCGCGACGCGCGCCGCGCGCGCAGAAGCCAATCGGGCACCCCTGATGCCCGAAACCGACACCACCAGCGCCCGGTTCGCCGATTTGGTGTGGATTCTCGAGGCCACCGACGACGAGATTCTCGCCGCCCACGGCACCTGGTACATCGCCAAGCGCGATCCCCGGTTCGTGCGTCGCAACGCGTTGATCGCACTTGGCAACACTGCGGATCCCGCCGACGAATCGGTAGGCGAAACGTTGTTGTTTTGGGCGGGTTCTGATGACCAATTGCTTGCGGAACACGCGCAGTGGGCCCTCGATCGACTGGTGGCGCGCGCGTGAGTCACTTGTTGGTGACCAACGACTATCCGCCGAAGCTCGGCGGTATTCAGACCTACCTGTGGGAGCTGTGGCGGCGCCTGCCCGAAGGCCGCGCCCGGGTGCTCACCACCACCTACGAAGGTGCAGACGCGTTCGACGCTACCCAGCGCTACCCGATCCAACGCGCCGAATCGGTGCTGGTTCCGCTACCGCACGTGCGCGAGCGCATCTTGCGCGCCGCCGACGCGATGGACGCTGATCTCATCGTGCTCGACCCTGCGCACGTGGTCGGCCTCGTCGGTCCAACGCTCCGGCGCCCCTACGCCGTGATCGTGCACGGCGCCGAACTCGCGATTCCGGCCCGCACGCCCGGCTATGGGCTCGGTGTGCGCCGCGTCCTGCGCGGGGCGCGCCTCGTGATCGCGGCGGGCGCTTACGTGGCGCGTGAGGCGAGCACGCTGGCGCCCGATGTGGACGTGATCGATATCCCACCCGGCGTCGACGCGCAGGCGTTCGCGCCGAGTTCGTCCGACCAACGCCTCGCCACGCGCCGGCGCCTCGGCGTGGCCGACGACGCAGAACTGGTGCTTCACCTCAGTCGCCTTGCGCCGCGCAAGGGCGCCGACACGCTCATCAAGGCCGTGGCCGAGCTCGCGCCGTCGCGGCCCAAGCTCGTTGGACTCATCGCCGGCGCCGGCCGCGACGAGCGCCGCCTGCGCGCCTTGGCCACGGGAATGCACGCGCCGGTTCGCTTCCTCGGGCGCGTCGCACAAGAGGACATGGCCGCGACCTACGGCGCGGC
>JBKJQZ010000305.1:0-4144 GCA_046594835.1 Acidimicrobiales bacterium | reverse complement strand
CGGCTGCGTCCACGTCGAGCACGTCAACGCACCGGTCAGCGAGCAGCGTCAGAATGTCCACGACATCGAAGTCCGCCACGAGCGTGTCGGCCAACTCGACGAGCGTGCTGATGAGGGTTGCCTCTCTAAGCATCGGGCCTCCCGGTCCAGTCAGCCACCGCGAAGAATGGCCCGACCGTCAATCGTACGCTTACTGCCGGTAGGGCGCGGCCTTCGCCGCGTTCGCGTCGTCGTCATCTGAATGGGTCGTTTTCGCCGCTTCGCTCATCGAAACGTAACGTTCGTGCCACCACATCCCGGGCGACGTCGGTCAGGAACCGGTCGTTGCCGAACGCGTGCGCCCGCATCCGAACCAGCGCTTGGCCGACGCTTACTCCGAGTTGTGCCGAGACCATCCCGGATGCCTGGTGTACGACATATTGGAAGTCCGCAGACGCCTCCAGCTCGGCGGCTACCTGGCCCGGCGGCGCGTCGGCTTGCAACACCAGCAGCGCCTGAGCGGCAATATCGGCCAAAACGAGCGCGTCGGCATATTGCTCGTCGCTGAGCGGGCCCGGCCGATCACGGTACAAGTTGAGCGCCCCAAGCCGAACCGCTCCCACCCGCAGAGGGAAACCGAAAATGGCCCTCACCCCAGCATCGACCGCGGGCGGCGCGAACGCGAACCAGCGTGTTTCATCCGGCTCACCCAAATCCGGTTCAAGCACCGGCCAGTCGTGCCGATACGCGTCCAGACACGGCCCCTCCCCAAGGTCATACTGCAACTGCTCGACCAGCGCGGCCACGTCATCTGACGTGCACACCGGACCCCTGGGCAGGTCATCGGACATCAGCATGATGCCCGCGCCAGTCAGATTCGTCGCCTCGGCACACACCTCGCAGAGGCGTTTCGTCTCCAACGCTGGTAGACCGCTACCAATCAGCTTCGAGAGAAGGCGTAGCCGCCGCTCACCCGGCACGAATCACGACGCCCGACCCGCCACGTCCACTACATGCGCTGGCTCCGGATGCGTTGCAAGCATCGCGTCGGTGTCGGCGATGTCAGCGATCCGGTTCGCTCGCTCTGCTGCCGGCACAGCCACCCACGTCCCCAGAGCCGTCGACGACGCGACGACGTCGAACACTCCGAGGCCCTCGGCGTAAGCAACGCCACAAAGGTCCAGGACTAACCGTGCGCTGGACGACGGAGCGCGCAAAGTCAGCAACTGCAACCGGCGCCGCAGCAGCGCCCTCGTAGACACGATCACGTCCACAGTCGCGACACCCATGAAATCCACGCCGCTCAAATCGACAATCAGATCGCCATCGTCAAGAGCGGCCGAATGCCTCAACGTCTCGGACAACGCCGTCGAGGTAGCCGCGTCGTGCTCGCCGCGAACCCAAACCACAGTACGGCCGTCCTCGCGCCCGACATGAGCCCAGCCCGCCGACACCAAGCGTCGAGGCTGCGCCGATCCGTTACCAACCATGCGCGCTCCTAGCAATCGCGTGCGAGTGACGCGCTACCAGGGTCCGGAGCACCGCTCCCAAGCCGACCAAAGCCAGCCCAACACGTACGGGTCTTGTCGTGTCAAGCCCGACCGTACACCTCAACCGACCCCAAAAAACACCAGCGGCCCCTGCCGCTCCCTCGCCTCTCGTTCCCAGGACGCGGCCTCTTTCTCGGCCCCTGATACTGGCTCCAGATTTTGGACGGGTCTGGGGGCCAATCACTCGGTGGACGATCATCACAGCGGTGATCGCCCCCAAGCCATGGGTCTGAGACGGTTCCGTTAGCTCGATGCCGATTGCGCCAAGATTCGCATCCGACGCTCGGGGTAACGATTTTCGTCGGCCGCTCCACACGAGAGGCGCGGCGCGCCCTGGCTCACCGCGCCCATGCGGGGTGTCGCATCCAGGTTGTCCATCCGCTTCGGCGGGTATACCTCGATCAATTACACAAGGAGATTCACGTCATGGGCTTGGAATGAGTTTGTTCCTCGGAGTTGTCGGGGCGATCCTGCGCTTCGCGGTCTCTGTGGAGACGAGGGGCTTCAACGTGCACATGATGGGTTTGATCCTGATGACCCTCGGCGTGTTCGGCGTGGTGATATCGCTGATGTTCCGGACTATGTCAGGCGGTTCCAACAGCAACAACAGAATCAGCGGGCGCGACACGGTCGCCGTTGGCATCGGCATCACGCCGCGACGCCGAACCACGGTCGTGGCGCGAGAAGTCCGGTCGTGAACCGAGTCCTGTCGGCGGAACCCGTCGGCACCTTGCACGAGTATCTCGCCGGTCGCGGAGGCGTTGGCCTTGAGGCAGCACGCGCCGCCGAACCCGACGCCGTGATTGCAGAACTTGAGGCGGCCGGTCTTCGCGGGCGGGGTGGCGCCGGCTTTCCCACTGGCAAGAAGTGGCGGACGGTGCTCGACAACCGGGCCGAGGCGTTGCCTACCACGGTCATCGTCAACGGTGCCGAGGGTGAGCCGGGAACGTTCAAGGATCGCGCGATCCTGATGAACAATCCGTTTCAAGTTGTGGAAGGAGCGTTGATCGCGGCGGTCGTTCTGGGCGTGCCGCAGGTCGTTTTCGCGGTGAAAAGATCGTCGCCCGAAGCCGTTCAACGCCTCCAAAATGCGGTCGACGAATTCTCGACGTCGGACCTGGCTCCCGGTGTCGAGATGGAAGTGTTCCAGGGTCCCGACGAGTACTTGTACGGCGAAGAGACGGCGCTGCTCGAAGTCCTCAACGGCCGCCCACCCTTTCCGCGTATCGCTCCGCCCTACCGGCGCGGGCTGCAAGACGTCGTCGAATCAGCGGCCGACCTTGACACGGGGAGCGGACTCTCGGCACACGTCACGATGGCGAACGCCGAGGCGGGCGACGCGCCGCCCGCGTTGATCGACAACGTCGAGACCATGGCCAACATCCCTGGGATCGTGGCCAACGGCGCGGCGTGGTTTCGGGAGTTCGGCACAGATCAATCGCCCGGAACGATCGTGTGCACGATCAGCGGAGGTACTGTGCGCGCCGACGTGGGCGAAGTAGCGATGGGCACCACCCTGCGCGAAGCGATTATCGAGATCGGCGGCGGACTGCCCGAGGGTCGCACCGTCAAAGCCGTCCTGCCAGGAGTCGCGAACGCTCTCATTCCGGGAGCAGCAGTTGACACACCATTGACCTACGAGGCGATGGCCGGCATTGGCAGCGGCCTCGGTTCGGCCGGGTTCGTCATCTACACGGACGAAGATGACCTCGTGGGTGTCGTGGCGGGCGTTTCACGCTTCCTCGCCGTTGAATCCTGTGGCCAGTGCACCCCATGCAAGCAAGACGGCCTCGCGCTGTCCGTCCTGCTCGATCGCGTATCGCAATCCGAAGCCACCGTCGACGATGTCGACACCATCCGGTCGCTGGTGCACACCGTGGCCGACGAGGCCCGCTGTTCACTCGCGGCGCAGCACGAAGCCGTCGTGGCCGGACTCCTCAATCACTTCGCCGCCGACGTCACCGCCCACCTCGACGGCCAGGCCGCAGCAGCCGCGCCCGTCCTCATCGCAGAAGTCGTGGATCTGCGCGACGGACAGATCACCCTCGACGACCGTCACGGTTCGAAACAGCCGGACTGGACCTACGACGCGGAGGACTCCGGGAAAACCCCTGTCGAACGATTCAGCGACCACCGCGCCACCGGGTCTAACTCGGACGTAGCTGTGCAGTAGCTCACGGTTACAACCGGGTCGCTCGATCGGCGGCGCCAATCAACAAGAGTGTCGATTCCGGCTCGGAGTCGTCCATCAGGGTGGGCGTCCTCGACAGCGGCGCGCTGGATGCTCGGACTGTTCGTCTCGCGCGAGCTTCGCCCCGACAACGAACTGGACGCGGGCGCGCTCGGAAATCGTCCGGCGGTGGGCGGCCCGGGAATCTTGGGCCACAGTTGGGCCACAACGAGTGGCCCAACGCGGTATTTCGCGGTCAACAGCGGACAACGAAAATAGCCTCTGACCAGCACCTTCGTTCACGGCCGTTCGCCGTCAACCGTCTAGATCAGCTTCCCAAGCTGAGAACGCGGGTTCGATTCCCGTCACCCGCTCCAAAGTTTCCGCAGTCGAGCGAACCACTGCCAGCGAAGGCTCGGTGTTACACCCTCTCGTCACGATGCGG
>JBKJQZ010000276.1:0-3863 GCA_046594835.1 Acidimicrobiales bacterium | reverse complement strand
ACGCGAGACAAAGGAAATAGAACTTCGCGTCGCCGTCCACGGTCACCCCGAGGACCTTCGACGATGCGTTCAGGTCCCAGCGGTTGTAGAGCACCGGCCGGTCGGTGAAGGCGTTGTCTTTGGGAAGCAACCAGCCGAAGAACTCGCGGCGAAGGATGAAGTTCTGCACCGCGAAGGCAAACGCCAGCGTGGTCACGGCCAGAAACAATCCCTGTATACGCAGTGCGGGCAGGCCTACGAGCACGGCTACGAACGCGCCTGCGAGTGCGCCGGTGAAGACCGCTCCAAAGAAGTCCCACCCGTGGTTGGCGGCGAGGCCACCAGCCACCGCTGCGCCGATGCCCGCAATGGCGTACTGACCCAACGAAATCTGCCCCGCCCAACCGGTAAGGATCACCAACGACACGCCGATCATGGCGTAGAGCACTATCAGTGTCGCCGCTGAAGTCTTGAAGCTTCCAAAGATCCACGGAGCGGCAAGCGCAAGTCCTCCAGCGAGGACGTAGAGGCCGATGCGCGCGTAACGCACCTCCCACAGGTCGCGGAGCTCCGACGGTGTAGGACGCACCTCTTTGACCGCCTGCCACGTGGACACGCCCGTGTCCATTGCCCGCGACAACTTGCCGCGTTGGGCCAACAAGGCAACGACAACAACGACGAACATCACCGCGTTGGCCAGCGCGGCGCGCCGGGTCGAAAACAACGCGGCACGGTCAATGACGCCGATGAGGATGCCCCCAAAGAAGGCGGTGGGCAGGCTCTCCATCCGAGCGATTACCGCGACCGCTAAGCCGAACAACAAAAGTGACGGTCCGACAAAACCCGATAACGGCAGGCCGACCAGCGGCGTGCGCAGGAATACGCCGACCGAAGACAGCACCGCGGCGATGATCCACACGATTGTCGACACCCGTTTGACCGGAATGCCCAGCAGCGAGGCGCGTTCGGAGTTTTCCGCCGACGCTCGCACCGCGATCCCGATGTCGGTGAAGCGAAAGAACGCGCCGAGCGCTGCCACCAGGGCGGCCACGACGACCACGGCGAAGAGGTGGTCGCCCGACAGGGTGCTCGGTCCGATGACGAAGCGGAAGTTCTGGAACGGCGTCGGGAAGGTAAGGCTGATCGAGTCGATGAGGTCGCCCCCGACCACCTTCTTGGCGTAAAACTCGAGGATCAACAAGAGCAAGCCGATGCCGATAGTCACCACGGTGAGGATCAGGCGGGGTGCGCTGGAGAACCGCCGTACCAACGTGACCTCAACCGCCGCGCCCAGCACCGCAGCGCCTATCAGCATCACGGGGATAGCAGCGAGATAGGGCCAACCGTGCTTGGCAATGAGCAACAGAGCTACCACTGCGGGCACGGCGCCGAGTTGGGCCTGGGCGAAGTTGATGATGCGGTTGGCCCGGTACACCAGAATCAGGCCCATGCCTACGAGTGCGTAGAGCACACCGATTACCGCGCCACCCAGGATCTCGCCCCGGGGGACGGCGATGTCGAAACGTCCGACGTTCAAGCCGAGCAAGGTCACGCGCCCGAAAACCAACTGGATCGCGATCTCGATAAAGAGGACGTAGCCGACAGCGAGTCGCACCGCTACGCCGTAGCGCGGATGGTTCCAAACTGCACGGGCTCGGTCAAACACCGACGAAGCGCGCGCGCGCTCAAACACCGACGACATGCGGCCCGCTGCTTAGTTCGGCGAGACCGGGATTGCGCCCAGCCCGTTCGAGGGCCAGTTCCCGAGCGTGTGACGCCGACCACCGTCGGTCGCAACATAGGCACCGGGTTGGCCGTTGACCGATGAGCGCTTGAGCCCGTCCCAGTAGACCTCGCGTACGTCGGACGCGCCGGTGTAGTCGCCGGGTCCGTACTTGTACAGCACCTCCGCCTGATTGCGGGGCGGGTCGGAGCCGCCGGTGGGCTTGAGGCTGAGCATGCCGCGCTCCACGTTCAATGGGTTGTAGTTGGGGCCGGCGACCTGGATGGCGATCCCCACCTGGTTGAGGAACGCCCAGTTGAGGCCGCACCCATTTTGCCCGCAGGGGTGGCCGCTCTTGCCCATGGCCCGCCACACCAGAGCGGGATCCGTCTCGTCGAGGTTCGTCGCCTGCCCCAGCTGGCTCAGGCCGAACGCGTGGGCCATCTGCCTGGGTTCATACAACTGGCCGAGGACGTCGTAGTCGAGGAGACCGAGGCCGGGCAGCACGAACTCGGGAAAATAATTGTTCCTCGAGAGGCCCTCGGTCAGAAACACCGGTGCGATCGGGTCGCACATGCACGTGACCGTGGTGACCTTGTTCTCGATCAATCCAGCCACGGTGGCCTGGGTCTGTTCGTTGGCGCGCTCGATGTCGGACTCGTAGGTGTAAATGGGCGAATTACCGCCGCCGCACGCCTTGACCTTTTCCTGCACCCGCTTGGCGGTGAGGACGTTGGCTTCGATTTCGGGCACGACGATGCCTAGCTTGCGGGGCACGAGTCCGCGGTTGCCGATGTCCGAATGAATCCTGGCACCGGAGTGGTCGGCGTTCTTCTTCGCCATCTTCTTGCAGTAGTACTCGGCGATGTGATCGGCCGATTGGGTTCCGTCCATCGCCACGTCGTATCGGTAGGGCCGGCGCTGCGTGTAGAGGTTCGCGTCGAAGGCGGAGCCGCCGATGGTCGGGATTGCGGCCTTGGCCCAGATGTCGAACACCGATGCATACAGCGACGTGTTCCAGTAGATCAGCGCAGGCTTTTTCTTGACCACTTCCTGCGCGGCCGCGTTGCACGCGTCGTAGTCGGGCGGCGTGGTCGGGCAGTTGCCCACGACGTCTTCGAGCACGATCTTGCGGCCGTACAACTCGTAGTTCTTATTGATGAAGGCGAGCGCGACGTCCTGGAAGGCTTTGTCGTCCTCGGCCGACGTGGCGAGCCCCTTCGCTCCGAGGATGGCGTCGACCTGCTCGTTTGGCTTCGCCCGGAAACGGATCACCCTGATCGCATCCTTGGTCACGCCCTGGTAGGTCGCGCCCCCATTGTCACCGCTGAAGCGGGGCGTACACGGCGCCGGGTTATTGAGCACAAGCTTGATCTGTTGGCCGTCCTTGCAGTGGGCGGTGCTCCCGGCGGCAACGGACCCTCCGCTACTCCCACCGCTCACGGAACCTCCCGAGCTACCTCCGCTCGATAAACCGCCGACCGAGGAGCCACCGCCCGAGATGACGCTGCCGTCCGGCGAGGTCACATCGGTAGATCCGCCGGAGACGGCGTCGCCTCCGCTGCCGCTGCTTCCGGACGAGCCGTTGTTGAAGCCGCCAGCGGAGACCGTGGAGTTGGCGTTGCTTGACGGACCCCGCGATGGCGCGACGGCCACGAACAACGCCTGCACGATCATCAGGACCAAGAACGGCGCATACAGCTGCGCCCATGACTTACGCATACGACTTGTAAACCCCCCTCGCGGGTGCTCCCCAGCGACCCGAGGGTCTGGAGGATACGCCTAACTGGGCGGAGGTAGGTGTCGCAGGCGCAATTCTTCGAGCTGCGCGGGCTCAACGGGGGTGGGCGCTCCGGTCAAAAGGTCCAGACCGGACTGCGTTTTCGGGAACGCAATGACCTCGCGGATGTTTTCTTCGCCGGCGAGGATCGCCACCAGGCGGTCGAGGCCAAACGCGAAGCCGGCGTGCGGGGGCGCCCCGTACTTGAACGCGTCGAGGAGGAACCCGAAACGACGCTGGGCGTCCTGCGCCTCGATGCCCACGGCGTCGAAGACGAGCTGCTGGATGTCGGCGCGATGGATACGGACGCTGCCCGAGCCCAGCTCCCAACCGTTGAGCACGAGGTCGTAGCTCTGGGCCCGCACGTTGAGTGGATCGCTC
>JBKJQZ010000221.1:0-6646 GCA_046594835.1 Acidimicrobiales bacterium | reverse complement strand
GGTAGCGCGAAACGGACCGGGGCGAACTGGTTGTTGCCGTCGGAGTTCGCCGCTCCGGTCTCGCGTGTCGAGATCGGCATCGTTATACGCAGCGCTTCGATATCAACGCCATGACGGGCGTGATACGCGCGCAGCCCGCCCATCAGCGCGCTCAGGTAGGCCTCGTTCACCGTCGCATCGACGGCCTTGGCCGCAGTCTTGAACTGCTTGAGTGCGAGCGTGATGGTCTCGTAGTGCACCGACATCGAACGGCCGGTCATCAGCGGACTCATGGGCTCGGTGACCGCTGCCATGGAGCGGCGTATCGACGCAAGCATCTCGTTGGAACGCGTGGCCGCGTCGCGCGGCGATCGCGCCGCGCGCGCCACCGAACGCGCCGCCCGCTTCATTGTGTTGCGGCTCGGCTGGGGCTGCGGCTCGGGGAGGTCGTCGAGCGACACTTCCGTCTCGGGATCGCGCTCGAGGTCGAGCGTGGACAGCACCATTTCCATACCGCCGATGCCATCAGTCAGCGCGTGATGCACCTTTTGCACCAGCGCGGCGCGCCCGTCGGCCAAGCCTTCGATCACCGTGGTTTCCCACAACGGGCGCGCCGGGTCGAACCCCTGCATCCCAATCGGCGTTGCGAAATCGAGCACGTCACGAAAGGTGCCCGCGCCGGGTGCGTTGATGACGCGCACGTGGAAGCTGAGGTCGAAGTGCGGATCGATCTCCCACCGCGGCGGTCGGGCCGTGAGGCTCGACTGGGTCACGCGCTGGCGCAGTCGCGGGATCATGTGCGTAGACCGTTCCATGCGATCCATCATCCGATCGCGATCAGGCGCTCGGTCGAGCAGCGACACCATGACCACGGTGGAACGCAACAGTGGGTCTCGTTCTATTCGCCACAGGAGAGCGTCCACGTCGCTCAGTCGCCGGTTGACGGGACGCGGGTCACTCATGGCGACGAGGTTAGGCCTCTACTGCTGCTCTCATCCCCTCGCCGATGGTTGCGTGCGAGAAGACAAAGCCGGCGTCGAGCAATCGCTTCGGCACGATGCGTTGGCTCGAGAGCAATGCCTCAACCAACTCGGCACCCATGGCAAGTCTGAGTGCGGCCCGCGGGATGACCATGATCGTGGGACGGTGCAGCGCGGCCCCGAGCGCCTTGGTGTAATCGGCGTTCGTGACCGGGTTTGGCGCGGTGAGGTTGATTGGACTCGAGATCGCCTCGTTGTCGACGGCGAAGCGCAGCGCCCGCACTTCGTCCGCAAGCGTGATCCAGCTCATCCAGAAATCGCCGGAGCCGATCCTGCCGCCCACGCCCATCTTGAAGGGCAGCAGCTGACGTTCAAGCATGCCGCCACCCGCGGTTTGCACGACGCCGGTGCGGGCGTGCACGACTCGCAGCCCGGCGCTTTCCGCTTCTGCGGTTGCCGCTTCCCAGTCCTGCACGACGCTGGCGAGAAAGTCGGTGCCGGCCGGCGCGCTCTCGTCGACAACCGCACCATGAGTGTCGCCGTAGAACCCGATAGCGGAACCAGACACGAGCACCTTCGGACCGTTGCTTGCGGTCGCGCACGCGCGGGCAACCGCTTTGGTGCCCTTCACCCGGGACGCGCGGACCTTGACCTTCTGCTCGTCGCTCCAGCGCTTCTCAATGGGCTCACCGGCGAGGTGGACCACGGCGTCGACGCCGTCGAACCCGCCCGTCGCGACGCCCGCACCATCGGGATCCCACTGGATTTCGTTGCCGTTTTGCGGCGCCCGACGTACCACCCGTACCACTTCGTGGCCGTCGCGTTCAAGCGACTGCACTAAGGCCGATCCGATTGTTCCGGTGCTACCGGTTACCGCTACTCGCACGAGCGAGTCTTACTACGCGGTGTGGCTACGGAGTAGTCGGTTGGGTTGTGGCGGGCGCGGGTGCGGCCGTAGTGGGCGGGTGCGTCGTGGTCGTCTTCGGCCTCGTGGTGCTCGTAACCGGAGTGCCGGACCCGTCGCAGTTGACGCCTTCCTGGGGCCGGTAGGTCGCGCGGAACTTGTCGGTTTTCTTGGTTCCATCGGGGAACGTACGGGTGCGTTCGGTGATCACTTGCGTGCACACGCCGTTGGGCTGCTGGGTCTGGTTTGTCTGCGTGCCGGGCGCGTACTTGGTGGAGTACAGCGTGACGGTGAGTGTCGTGCCCGTGTAGGTCGGCCACACCAGGATTCCGTACTGAGTGGGGTTCGAAATGATGAGGTCGGGGTGCGGGAAGTTGAGCGTTGCTTCGCGGCCGTAGGGATAGCGGCTGATGTAGATCGAGTGGCTCTGGTACTCGGGCATATTCAGACCAGCGAAAAATGCTGCGTTGAACAACGTCGTGGCGAACTGCGAGATGCCGCCGCCTACCGCCTCGGCAAATTTGCCGTCTTCGATCACGTGGTCAACAACAAAGCCCTTGGCCAAGGTGCGAGGCCCGATGAGGTTGTTGATTGACAGACGCGAGTTGGGGCGAATGACGGTGCCGCGCACGAGATCCGAAATGCGGTGGATGTTGGCGACCCGGGGAGCGCAGCACGGATGCTTGGTGGTGAATGTGCCGATGACTTCCTTGATGCCAAAGGCCGCAGCCTCCTCCGCAGTTATCGCAGGCTCAGAGACCTTCAACGGGAGCGGAATGGCCCGGACCGGCGGCTTCTCAATCGCCGCTGCGAACGCAGCCTCGACCCTTTCGGGGTCACAGCACTTCGTGCCAGCCGCGCCGGGCGTCACCACCGGACGGCCCTCGCTATTGACGCTGAACTTCGTCTCGACGACGGGCTTGCCGACGCCAGGAAACAGTTTGTTGAGATCGGCAGCGGCTCGTTCGCCACTCACGCCGAGTAGCAGCGCTTCGGGCGTGGCGACGGCGTCGATCCAGCCCGCGAGCATGGACGGGCTAATCGCCTTGGTCGTGTCCTCAGAGACCACCTTCAACGACAACTCGCCGAGCTTGTTGGCCTTACGGGCGAGCGCCTCGGCGTCGGTGAGCGAGTACTGCGGTGGCACAACGCCACGCGGCACCTTGATCGCGATGGGACGTCCGCCGCGCACGGCGTCGGGCAACGCCGACGCGACGTCTTCGGGGTCGATGCCCGAACCTTTCGTTCCGGCGACGGCCACGAACACACCGCTCTTGCGCGTAAGCGATGGCTCCTTCGATAGGACCTTCGGCCCCGGATCCCGGTCCGTTACTGCGCGTCGCAGGACCGCCTCGTCGATCGTGATCTCGATGCGAGCCGAGCGCTCCGCGAACAGCGCTTTGACCGCTCCGAACGCGCGGCCAACGGGGTTGCCGGTCCGGCCAACAGACATCGCAGCGGTGACGGTCTTAGCGACGTCGACCGATGCCCCCATCTGTTCGAGCGTCAGGCTGAACCCACCCTTCGGCGCGGAGACCTTCACTTTGGCTTTGCGCATCTGCTTGTTGAGCGCTTCGACGCGCTCGGCGAGATCCGCCTTGTTCAGCCCGGCGATGCTCGTACCTGCGAGCGTGACGTGACGGGCGACTTTCGCTCGCGACACAGCAGCCATCGAGGCTGTGCCCACGCCGACGACCAAAACGGAGACGACGAGCGCGACGATGAGGAGCCTTTGGCGCCGTTGCATACCTAACAAACTCGCGCAGTTGTCCCTACGCGTTGCGCATGCCGACACAGCGGCGTACGAACGCGGCGAACGGACCCGGGTGGCTCATGTGTCCACCGTGGCCCGCTCCATCGATCCATTGCACATCAGTTCCAAACATCTTCGCCATCGCTTCGCAGCCATCCTTGTGATGCGGCTGAGTCTCTGAACCACCCGCGACTGCCACCGGCACCGCAATTGCCTCAGGGGTAAATGGTGGCGCATCTACCTCCCGAAGTGCGCGCAGGTCGGCCAAAAGCGCTCCGCCCTCTGCCCGGCGCTGCTGCTGGGTCTTCATGGGGAGCATCTCCCAGGCCGTGTCGCCCGCCAGGTACCGCATGAAGGACTCGGCCGACTTCGCTGGATCCTCCGCATCGGCCAGGGTCTTGGCGCCGGCGGTACTGCTGGGCCACCAGTCGAGCCACGGCATCGGCGATTCGTACACACCAGCGCTCAGCACCAGGTCGGGTCGCTGGGCCGCCGCGGTGAGGGTAACCACGCCACCGAGGCTGTGGCCGATCACGGTTGCGGGCGTGCCGTCGAGGATCGCGATGAGGTCCGCAGCGTGGTCGTCGAGGCCGTTGGCGAGCGGAGCGCCCATCGAATTGGCGTAGCCGCGGCGGTCGTAGGTGGTCACGATCACGTCGTGTAGGTAACCGACGATGCGGCTGAAGCTCGCGCCGCGATCCATGACACCGTGGACGAGCACGACGCGTGCCGCGTCGTGCTCCCGATCGTCGTCGAATACGTGCACGGAAAGTTGCGTTTCCACCAGAGAAGATTGGCAGGCCACGATGGTTGGCGTGGGTCATCCTCGGTTAGCGCCTCTCGCGGCGCACGTCTTTGTCGACGATCTCGTCGCGCTCGCTCTCCGCGACGACGACGCGCACCACTTATTGCGGGTCTTGCGCCTACGCGAGGGCGAAGCGGTCTCAGCCAGCGACGGCGCGGGCCGCTGGTGCAGTTGCGTGGTCACGGCCGGCGCGCTTGAGGCCACCGGAGCGATAGAAGTCGCAGCCCCGCCCGCGCCGCGGGTGACGGTGGGGTTCGCCCTCACGAAAGGCGATAAGCCCGAGTTCACGGTGCAGAAGCTGTGCGAACTGGGCGTCGATCGCATCGTGCCGATCAAGGCGGCGCGCTCGATCGTCCAGTGGGATACGGACAAATCGGCGCGTAACGTCGAACGCTGGCGCGCCGTTGCCCGGGCCGCAGCAATGCAGGCCCGTCGGGTTTGGCTTCCCGAGGTAACCGATGTGGCCGCAGTAAAAGACCTGCGGGGGCCCGCCGTCGCGCTCGCGCACCCGGGCGGGACAACGGTGTCGCTCGAATTCCCAACCGTGCTCATAGGCCCCGAGGGAGGCTGGACCCTGGAAGAGGCCGCTGGCGTACGTCACATCGATTTGGGACCCACCACGCTGCGGGCCGAGACGGCGGCTGTTGCGGCGGGCGTATTGCTCGTGGCGCTGCGAGACGGCCGGGTTGCTCCGACGGAATTGCCCGTTTCGCCCCCCTCCCCGCCGACCACGTAGAGTGGTGGTCTGGTTTTTGGGGCGGACGAGCGAGGAACGCGGACCACGTGATTGAACGCGACGAAGGCGATCCGAACTTCAGCATCCGACTCGGCGAGCGCCTCCGCGCCGTCCGCAAGCAGAAGAACCTCTCGCTGCATGCAGTCGAGGCTCGTACCGACGGTGAGTTCCGCGCCTCGGTGCTCGGTGCCTACGAACGCGGGGAGCGTGCGCTCTCGGTTCTTCGTTTGCAGCGGCTGGCCGAGGTTTATGACGTCTCGGTCGACCAGTTGCTACCCGGCTCGCCGGACGCAGCAACCACGCTCGACCTCCGCGAGACCGCCGTGGGCGGCGCACCTCCGAGCTGGCCCGTGGCCGGCGAGGACGGTCCTCCCGTCATCATCGACCTCGCCGGGCTTGAACGCCTACCCGCCGAGGAGCGCGAGCTCATCGGCCGTTACGTCGGCATGATCCAAGTCAAGCGTCAAGACTTCAGTTCGCCGCGGCTCGCCATTCGGCGCGACGACCTGCGGGCGCTGGCCTTCCTCTTCGAGACGACGCCCGCCATCATGCGTCGGCGCCTCGATCAACTCGGTGTCTCCGTCCGGGCCTAATCCCTTCGGGATTTACCTTCACATTCCGTTTTGCTCCAAACGGTGTGACTACTGCGCGTTCGCAACCTGGACCGATAGGCACCACCTGCACGCCGAGTACATCGGCGCGTGCCTGACGCAGCTAGAGCGAGAACAACAAACGCCGGCGACGTCGGTGTTCGTGGGTGGGGGAACGCCGTCGCTGATCGATCCCCACCTGCTCGCGTCGGTGCTCAACGCCATCGACAAGGCCCCTGGTGCCGAAGTAACCGTTGAGTGCAACCCCGACAACGTGACCGTTGCCCTGCTCGAGGTACTGCTCGATGCCGGAGTGAACCGCGTGTCGCTCGGGGTGCAATCCACCGCGCCTCACGTGCTGGCCGCGCTCGGCCGCGAACACGATCGCGACGCGGTGGCTCGGGCGGTCGACGCCGTGCGCTCGGTCGGGCTCACCACCTTCAACCTCGACCTCATCTACGGCGCGGCGGGGGAGTCGTGTGAGGACTGGGCCTCGACCCTGCGCGATGTGGTCGACCTCGCCCCCCCGCACATAAGCGCGTATGGCTTGACCGTCGAGGCGGGTACTCCGTTGGCCAGTCAACCGAACCGACATCCCGATGATGATGATCAAGCCGCCAAGTACACCCTCGCCGAAGAAGTGCTGTCGGCCGCGGGTCTCGTCAACTACGAGATATCGAACTGGGCTGCCCCGGGACACGAGTGCGAGCACAACTTTCTCTACTGGCGCCAAGGTGACTATCTCGGCGTCGGCTGCGCTGCGCACTCCCATCGAAGCGGACGCCGCTGGTGGAACCACCGCACCCCCGATCGCTACATCGAGGCCGTCAACAAAGGGGAATCACCTGAAAGTGGCGCCGAGGAACTCGACGCGCCGACCCGTGCTTTCGAAGCCCTCG
>JBKJQZ010000124.1:0-2721 GCA_046594835.1 Acidimicrobiales bacterium | reverse complement strand
CGCAATTTCAGCCTCTTCGTCCTCGTAGACCGCCTCGGCCCGCTCGATCAGGGTGAGCATGTCGCCCATGCCGAGAATCCGCCCCGCCATCCGGTCGGGATGAAACACGTCGAAGTCTTCGAGTTTCTCGCCGTTGGAGGCGAACGCGATCGGACGCCCCACGACCTGCTTGACCGACAACGCAGCGCCGCCGCGTGCGTCGCCGTCGAGCTTGGTCAGGATGACGCCGTCGAGCGCCAATGTCTGGTGGAACGCCTCCGCAGTCTCAACCGCAGACTGACCGGTCATCGCGTCGATGACGAGGAACGTGTAGTCGGGCGCGACCGCTGCGCTGATCTGGCGGACCTGTTCCATGAGCTCGGCGTCGATCGCTAGGCGGCCGGCGGTATCGACGATCAGGACGTCGCGCCCAAGGCGCTGGGCTTCGGCCAAGCCGGCACGGGCCACGGCGACGGGGTCCGTTGGCTCACTGAAGACCGTGACACCAATCTGGCCACCGAGCACGCGGAGCTGTTCAACCGCAGCCGGACGCTGAAGGTCGGCGCCAACAAGGAGCGGGTTGCGGCCCTGGGACTTGAACCAACGAGCCAGCTTGGCGGCGTTGGTGGTTTTACCGGAGCCTTGCAGCCCTGCGAGCAGCACCACCGTGGGTGGCTTCGACGCGTACGTGATCTTGAGCGTCTCGCCGCCGAGGGTCTCGATCAGCTGCTCGTGAACGAGCTTGATGACCTGCTGAGCCGGCGAGAGGCTCTTCGAGAGGTCGAGCGCGAGGCACGCGTCCTTGACCTTCCCGATGAAGTCGCGCACGACCGTGAAGTTGACGTCGGCCTCAAGTAAGGCGACGCGGATCTCACGACAGACCTCATCGATATCCGCCTCGGTCAGGCGGCCGCGCCCACGTAGGCGCGTGAAGATGCCGTCGAAACGGTCGCTTAGAGACTCAAACATGCCGGGCAGGCATGGTACTTGGCCCGCTACGCCACCTTGATGGTTAGCGAGACCTTGCCTTGGGAGTCCTTGGGATCCGCGGCACAGTCGGCGCCCGACTTGATCGTGAAGCTCGCGACGTACGTACCCGCTTTCGCGTAAGCGTGCCTGCGTTCGAGACCGACCTTGCCGGGGCCTTCCGCGACCTCGGTCGAGCACGCTTCGCAGCGGACTTCCCCGCCGGCGTCGTCGCCGTAGACGGCGCTCACGCCGTCGAAGCAGGGGCCGGAGGAGAACGCCCGGTCCTCGTCGTACGCGGTGATCCGGAATATGACCGTCTCCCCCGCTTTGACCGTCGTGGAGGTGACGCACACCTCAGCGGTAAGGCCGCCGTTCACCGCTGCGCACTCCCCCGGCGCACCCGGCTCCGGCGCACCGGGTTCGGTCGTCCCGCCGTCGAGCTTTGGCGTCGTGGTCGTGGGCGGCTGTTCGATGTACTTGTCGTCGGCCGCCTGGGCGCTGACGACGTTGTCGTCGGCGGCGCCGAAGCGGTATGCGGGCACGAGCCAGAGATCGCCGTCGAAGTCCGACTGCATCATTCGACCGACCGTTACCGACGTGAGAGTGATCACGGTGGGCTCGGATGAATCCGCCGGCGCTTCCGAAATCGCGGGGTCGGGAGCGCTGTCGGGAGCGCCTTCGGAAGCGCTGTCGGGCGCCGGCTCGGGAGCGAGGCCATTCACCACCATGTCGTCAACGGCTCCTCGGGTGGTCATGTTGCCAAAGGAGTCGTTGAGGCGTTCCACCGCGCGCTTGAGGGTCGCGAGGTCGTACGAGCCGACGCTCGATGGCTGCACCAGGTAACCCGACGCCGAGAGGACCTCGTTGTCCGGGCCTACGGTCACGAAGCTCTCGTAGCCCTCGACTGTCCCTCCGTCGACCGAGTGCTGGAAGCGCACGTTCTGCGACGCGCCGTCGTAGGTCTCGGTGGTGACTTTCGCGTCGCTTAGGTCAACACCCGCCGCTTCAAGAGTGTCGGTCGCGACCTTCTTTGCCTCGGCCGCACTCGGCGCATTGGCCGGGATCGTTGTGGTTGATGGCGGCGTGTCGCACGCGGCTATATCGCTCACGACGGGCGCGTCGGGCTCACCGGCCGAAGTGGGTTCAACCGAGCAGCCACTCGAAACCGAACCGGACCCCGCATAACTCACTGACATCGAGAAGACACCGCCGTTACGGGCCACGTACAGGTACGAGCCCGCGCCCTTGTCGTTACCGCCCACAGACCACGCGTCGTTCTCTTGTTTGATTGTGCCCGCAACACCGAGCGTCTTCGCGAGCTTGGTGACCGCCGCGTTCGTGGTGTCGGCGAACTCGTAGGCCTTGGCCGTCTTCACGTCGGTGGATACCCCGTCGCCTAGTTCGTAGCGAAGGTTGGCGACCCTCATCGACATGTCGGCCGACGCGGCCGCCGATTCGCGGCGTGATGCGCCCGCGGCGGCCCCTCCCGGCAGCTTGGGTAGCTCACCTCCGCTACCGCAAGCAGCAAGAAGCACTGCGGAACCAATAAGGCCCACCGCAAGATTGTGTCGACGCATGGCTCTTTGACGCCACCGCAGCGCCGCCAGTTCCCGCGTTCTTTTAGTCCTCGGCGAAGAGGGCTTCGACAAACTCGTGGGGGTCGAAGTCGATGAGGTCGTCGGGGCCTTCACCTACGCCGACCAGCTTGATCGGGATACCGAGCTCGGCCTGGATGGCCAGAGCGATACCGCCTTTGGCGGTGCCGTCGAGTTT
>JBKJQZ010000084.1:0-2806 GCA_046594835.1 Acidimicrobiales bacterium | reverse complement strand
GGGATCGGCAAGAGCGGCCGTCGCGCCTACGGGTTTGACGACATCGCCATCGTGCCCAGTCGTAGGACTCGAGACCCTGAGGACGTCGACATTACGTGGGAGATCGACTCTCTCAGGTTTGAGCTTCCCCTCATGGCCAGCGCGATGGACGGAGTTGTCAGCCCCGCCACGGCCATCGAGATCGGCAGGCTCGGCGGCGCTGCGTGCCTGAACCTTGAGGGGCTTTGGACTCGCTACGAGGATCCGGAGCCGCTGTTCGAGGAGATCAGCAAGCTCGACGCTGACAAGGCCACCGCCCGCATGCAGCAGATCTACGGCGAGCCGATCATCCCCGAGCTCGTGCGTGACCGCATCAAGGAGATCAAGGCCGCGGGCGTTCCCGCCGTCGCCTCGCTTACGCCCCAACGCGTCGAGCAGTACGCCGATGCGATCCTCAAGGCCGAGCTCGACCTGTTTGTGATCCAGGGCACGGTCGTATCCGCGGAGCACGTCTCCAAGACGGTGGAGCCGCTCAACCTTAAGAAGTTCATCCGCGAGTTCGAGATTCCGGTGATCGTCGGTGGCTGCGCCTCGTACCAAGCGGCGCTCCACCTCATGCGCACCGGTGCGGTCGGCATCCTCGTGGGTGTCGGACCCGGCAACGCGTGCACCACGCGTGGCGTGCTCGGTCTTGGGGTGCCACAGGCGACCGCCATCGCGGATGCTGCGGGCGCCCGGATGCGTCACCTCGATGAGACGGGCGTCTACGTGCAGGTCATCGCCGATGGCGGCATGAGTCGTGGCGGCGACATCGCGAAGGCAATCGCCTGCGGTGCCGATGCAGTGATGATCGGTTCGCCGCTCACCTCGGCCCATGAAGCGCCCGGGAAGGGCTACCACTGGGGCATGGCGACCTTCCACCCGACCCTCCCGCGCGGCGCTCGCGTTCGCACGGAGATCCGCGGTTCGATGCAGGAAATTCTCATCGGCCCCGCCCATGAGAACGACGGTCGGCTCAACCTGTTCGGCGCGCTGCGTACGTCGATGGCCACCTGTGGCTACGAGACGGTCAAGGAGTTCCAGAAGGCCGAAGTAATGGTTGCGCCGTCACTGCAGACCGAGGGCAAGCAGCTCCAGCGGTCGCAGGGCGTCGGCATGGGCCACTAGCCCGAGCCCTTACGAAATTGTCTGAGCGTCATCCCGTCCTCGTCGTCGACTTCGGCGCGCAGTACGCACAGCTGATCGCACGACGTGTCCGCGAGGCGCACGTCTACAGCGAAATCGTTTCGCACAGGATCACCGCCGACGAGATCCGTGCGCGCAACGCCGCCGCGGTCATCTTCAGCGGTGGACCCGCGTCGGTGAACGTCGAAGGATCACCGCGGATCGACCCGGCGATCTACGAGACCGGCGTGCCGATCTTGGGTATCTGCTACGGAGCGCAACTCATCGCGCTCCAGCTTGGTGGCGAGGTCGCGAAGACCGATCAGGGTGAGTACGGGCGCACCGTGCTCAACGTGGCGGACCGCGCTTCAGCGCTGCTGCACGAATTGCCCGACGAGCAAGACGTGTGGATGAGTCACTTCGACACCATCACGCGCGCGCCCGACGGGTTCAGGGTTGTGGGGTCGACGCCTAATACGCCCGCTGCGGCATTCGAGGATCTCGACCGTCGCATCTGCGGCGTGCAGTTCCACCCCGAGGTGAAGCACACGCCCAAGGGACAAGACATCCTTGAGCACTTTCTTTACAACGTCGCCGGGTGCGCGCCCGACTGGACGCCGGCGAATGTCATCGAGGAGCAGGTTGCTGCGATCCGGACGCTCGTCGGCAAAAAAAAGGTGCTGTGCGCGTTGTCGGGCGGCGTCGATTCCGCAGTGGCCGCGGCGCTCGTGCACAAGGCGGTCGGCGATCAGCTCACGTGCGTGTATGTAGACACCGGTCTTATGCGTCACGGTGAGTCGGAGCAGGTTGAGTCGACGTTCCGGAACCAGTTCCACATCGACCTCGTGCACGTGAAAGCGGGCGACCGCTTCATGGAAGCGCTCGACGACGTGATCGATCCCGAGAAGAAGCGCAAGATCATCGGCGAGCTCTTCATCCGCATCTTCGAGGAGCACAAGGCCGATCACGGCAACGCCGAGTACCTCGTGCAAGGCACGTTGTACCCCGACGTAATCGAGTCCGGCAGCGGCACCGCAGCGAACATCAAGTCGCACCACAACGTGGGCGGCCTGCCCGAAGACATGGAGTTCGAACTCATCGAGCCCCTGCGTGACCTCTTCAAGGACGAGGTGCGCGCCGTTGGTGAACAGCTCGGCCTGCCTGGAGAGATTGTGTGGCGTCAGCCGTTCCCGGGTCCCGGCCTCGGTGTGCGCATCGTCGGCACGATTACGCGTGAGCGCGTCGAGATCCTGCGTAACGCAGACAAGATTGTCGTGGAGGAGATCCGCAAAGCCGGCCTCGAGCGCGAGCTGTGGCAAGCCTTTGCGGTGTTGCCCGCGGTCAAGTCGGTCGGCGTGATGGGCGACGAGCGCACATACGCGTATCCGATCGTCATCCGCGCCGTCACCTCCGACGACGCAATGACCGCGGACTGGGCCCGTCTGCCCTACGAGCTACTCGAGACGCTGTCGTCGCGGATCATCAACGAGGTACCCGGCGTCAACCGCGTGGTCTACGACGTGACGTCGAAGCCACCGGGCACCATCGAGTGGGAGTAACGCCTACCTAACGCTTAGGACCGAGCGCACGAGCCGACGTTCACGCTCATCGGCCGTCAGGCGGTGCGCTGGAGCCGTGGCGGGCGGGGCCGGCCGCGCGGGGG
>JBKJQZ010000004.1:0-13222 GCA_046594835.1 Acidimicrobiales bacterium | reverse complement strand
ACCAGCTCGAGGACATCTTCGCCAACGGCAAGTGGGCCAAGGCGTTCAAGGCCACCCTCGGTGCCATCGGTCTCAACACGCCGGAGCCGCCCAAGCTGAACCGTTATACGGCGGGCTCGACCGGCTCTACGGTCGCGACAACCGTAACGACCGCTCCGTAGAAACGAGGTAGCCGGTAGTGCGTGTCGTCCTCGACAACCTCGACGTGTTTGTCGAGGGCGCGCGCACCACCGCGCTGCTCACGCTGTGTTCCTTCGTCGTTGCACTTGTTATCGGACTCGTGCTCGCGGCGTGCCGCGTGAGCCCGGTGCCACCGCTTCGCATCGCCGCGACGTTCTTCGTGAACACGGTGCGCAACACGCCACTCACTGTGCTCTTCGTGTTGTTCTTCTTCGGCCTCACCAAGGTCGGCATTCTCTACAGCGGGTTCGTCACCGCGGTGATCGTCCTCGGCGGTTACACCGGTGCCTTCGTCGGCGAAACGATCCGCTCGGGCATAAACACGGTGAGCCGGGGGCAAGCTGAAGCGGCCCGAGCCATCGGCCTGACGTTTCCTCAGACGCTGCGCATCGTGGTGCTGCCCCAGGCGCTGCGTACGGTCGTGGCCCCGCTCGGGAGCCTGTTCATAGCGCTGATCAAGAACAGTTCTATTGCCGCGGTCATCTCGGTGCAGGAGTTGGTGTTCCGCACCGACAGCCTCGCGAACTCGACCGCGCAGGGAATCCCGATCTACGTGGGCGCCGTTGTGGCTTACCTGATCATGACGATCCCGTCGGGCGTGGGTATTGCGACACTCGAGCGACGTCTGGCGATCAAGCGATGACCGCTCCCGTGCTGTCTGACGCCCTCGGTCCGCGGGCTCGCCGGCGCGTCGCCATCGCGTCGGCCGTCGCCGTTGTTGGGTTGGTGGGCCTTGCGTTCGTGGCGTTCCTGCGCCTGTCGGACAAGGGCCAACTCGACTGGGCCAAGTGGGAACCGCTGACCCAGTGGTCTGTGATCAAGTTCCTGCTGCTCGGCCTACTGGCGACGGTGAAGGCGGCTATGGCCGCCATGGGCGTCGCCCTCATCCTCGGCGCCGCGCTTGCGCTTCTGCGCCTCGCGCGCACGGCTCCGCTGCGCTGGTTCGCCGCCGCGTGGGTCGAATTCTTCCGCGGCTTCCCGCTGCTACTGCTGATCTTCTTTTGCTTCTTCGCGTTGCCGAAGTACCACGTCGAGATGACGCCGTTCCGGGCGCTGGTGCTCGCGCTGTCGCTCTACAACGGCGCCATGCTCGCCGAGATCTTCCGCGCCGGGATCCTGTCGCTCGACCGCGGCCAGTCCGAAGCCGCGTACGCCGTGGGGCTCACGTATTGGCAGGCGATGCTGTTCGTGGTCATCCCGCAGGCGGCGCGGCGCATGACCCCGGCAATCATCGGCCAGCTGGTGACGTTGCTGAAGGACACGTCGCTCGGCTTCGTCATCACCTACGAGGAGTTGTTGCGCCGGAGTCGCAGTACCGGCGAGTTCTTTAAGAACCCGCTGCAGGTCACGCTCGTGGTCGGGCTCGTCTACATCCTCGTGAACTTCACGCTCAGCAAACTCGCCGAGCGTCTCGAGACGCGCCAGCGCCGCCGTTACAACGCGTCGCCGATCACGGTGGCCGGCGCCGAAGAAGTGACCGCGGTTGGCGTGAACGCCTCTTAAGCGCGCACGAGGCGGCCGGGGCGGGCGCCCGTGGCCTTACCGTCTTCGAAGGTGATCTGACCAGCGCAGATAGTTGCGGTGTAGCCGTCGACGTACTGCACGAGACGGCGGCCGCCCGCGGGTAGGTCGAAGATCATTTCGGGCGAGTGGATCTGCAGGTTGTCGAAGTCGATGACGTTGATATCGGCCCGCTTGCCCGGCGTGATCTCGCCGCGATCGGTGAAGCCGTAGAGGTGTGCGGTGCGCTGGGTCTGCTGCTGTACGACGAACTCGACGGAGAGCTTCTCGCCCCGCGTGCGGTCGCGGGCCCAGTGCGTGAGGTTGAACGTGGTCATCGACGCGTCGCAGATGAGCCCACAGTGCGCGCCACCGTCGGACAGGCCGAGGACGGTCGACGGGTGCGACACCATCTCGCGGATCGCGTCGAAGTTGTGATGGACGTAGGAGGCGAGCGGGGCGAAGAAGAACGCCTTGCCGTCGCGCTCGAGCAGCCAGTCCAACGCCACTTCCTCGGGACGCCGACCCTCGCGCTCGGCCGTCGCCGCGACCGACGATTCGCGCGGCGGCTCGTAGTCGCACGGTTCGCCGAGCTGGAACATCTGATCCCAGCGCGACATGAGCGGCGACATCGCCTTGCCCTCCTCGCTGAGCAACGCCTCGCGGACCGCGGGCTTGCGCAGTTCCGCCACGCGCTCCTCCAGCGGCAGGTCGCGCATTGCCCGGTAGGTCGGGTGCGTGATGAAGGGGTGGAACGAGGACTGCAGACCGAACAACATGCCCGTGGGGCGGTTGCCGACCTGGGGCACGAACTGCACGCCTTCGTCCTGCAACGCCTGCGCGTGGTCGAGCACGTCGCGGTAGCCGTCGGGCGAGAACGGCGACTGCGCGGTGAGGAAGGTAACGGGGCGTCCCGTGGAGCGCGCGATGTCGACCATCCAGTCGCGCTCGGGCCCGTCGTGGCCGGAGCGGTCGCTGATGATCTGGATGACACCCTTGCCCGTCTTGCCGATCGCCTCGGAGATGGCGACCACTTCTTCGCCCGGCGCCGTCGTCCCCGGTACCAGCCCGTACTTCGAGCGGTGCAACACGGTGCGCGAAGTGGAGAAGCCAACTGCACCGGCGTCGATCGCCTCGGCCGACAGCTTGGCCATCATCGCGACGTCGTCGTTCGTGGCATCGTCATCGTGGGCACGCGTGCCCATGACGTAGGCGCGCAGCGCGGCGTGGGGCACCTGGGCGGCGATGTCGAGGACGCGCGGCATGGCGTCGAGGGCGTCCATGTATTCAGGGAAGCTTTCCCACTGCCAGTCGATGCCCTCGTGCAACGCGGTGCCGGGGATGTCTTCGACGGCCTCCATGAGTTCGATGAGCAGCGCCTGTTCCTCGCTGCCGGTGCGAGCTGGCGCGAACCCGACGCCGCAGTTGCCCATGACGACGGTGGTGGCACCGTGCCACGACGACGGCGTGACTTCAGGGTCCCAGGTGACCTGGCCGTCGTAGTGGGTGTGCACGTCGACCCAACCGGGGGCGACGAGCTTGCCGGCCGCATCGATCTCCCGCGTGCCCGCGGGAGCGGTGCCGGGCGCCTCGATCGATGTGATCGTGCTGCCGTCGATGACGATGTCGCCGTCGTAGGCGGGTGCGCCCGTGCCGTCGACGATATGGGCGTTACGGATTACGAGGTCAGCCACGCATCAACTGTAGTTGGTAACGGCCGTTGCCATCTTTTGGCGGCCACCCGGCGGCGCGTCAGCGGTTGAGGCTGGCTTCGATGTGGCTGGCAGTTGCAAGCAGCAACTCTTCGCCGCCGCGGGGCCCGACGAGTTGGAGGGCCAAGCCGGGTCCACCGGGCAACGGCAGCGACACGGCCGGCAGGCCCGCAAGATTCCACGGATAGACGAGCGCGTTCGCCAGGAAGGCGGCGCCCACCGGCGGCGTCGGCGCCTCCATCGTCGGCAGCGCGAGCAGGGGCACGCGATCGAGCAGGCGTTCGACTTCGTCGGACCACACTTCCTGTTCGCTACGCGCTTCTTCGTACGCGTCGCTCGTGATGACCGAGCACGCCCTGAGCCGTTCGCCGACGTACTCGTGCACCCCGCCGGGCACCTCCATCACGTCTTTGTCGGACTGCCACGCCTCGTAACCGATCACCGTCGCGAAGGCGCGGCTGCAGCGGTCCCAGCCCTCGAGCTCGACCGGCTCGACGTTCAACTCGGCGTCGCGGAGGACCCGGTCGATCGCTTCGTCGAACGCGGGGTCGACCGGCACACTGACCGCGAGGCGACCCACGACGCGAGCTCCGGCCACGCCCCTGAGGCTGAACCCTGGTTCGAGCAACTGCATGCCGAGCACGAGGCCCGCCACGTCGCGAGCCAAGGGACCGACCGTGTCGAGCGACGGAGACAGCGGCCACACTCCGCGGAGCGAGATCCGGCCGTGCGTGGTCTTGAGCCCCGCAATTGCGCAGCACGCTGCGGGCAACCGCACTGATCCGCCGGTGTCGGTACCGAAAGCGACGTCGGCGCCGCCGTTGCCAACCGCGACCGCCGAGCCGCTCGACGACCCGCCGGGCACGAGTTCGGGCCACGCGGGGTTGACGGGGTCACCGAAGGTCGGATTGGCGCCGGTGGTGCCGAAGCACAGTTCATGCAGATTGGTCTTGCCGACGAGGCGGGCGCCGGCCGCGCGCGCGTTAGCCACGCAGTCGGCGTCGACCTCGGCCACCACGGCGCGCTCGGCGAGTGCCTTGCAGCCGACGGTGGTGACGGTTCCCTTGACGTCGATCGCGTCTTTGACCGCAAGGCGCGGCCCGTCGCCCGGGCCTTGGTCCAACGCAAGGATCCACTCGTTCACGCGGGACTCACTCCGAGTCGCTCTTGGGCGGACCAAGGCGCGAGGCCCACCCCACCAGGATCGCGATCGCGCGGGGGTCATGGCGTAGGCGGTGCACGGCGCCGAAGAGCACGCGTACGTCAACCGTGCCCATCTCCCCGCTGGCGGCCATCAACTCACGCGCCGCGGTAACGGGCACCGTCTCGTCGTCTTTGCCGTGGACCAGCATCACCTGACGCCGACCCATCATCGAGATCGCCTTACGCGGGCTGTTGTCGACAAACTCCGCCGCCCACGCGTTGATGTCTTCGGGAAAACCCTTGGCTTTGATCACGCCAACCTCGCGGCAGCGATCGAGGAACTTGCGCGGGTCTTGTGACCACGCGTCGAACGTGGTCGGCACGGCGAATCCCGCGACCGAGCGCACCCGCTTGTCCTTGGCGGCCTGGCACAGCGCGACCCCACCGCCAGCGCTGAAACCCGCGACACCGACGTGTTCAACGTCACGCGTCGTTACGAGCCAGTCGATCGCAACGCCGAGGTCCTCGACCCAACCCTGCAGCGAAAACTCACCCTCGGACTGACCACAGCCGCGGAAGGTAAAGGTCAGCACGGCGGCGCCGGTCTCGTCGGCGATGAACTCCGCAAGCTCGCCGTAGCCTTCGCCGCTCGCCAGCGCACCCTTGGGTGAGCCCGGAAAGCCATGACACAAAATGACCGCCGCGGCACCCCGCTCGGCCCCGGGAGGCAAGGCCAGTTGGCCAACGAGGTCGCCTGCCGCGCCGGGCAGCACGACGGACTCGGCCATCTACGGCTACTTCGGGTCGCGCTCGGCGTGACCCTTCCATAGCTTGTAGCCGCGGTTGCGGGCCTCAGCTAGGCGGTCGGGACCGAAGCAGGTGTAGGTCTGTGCGGCAAGCAGATCATCGACCAGCGCGGAGTCGAGGTCGGAGGCGTCAAGGTCGTAGACGACCTGCGAACGCTTGTCACCGAGGAACCGGTTGTGCTCGAAGCGAGTGGGGCGACTCATTGCCTAGTGAAACTACCCGTACACGCGCTGAAGGGACGGCATCGCAGGTGCGACACCGTCCCTCCAACTTCGATTGCTATCGGAAAGTCTCGTTGACCGATCTGCGTAGGGAGGACGGGGTCCTACTCGGTGCTGCAACGAGGGTGACTGGCGAGTATTCGCCGGGTGGTCCGACAAGCCGCCTTAGCGGCCAGCCACCTCCAGAGTCCTAAAAACTAAATGCATCGTTTGGGACCACCTCCTTTCTCTGGTGAAGGCAGTAAACCAGATTTTCGGATGGAAGTGGCGTCATTTACACGGAGTTAATTCTCCTTGACGGGCCCGACGGCGCCGATCACCTCGAGGTAGTGAAAAACGGCCTGCACGACGGGCCGCACGACCTCGGGAGGGAGCGATCCGGCGGCGTGCGCCACCGCCGAGTCCTCGTCGACCACGACCTCTTGACCCGCGTCGGGAACCTCGCCGCTGGTGCGTGCAACCGAGGCGTGTAAACGCAACAAATCGAGGGTCGCGTTTACGATGCCGCCGACCTCTGCGTAGGACAACGCTGCGGTCACCTGGGGCGGCAGATGCTCAGCGATCCACGTGGTGGCTTCGTCGGGATCGAAGACGGGACGGGCCGGGACGGCGTCGAGCAGGTGCGCCTCGCGGCCGACCGCACCGGCTGCGATCGCAAACACGATGACCGCGGTGACGACCGCGGTGATGATGACCATTATTCGTACTCGTCGTGGTCGGGTCGACGCATGCGGATGAAGACAAAAACCGCACCCGCTCCGATGGCCAGGATGAGAATCATCAGAAGGCCCACGGCGGCGCCGTTCACGCTCGAGTCGTTCTTCTTCACCTCGCTAGTTGTTGTCGTCGAGGGAAACGTCGTGGTGGTTTCCTCGTCGGTGTTGTCGAGGAACTGCGAGTCGTCGATCTCCGTGGTGGAGGTCGACGACACGCTCGTCGGTACGCGTCGCGTGGTGGGCGTCGCCTTAATGGTCGTAGCGACCTTGACCGTGGTCGTCGTGGTCGCAGGCGCAGCAGTAGTGGCGGTGGTGGTGGTAGCGGTAGTGACAGTGGTTGTCTGCGCCTGCGCGGACGTACCGCCGTGCACGTGTGCGGCTGCGACCAGCAGCGTCGTCAGTACGACAACGACGCGTCGTGCCACTAGATACCGATGCGCTGCGCGAGCAGTTCGCGATGGTAGGTCGGATCGCCGAGGAACAGCTCCATCGACTTCGCGCGCTTGAAGTACAGGTGCGCGTCGTGCTCCCATGTGAAGCCGATACCGCCGTGGATCTGGATGTTCTCCGCAGCAGCGTGGAAGTAGGCGTCGGAGCAGTAGGCCTTGGCGAGCGATGCCGTGACGGCAAGCTCGTCGTTCATCTCAGCTGCGCACCAGGCCGCGTAGTAGGCGGCGGACTTGGCCGACTCAACTTCGAGCAGCATGTCGGCGCACTTGTGCTTGATCGCTTGGAACGAGCCGATCGGACGACCGAACTGCACGCGGACCTTGGCGTACTCGACCGACATCTCGAGACATTTCTGGGCGCCGCCGACCTGCTCGTTGGCGAGCGCGACAGCCGCGAGGTCAAGGGTGGTGTTCATGGTGGCCCAACCGGCGCCGTCGGTACCGATGAGCTTGGCCGGCGTGTTGTTGAACTCGACGCGGGCCTGTTTGCGGGTCTGGTCCATGGTGGAAAGCGCCTCGCGGGTGACCGACGCGTCGGTCGCATCGACCGCAAAGAGCGACACGCCCGCGCCGGTACGAGCGGCAACAACGAGCAGGTTGGCGACTGCCCCGTCGAGCACGAACATCTTTTCGCCCGTCAGGCTCCAGGTGTCGCCGCTCTGGGTGGCCGGCAGCGTGATGCCTTCCTCGTCCCAGCGGCCCGACTGCTCGGTGAAGGCCAGCGTGGCGATGGTCTCGCCGCTCGCGATGCCCGGCAGGAACTCCTTCTTGGCGGCGTCGTCACCCGACTGCAGCAGCGCGGTCTGCGCCAGCACGCCCGAATAGAAGGGCGCACACAGCAGCGATCGGCCCATTTCCTCAAGCACAATGCCGAGCTCGATGAAGCCGTAGCCGGAGCCGCCGAACTCCTCGGGAATCGCGAGGCCCTGCAGGCCGAGCTGGTTGGCCATTTGATCCCAGACGGCCTTGTCGTATCCCTCGGTCGTCTCCATCTGCTCACGCACCGCTGCGGAGGCCGACTTTGTCTCGAGGAATTTGCGCACGGAGCTGCGCAGTTCGTCCTGCTCTTCGGTGAAGGCGAAATTCATGTGCGAGTTGTTACTAGACAGCCGGGCCAAGTTTCCAAAAGTGGACGCATTTTGATGCAGACTGCATCTTGATGCGAACAACGATCGACCTCCCCGACGACATCCATACCGCCGCCCGCGGCATCGCGCGCGACCAGGGCCTGACCCTGAGTGAGGCCGTGACGCTGCTGATCCGCCGCGGCATGGGCGAGCCGGGCACGGTGACGGTGGGGCGGTCCCGGCGCACCGGGCTTCCCTTGGCGCGGGTCGGGCGCATCGTGACCGGAGACGACGTGCGGGCGCTCGACGATGCCTAAAGCGGCCGGGCCTGAAGCTGCGGGACCTGACACGCCGCGTCTGCTGGACGCGAACTTTCTCGTCGCGCTGATCGTGGCCGACCACGTGCATCACCCCCTCGCCGAGGAGTGGTTCGCGCGCGACGCGGGCAGGTTCGTCACCTGCCCCACGACCCAGCGGGCGCTGATGCAGTTCCTCGTACGTGAGGGCGCAACCGCAACCGAAGCGCTCAACGTGCTCGGCACGATCACGGCCAACGAACGTCACCAGTTCTGGGCCGACGACATCAACCTGCGCGACGTGGCGTTCTCCGGCGTGGTCGGTCATCGCCAGCTGACCGACGCCTACCTCGCTGCGCTCGCACGCGCCCACGATGCGCGCCTCGTCACGCTCGACCGCGGCATCGCCGCCCTCCACCCTGACGTCACCGACGTCGTGGGTACGGTGGTTAGATGAGCACGCTTATTTACGAGGACGCGATGGCGGAGGTGCACGCCGTGGTCGTGGGCTCCTACGAGAACAACGTCTACGTGGTGCGGTGCAAGGAAACGGGCGAGGGGATGCTCGTCGACGCGGCCAACGAGCACGAGCGACTGCTCGAACTGTGCAAGGCGCTCGACGTGCGCCGCGTCGTGGAGACCCACGGCCACTGGGATCACATCCAGGCGGTGCCTGCGGTGCGCGACGCGGGCTACCGGGTTGCGGTCACGGCCGCCGACGCCGGGATGCTTCCGTCCTATGACGACATCCTCGAAGACGAGTCCGTCCTCGAAGTCGGGCGGTTGCGCCTCGACACGATCGCAACCCCGGGCCACACGCCGGGCTCGATGTGCTTCCGGGTGCGGGGCACTCCCCTGCTCTTCACCGGCGACACGCTGTTCCCGGGCGGGCCCGGCAACACGACCTTCGAGGACGCGGACTTCGCCACGATCATGGGTTCGCTGCGCACCCGCCTGTTCACCTACGACGACGACATGCTCGTCCTTCCCGGCCACGGAAGCTGGACCATGCTCGGCACCGAACGCCCCCACCTCGACGAGTGGGAAGAACGCGGTTGGTAACGGTTTAGGTCTGGGCCGTGAGTGGCCGGCGGGGCTCGTACACGACTTCGATGCCGTCGGGCACGCCTTCCACCTTCACGCCTTTCTCGTCGACGATCACCGATACGCGTCCACCGCCGAGTGCGATGTTGTCGACCCGCAACTCGGTCATCCCCGGCAGCAGACGGGGCGCGATCCACACCTGGCCGTGGGGCATCCAGGGGTCGAGGCGCAGGATGCTGCGCAGGAACGCCAGAGGTGTCGCCGCCGCCCATGCCTGGGGCGAACACGACGTGGGGTAGGGCACCACGGTCGGGAAGTCCTCACGCGCGAGGCCGGCGAAGAGTTCGGGCAGGCGGCCGTTTTCGGCCGCGGCTGCGCCGAGCATGCCGTTGATGATCAGGTGCGCCTCGTCGACGAATCCGTAACGCACCAGACCAGCCACGACCATGGCGTTGTCGTGGGGCCACACCGTCCCGGTGTGATAGCCGATCGGGTTGTACCCCGCGCTGTCTGTCGACATCGTGCGCACGCCCCAGCCGCTGAACATGTCGGGCGCGAGGAGCGCGGCTGCGACACCGGCGGCCTTCTCGGGCGCGACGATGCCGGTCCACAGGCAGTGGCCCTGGTTCGACGCCACGGCGTCGACGGGCCGCTTGTCCGCGTCGAGAGCGATCGCGAAGCACTGTTTGTCTTCGAGCCAGAAGTCGCGGTTGAAGTTCGTCTTGAGATCCGCCGCGCGTTGGCGCCACACACTCGACTCGTCACTGCGACCCAGCTCGTCGAGGAAAAAGGCCCATGCGAGATAGGCCGCGTAGGCGTAGCCCTGCACCTCGGCCAGCGCGATCGGGGCACGAGCGATCTCGCCGTCCGCGAACTGCACGCCGTCCCAGGAGTCCTTCCAGCCTTGGTTCTGCAGTCCGTGATCGGTCTTGCGCTGGTACTCGATGTAGCCGTCGCCGTCCATGTCGCCGTGGTTGACGAGCCAGTTGACGGCCGCCTCCGCGTTTGGTGCCAGTGCATCGACCACCTCGGGCGCGAGACCCCACCGGCGCAGTTCGCCGAGCAGGATAACGAACAGCGGCGTTGCGTCGGCGGTGCCGTAGTAGATCTTGCCGCCACCGAGCGAGAGCGTCGCGGCTTCGCCGAAGCGCATCTCGTGCAGGATCCGCCCCGGCTCTTCCTCAGTCTTGGGGTCGACCTTGGTGCCCTGGAAACGGGCGAGGGTCTGGAGCACGCCGAGCGCGAGGTCCGGGTCGACGGGAAGCGCCATCCAACTCGTGAACAGCGAGTCGCGCCCGAACAGCGTCATGAACCAGGGCGCGCCGGCGGCGACAACCGCGCGCTCGGGGTGCTCGGGGTCGAACATGCGCAACGCTCCCAGGTCTTCGGCGCCGCGTGCGATCACCGCAGCAAGCGACGGATGGTCGGTCTCGATCGCGGGCACCGTGGCGCGCCAGCGGTTGAGCCATTCCTCGGGCGCGGCTTTCTTCGGCTCCACGCCGGGTTTGAAACGCGGCTCAATCGGGTGACCGTCGATCGATACCGACCCGCCGATCGAGGTCGACCACGACCCGCCGGCGGGAACAATGACCTCCCACGTGGTGCCCTTTTGGCTCACGCGCGCGCCGTCGGCGAAAGCGAGATGGAGGCGACGGATCGCTTCGCCGCGGGCGTGCGCGAACACCAGCGTGTTGCCCTCCACCGACACGTCGGTCGCGCCCGTGGGCACGACGCGCTGCTCTTTGACTTCGAACAGGTCGGCGAAGTCGGCTTCGACTGCAAGCTCGAGCAGGCAGTACGCCGGCTCCTTGCCAACGTTGCGCAGCTCGATGTCCTCGCGCATCCCGCGGCCGATCCATCGGCGCCGGAACACCATCATTGTGGAGTCGGCCAGCCCGGCCTTGGGCGCGGCCCGTCCCACAGTGGCGGCGGCGAAGGGTTCGGGCGTGGCCTTGGCCAAGAGCTCGGGCCGCGCCCCGTTGACGCGCAGCTCGAAGCGGCTCAGGACCCGTGAGTCACGAAAAAACAGGCCGTGGGGTGAGCCCGCAACGATGTCGCCGGACCCCGCCGAGATGCAGAACGACGAGCCCTCGACCAGCGACAACACCCCGCCTTCACCGGCGACAACGGGTGGTGCGTCGTTAAAGGCCCAGGGGTCGGTCATGGCGGCGAGAGTCTGACAGACGGGGATTTCCACTACGTGCGTAGTGGTAATAGAATTAGCTGCTCATGACGCCGCTGCTTGAGGTCCGCGACCTGCACGTCTCTGTAGAAGACACGCCGATTCTGCGCGGCCTGAGCCTCGTGGTCAACGCGGGCGAGGTCCACGCAATCATGGGTCCGAACGGGTCGGGCAAGTCCACGCTGGCCAACACGCTGCTGGGCAACGCCGAGTACACGGTCACGAGCGGGCAGATCCTGTTCAAGGGCGACGACGTCACCGACTGGCCCGTCGACGTGCGCTCCAAGGCTGGCATGTTCCTGGCCTTTCAGTACCCCGAGGAAATCGCGGGCGTGCCAGTGATCCAGTTCCTGCGTCAGGCGCTCAGCGCGCGCAAGGGCTTCGACCTCTCGGTGCTTGAACTGCGCCTCTCCATCATGGAGTGGATGAAGAAGCTCGACATGGATCCGAGCTTCGGCGACCGCTACCTCAACGAGGGCTTTTCCGGCGGCGAGAAGAAGCGCAACGAGATCTTGCAGATGGCGGTCCTCGAACCCGAGCTCGCGATCCTCGACGAAACTGATTCGGGCCTCGACATCGACGCGCTGCGCGTCGTCGCCCAAGGGGTGCGTACCGTGCGCGCCGCGCGTCCCGATCTCGGCGTCGTAGTGATTACGCACTACCAACGCATCCTCGACGAGCTGAAGCCCGACACCGTGCACCTGCTTTCGGGCGGTCGCATCGTGGAGAGCGGCGGCCCTGAATTGGCCGAGAAGCTCGAATCCGAGGGATACGAGTCCTACCGATGAACGCCGCCTTCGACACGAACGTGATCCGCAAGGATTTCCCGATCCTGGCCGACGGCCAACTCGTGTACCTCGACTCCGCGTCGTCGTCGCAGAAGCCCACCGCCGTCATAGAGGCGATGTCGCGCTACTACGAGACCACCCACGCCAACGTGCACCGCGGCGTGTACGCGATCGCCGAAGAGGCGACGCGCATGTACGAACAGGCGCGAGCCAAGGTCGCTACGTTCCTCGGTGGCCGCACCGACGAGATTGTCTTCACCAAGAACGTCACTGAGGCGTCGAACCTATTCGTGCAGAGCTGGGGCCGACAGAATCTCAAGCCGGGCGACGTGGTGCTCCTGACGCAAATGGAGCACCACGCGATGTTGGTGCCGTGGCTGATGCTCGCCCCACAGTTGGGTGTCGAGCTCCGCTACCTCGATGTCACGGCTGAGGGCTACCTCGACCTGTCTGACCTCGAGGCGAAGTTGCAGGGCGTGAAGTTCGTGGGCGTCACCGCCGCGAGCAACGTGTTGGGCACGCTCAACCCGATCCGCCAAATCACCGACGCCGCACACGCGGTCGGCGCAGTGGTCTTCGTCGATGGCGCCCAGTCTGCGCCCCACATCGCAACCGACGTCGTCGCGCTCGGCTGCGACGCGTTCGGTTGGACCGGCCACAAAATGCTCGGTCCCACCGGCATCGGCGGCCTCTGGGCGCGCAAGGAACTGCTCGAGTCAATGCCGCCGTTCCTCGGTGGCGGCGAAATGATTCGTGACGTTCGCCTCGACGGGTTCGAGACGAACGACGTGCCGTGGAAGTTCGAAGCCGGAACTCCGCCGATCGCCGAAGCCGTGGGCCTTGGCGCTGCGATCGACTACCTGAACGCCATCGGGATGGACGCCGTGCGCGCCCACGAACTCGAACTCACGCAGTACGCGTTCGACGCCTTCCGCGACGCCTTCGCCGACGCGCCCGTAGTCCACGGACCACGAAACGTGACGGAGCGCACCGGGGTGTTTTCCTTCGCCTACAAAGACATTCACCCCCACGATCTCGCGCAGGTGCTCGACCAGCACGGCGTGTGCGTGCGCGCCGGCCATCACTGCGCCAAGCCGTTGATGCGCCTGCTCGGCGT
>JBKJQZ010000337.1:0-9882 GCA_046594835.1 Acidimicrobiales bacterium | reverse complement strand
CGCATGGAGGCCGTCTTGTACGCCATGCGCGAGCGCATCATCGATCTCGGCGACTAGCCGCCGGACTTGATGGGCGGATTTCTCCGTCCTGTGCGCGAGATCTGACCCATTTAGGCCGTTGTCGAACGACATCTGGTCTTTGGGGAGGGGTTTTCGATGCTGGTTCGACGGATTTTGGCTGGTCTGGCGCTTGTAGGCACCGTGGTGGGGGTTGTTAAGGCACCGAACGTGTCCGCCGGAGCAATACCGACCAGGGAAGAGCTCACGCGCGACGTGCAGGATCTCACGCCCATCCCTCCTGCGGTCGGTGTCCCTGATCTGGATCCAAGCAACCCGGAGATCCCGAACCTGCCCTATATCCAGGTTCCTGTCGGTCTGAACCCCGCGCTCGGCGTGCTCGGCCCGGTCGGGGTCACCTCGTGCCAGGCCGCTTACCTCGCTCCGCTTGGCGGGGTTGTGGCCATGACGGTCCTGCTCGACAAGCTCCCGGATGACACGTTGCCCGTCCAACCGAGCTTCCTGAACCCCTTGTTCAGCCCGATTACGACGGCCTGCGTGCTCGCTCCGTTCCCGCGCTGGACGGCCTGCAAAAACGATGCGGCGATCCAGGAGCAGAGCGAAGCCGTGCCTGCGCCGTTCGCTTCACTTGTCGTCGAAGTCGATGCGATCCAACGAATCGTGTCGTACTACGCGCTCAACCGCGCGCCGCTCAAGGGCGACGCAGCGGCCGTCCTGGCCCAAAGGCTCGGCTGCCACTAGCGCCCCCGCTTTAGGGCCACGCGGCGGCACGCCTACACTCGGCGCCCGTCATGAGTGTTTTCAGCAAGATCCTGCGCGCCGGCGAGGGCAAGAAAGTCCGCGCGCTTCAAAGCCTCGTTCCCGACATCAACGCGCTCGAAGCCGAGTTCGAGAAACTTTCGGACGACGGGATCCGGGCCAAGACCGCCGAGTTCCAGGGTCGCATCGTGAACGGTGAGCCTCTCAACGATCTGATGATCGAGGCGTTCGCCATTACACGCGAGGGCGCGAAGCGAGTGTTGGGCCAGCGTCACTTCGACGAGCAGCTGATGGGCGGCGCCGCGCTGCACTTCGGCTGGATCGCCGAAATGAAGACGGGTGAGGGCAAGACGCTTGTTTCGACGCTGCCGGCCTATCTCAACGGCTTGACCGGCCAGGGCATGCACATCGTCACGGTCAACGACTACCTGGCGTCGTTCCACTCGGAGTGGATGGGCCGCCTGCACAACTTCCTCGGCCTCACGGTTGGGCTGATTCGCGGCGACAACCTCCACGATCGGCCGGCGCGCATCGCGGCGTACCAGGCCGACATCACCTACGGCACCAACGCCCAGTTCGGCTTCGACTACCTCTACGACAACATGGCCCGCGAGCGCGGCAGCATCGCCCAGCGCGGCCACGTGTACGCGATCATCGACGAGGTCGACTCGATCCTCATCGACGAGGCCCGTACCCCGCTGATCATCTCGGGCCCAGCCCAGGAAACAGCGCGGCTCTACGCGCAGTTCGCAGCGATTGGTCGTGGACTGAGCCGTGACGCGGATTATGAGGTCGACGAGGAAAAGCGCACCGTGGTGCCCACCGAAGAGGGCATCGAGAAGGTCGAGACCGCGCTCGGCGTGAGCAACCTGTACGACGCGGTTGCCGTCAACTACGTGCACCAGCTGAGCCAGGCGCTGCGGGCCAAGGAGCTGTACAAGCGCGATAAGGACTACGTCGTCATGGACGGCGAAGTGAAGATCGTTGACGAGTTCACGGGCCGCATCATGGAAGGACGTCGCTGGAGCGACGGCCTGCACCAGGCGGTGGAAGCCAAGGAGAACGTCTACGTACGCGACGAGGACCACACGTGGGCGACCGTGACCCTCCAGAACTACTTCCGCATGTACGACAAGTTGGCGGGCATGACCGGTACGGCCGAGACCGAGGCCTCCGAGTTCGCCAACACCTACGGCCTCGCCGTGGTGCCGATTCCGACGCACCGCCCGATGATCCGGGTGGACCAGGCCGACCTGATCTACGCCACCGAGGACGCGAAGTTCGACGCATCGGTGGCCGACATCATGGAGCGCTACGACTCGGGCCAGCCGGTCCTGGTTGGTACTGCGTCGGTTGAGAAGTCCGAAGTGCTCTCGCGCCTGCTTGATCGCAAGGGCATCCCGCACAACGTGCTCAACGCCAAGCAGCACTTCCGTGAGGCCGAGATCGTCGCCCAGGCTGGGCGTCTACACGCGGTAACCGTCGCCACCAACATGGCGGGTCGTGGCGTCGACATCCTCCTCGGCGGCAACGCCGAGGGACTCGCCAAACGGGAGGTGCTCGCGCAGGGCATCGACCCCGATACCGACGAGGGTAAGGAAAAGTACGGCCAGCTGCTGCCCGGCATCGAGGCGCAGTGCCGCGCCGACGGCGAGAAGGTAAAGGAACTCGGTGGCCTGTTCGTGCTCGGTTCGGAGCGCCACGAGAGCCGTCGCATCGACAACCAGCTGCGAGGTCGTTCCGGGCGTCAGGGCGAGCCGGGCGAAAGCCGCTTCTACCTGTCGATGGAAGACGAGCTCATTCGCATCTTCGCCACCGGCGCCGTGCAGTGGCTGATGAGCAAGGCGCTACCCGACGACGAGCCCATCGACATGAAGATGATTTCCAAAGCGGTCGAGCGCGCGCAGAACACGGTGGAGCAGCGCAACGCCGAGATCCGCAAGGACGTCCTCAAGTACGACGAGGTCCTCAACGAACAGCGCAAGGTCATTTACCAACGCCGTCAGTCTGTTATCGACGGCGACGACCTTCGCGAGGAAACGCTCGAGATCTTGCAGTCGGCCATGGAAGACGGCGTGGATTCGTATTGCCACACCGATTACACCGAGGACTGGGACTACGAGGGCCTGCTTCGGCACCTGCAGAGCTACTACCCGACCAATTTCACCGTCGAAGATCTACGCCGCGCCGCGGCCAAGGACGAGCTCGTCGAGAGCTTCGTGGCCGAAGCCACCGCCTATTACGAGGCCCGTGAACAACAGGTCGCCGAAAGCTTCGGCACTCTGGACGTGATGCGCGACGTCGAGCGCGAAGTGATGCTGCAGATCATCGACTCGCACTGGCGCGAGCACCTCGGTGAGATGGACTATCTGCGCGACGGCATCAACCTGCGCGCGATGGGCCAGAAGGATCCGCTGACCGAATGGCAGCGTGAAGGCTTCGACATGTTCGTGCAGATGATCGGCTCGATCAACGACGACTACCTCAAGTACGTGATGCACGTCGACGTTGCGCCGCAGGAGCTCGCGCAGCCGGAGGTAACGCTCTCGGGTGCCGCGTTCTCGGCGCCCGAAGATGCGCCCCAGGGCAGCGCCGCGATTCATCAGGCGGCGGTCGCAGAAGTTGCGGCCCAGCAAGCGCAGGGCATGGACGTCGGCGCCGCGTTCGCCGCGACTGCGGCTGGCGGTGCGGGCGACGGAGTGAGCGCCGATCAGATCAGCCAACCCGTCGCGCAGGTCGTGCGCTCCGACGCCGAGAAGACGGGTCGCAACGACCCGTGCTGGTGCGGCTCGGATAAAAAGTTCAAGCACTGTCACGGTTCCTGAGTAATGAAGGACTTTTCCCCTGAGTTCAACGCGCTCGCGAAGCGGTTAGGCGAAGCGCGGGGCTACCTGAAACAAGACGAGGCCAAGGCGCGCATCGTCGAACTCGAAGGCGAGATGGGAAAGCCCGACCTGTGGGACGACCCGGCGCGGGGCAAGGCCATCAGTAGCGAGTTCTCGGCGCTCACCGACGACGTTGGCACCATCGCGTCGCTTCACGGCGCGATCGAAGACGCCCAGACGCTCTTCGAGCTCGGCGTCGAAGAAGGCGATGACTCCTTCGAGGCCGAAGTGGAGCGCAACATTGCGGACCTCGATGCGCGGTTCGACGCGCTTGAGCTGCGCGCCCTGTTCACCGGCGAGCACGACAGCGGCGACGCAGTGTGCGAACTGCACGCGGGGGAGGGCGGCACCGACGCGCAGGACTGGACCAACATGATGCTGCGCATGTATCTCCGCTGGGCCGAGCGGCGCGGCTTCGCGGTGGAACTCGACGAAGTGACCGACGGCCAGGAAGCCGGAATCCTGTCGGCCACCTTCATCATCAAGGGCCGCTACGCCTACGGCCTGTTGAGCGCGGAGCGCGGCGTCCACCGCCTTTACCGAATCTCACCCTTCGACAGTCAGGCGCGGCGACAGACGTCGTACGCGTCGTTTGACTGCGTGCCCTTCGTCGAAGAAACCAACGACGAAGTGGTGATCGACGAAAAGGAACTGCGGATCGACGTGTACCGCAGCTCGGGCGCGGGTGGCCAGCACGTCAACGTGACCGACTCGGCCGTGCGCATCACGCACTTGCCGAGCGGCATCGTGGTGTCGTGCCAGAACGAGCGCAGCCAGCTCCAGAACAAGAACCGCGCCATGCAGGTACTGAAGGCCAAGCTCGCTGAGCGCGCCCGTCAGGAGCGCGCGGCGGAAATGGCGTCGCTAGCTGGACCGCAGGGCTCGGTCAGCCGCGCCGGTTCGTTCATGCGCGGCTACGTGTTGAACCCGTATCAGAAGGTAAAAGACGAGCGCACCGGCCACGAATCCGGGAATCCCGATGGTGTGCTCGACGGCGACCTCGACGGTTTCATGGAGGCATGGCTCAGATTCCGGCGGACCAACCCCTAGGCTGCATTCGCTCATGATTCGTCTCGACCACGTCACCAAGTCGTACAAGAACGACACCATCGCGTTGCGCGATGTGTCGGTAAATGTGGACAAGGGCGAGTTCGTTTTCCTTGTCGGCCCGTCGGGCTCCGGTAAGAGCACATTGCTGCAACTGCTTACCAAGGAAGAGGAGCCCGAATCGGGCCAGATCTTCGTGGCGGGCAAAGACATCGGCGAGCTCAGTCCGTGGAAGGTGCCGTACCTGCGCCGCAACATCGGTTGCGTGTTTCAGGACTTCCGCCTGCTGCCGAACAAGACCGTGCACGACAACGTCGCGTTCGCCCTCGAGGTGATCGGTCGGCCGAGGCACGTAATTGACTCGCAGGTGCCGCAGATCCTCGAGTTGGTCGGCCTGAAGGCCAAGTCGGAAAACCTGCCGACGGAACTCTCCGGCGGTGAGCAACAACGCGTGGCGATCGCGCGTGCATTCGTCAACCGGCCGCTGATCCTCCTGGCCGACGAGCCCACCGGCAACCTCGATCCAAACACCACCATTGGCATCATGCGCCTGCTTGATCGGATCAACCGCACGGGCACGACGGTGTTGATGGCAACCCACGACCAGGGCATTGTGGACTCGATGCGGCGCCGTGTCATCGAACTCGATCGTGGCGTCAAGGTCCGCGACCAGGCCCGCGGCGTGTACGGGAGCTGATCGATGGCTGTCTCGGCTAATTACGTCACGCGCGAAGTAGTAACCAACTTCCGCCGCAACATCGGCATGACCATCGCGGCGCTGCTGACCGTCGCGGTGTCGCTCAGCCTCGTCGGCGGAGCGCTGCTGATGCGCCAGGGCGTGAACAAGGCGACCGTGCAGTGGCGCGGCGGTGTTGAGCTCTCCGTCTTCATGCGCGAAGACGCCTCAGCCGGACAAATTGATGCGGTCAAGCGCGAACTGCAGGCCACGCCCGAAGTGAAGAGCTTCAAGTACGTCGACAAGGACGCCGCATACGCCGAGTACCGCGAGATCTTCAAGGACACGCCCGACCTCGAAGACGTGCTGACCAAAGAAGAGATCCCCACCTCGTTCCGCGTCGTGCCCCGCAAGGCCGAGTTGGCGAGCGCAGTGGGGAACCGGTTCAAGGACCGTCCGGGGGTGCGCAGCGTCGTGTTCGCCAAGGACGCCATTAACGCATTGCTCAAGGCCACCGACCAGCGACAGGTCGCCTACTTCGGTGTCGCCATCGTGCTGATCATCGGCGCGGTGCTCCTGATCTTCAACGCGATCCAGCTGGCCGTGTTCAGTCGCCGACGCGAGATTGAGGTCATGAAGCTCGTCGGCGCCACCAACTGGTTCATCCGATTGCCCTTCATGATGGAGGGCCTCCTGCAGGGCCTCGCCGGCGGGTTCGTCGCCGCTGTGCTCGTGTTCCTGTTCCGCAACGGCATCCTGAACGTGATCAGTGATCCGACCCTTACCCAGGGCCTGCGCAAGATCCAGGCCACATCGGCCGAAGGTCGCAATACGGGGCTTCTGCTCCTTTTGATCGGCGCTGGCATCGGCGCGACGAGCTCCGCCTTGGCGGTTCGTCGCCACCTCAAGGTCTAAGCGGCAGGTCTCACCGCCGCTGCTGTAGAAGGAAGTAGCCGTGTCTCACCGTCTTTCCCGCTCCGCTGTCGCACCCCTCGTAGCCGCAGCCTGTGTGCTCGGCGCCGTGGCCTTCGCGCCTAGGGCCGACGCCCGCATCCCGCTGTTCACCCCCGGCGCGTTTAGCCACGTGATGAAGGCAAAAGCCGACGACAACAGCCTCAACTGGGCCGGCTACTACGTGCCGGCCAAGGGCGGCGAGAAGATCACTGAAGTCAGCGGCACCACCTACGCGCCGAAGATGAAATTGCTCCCGCCGACGCAGGCGGCTTCGTGGGTTGGCGTGGGTGGCGCGAACAGCAACGACCTCATCCAGGCTGGTGTCGCCTTCGGCCAACTCGACGGCTACTACGCGTGGTTCGAGCGTCTCCCCGAGTCGATCCAGCCCATCACGAGCGGTTGCGTGGGCGACAACGCCTGCACGGTCGTGGCCGGGGACCGCATCGACATGCGGATCCGTCACCTGGGTGGCGACCAGTGGAACATGGCGCTGGTAAACGTCGGCAAGTGGTCGTGGTCGATGGACACGGCCTACAAGTCCTCGTTCTCCTCGGCGGAGTGGATCTATGAGGCGCCGTCCTACTTCGGCCTCGTCTACACCCCTCCCGCCAACGTCCCGCACGCTCGCTTCTTCTCGAATCGCTACGTGGTGAACGGCCAGGCCAAGGCCCTTAGGCAAAGCGACGCGACCAGAACCCACTTTTCGCCCATCGGCATCGTTCGGGGCTCGACCACGTCGAACGTGCGCGGCGACAGCGCCTTCAAGGTCTGCCCGTACAAGCAGTCCTGCCCAACGCCGTAGGGCGTCGCTGCCTCGCGGTCCCTTTCGTTGGTCGTTTTTGGTCGCACAGCGACCACGATCGACCAATGCGACCGCACTCTTGGCAATTCGCTGCGGTGGGCCCGTCAGCCGCGTCGTGCGGAACGCGAACTACCTCGCCGCGATGCGGGGCGGGGTCAGCGGGGCCTGACTATGTGCCAGTTCGGTTGCACTGCAACCAGAACGGCACAACGAGCGAGCCAAAAGAAAGAGCCGTCGCCTTGCGGCGACGGCTCTCACGTGGAAGCGGGCGGGTGCGACCCACCGTCTTTCAGAGCGTTACTTGTACTTCTCCGAGCGCAGCCGATGGAAGATTTAGGGTGCCGCGGCCTCATCGGCAGGGCGTTGGCACCCGAGTCAACTGAAATGTCCTCGTTAGCCGGCTGACGCAGCTATCGAGTAAGTCCGACTAGATGGCGCCTCGGACCCGCAGCGCCGGACTGGCCACGGTGAGACGTCGTTACTGCTTACGCAGCAACGAGTGCGAAGTTGTCGTTCGCGTTTGTTGTTTGTTCCGACTCTTTTACGTGGATCCGGAAACCACGGCTCGCTTCTCCAAGCTGGACTACCGAAATCGAATCAATTCGCTCCCTTGTTGGTGACCTTGTGATTGTACGCCCTACCTGCGACGGCGAGATTCGCGGTCCTCGTCACGCTGTGCGTCGCGCGCCGCGATTGCATGACGCTTGTCGTAAGTCTTCTTGCCGCGACCGATCGCGATATCGAGCTTGACCTTGCCCTTCTCGTTGAAGCGCATCTCTAGCGGTACCAAGACGAGGCCCTTCGCCGCGACGGCTTCGGTCATCTTCTCGATCTCGCGGCGGTGCAGCAGCAGCTTGCGGTGACGGTCGGGGTCGTGCGCGCCGAAGCTGGTTGCGTTGGCGTAGGGCGCGATGTGCATGCCCACGAGCCACGCCTCGTTGTCCATGATCCGGCCGTAGCAATCGGTCAGTTGCACGTGGCCTTCGCGGATCGATTTGACCTCGGATCCGACGAGTTGGATGCCCGCTTCGAAGACCTCGATGATCTCGTAATCGTGCCGGGCGCGCCGGTTCTGAATCGTGGGTGCCCGCGTCGTTGTCTTCTTTGGGGCCGCCATGAGGTGCGAGGATACGAAAGTGCTGCGCCTTCGACGCGACGTTTACCTTCAAATGGTGGGGGATTGCTACGACAAGCTCCCCAATGAGGCCTGTGGCTTATTGGCAGGACGGGCCGCGCACGCATCGATTTGTTATCCGATCACGAACGCCGCCCACTCCTCGCGCATCTACGCGCTCGACGGCAGGGAGTACCTGAAGGTCGACCGCGCCGTGGAGGACGCCGGGATGGAATTGCTGGCGGTGTACCACTCGCACACGCACACGGTTGCCTACCCGTCGCCAACCGACGTCGAAGCGGCCGTCGACCCAAGCTGGCATTACGTGCTGGTCTCTATGGCCGACGAATCGCCGAGCGTGCGTAGTTATCGCATCATCGATGGGAACATCGCTGAAGAGCCGGTAGTTGTCATTTAAGTATGTTGAACAGCCCAAGCATTTCTGAGGAGTCTCGCGTGGCCGTCCCAATTCGCATCCCGACGATCCTGCGCCCCGACGCGGGTGGCAATGCGACCGTGTCGTTTGAAGGCGGGACCATCGGCGAGCTGTTCGAGAAGCTCGTTGCGGAGTACCCGGGTCTCGGCGGCAAGCTCATCACCGAAGACGGTCAGCTCCACAAGTTCGTCAACGTCTACAAGAACGACGACGACGTGCGGTACCTCGACAAGCTCGACACCGTGGTGACCGACGCTGACGAAGTGTCGATCCTGCCCGCCGTCGCGGGCGGCTAGGAGACTCGGGCGTGGCCCGCTTTTCTTCGGTTGTCGACCTGATCGGCAATACCCCGATCGTCGACGTGAGCTCGCTCTCGCCGAACCCAGACGTCGCGCTGCTGGTCAAGCTCGAGGGCTACAATCCGGGCGGATCAGTCAAGGATCGCATCGCTCGGTCGATGGTCCTCGCCGCCGAGGCCGATGGTTCGCTGCGGCCCGGACAGGTGATCATCGAGTCGTCGTCGGGCAATACCGGCATCGGCCTAGCGCTGGTGAGCCGGTCGCGGGGCTATCAGCTCAAGATCGTGCTGCCCGAGAACGTCTCGCCCGAGCGCCGTCAGCTGCTCGAGATCTACGGCGCCGAGATCATTCCGTCGCCCGGTGGAGAAGGCTCCAACGGAGCCATCAAGGTGGCGCAGAAGCTGGCGGCTGACAACGGCGACTGGTGGTACCCGTACCAGTACGCGAACCCGGCCAACGTCGCCGCGCACTACACCGGCACCGGTCCCGAGATCTGGCGTGACGTGCCCGAGATCACCCACTTCGTTGCCGGCCTCGGCACCAGCGGCACGCTGCTCGGCGTGGGCCGCTACCTCAAAGAACAGAACCCAGCGGTGCAGGTGTGGGCCGTAGAGCCGCCGACCGGTGAGATGGTCGACGGGCTCAAGAATCTTGACGAGGGCTACATCCCGCCGATCTTCACCGACTTCGGTGGCTTCGATCTTTTGAACCGCAAGAAGATCGTTGGCCCCAAAGACTCGATCGTCGGCGTGCGCGCGCTGCGCGACGTCGGCGTGTTGTGCGGGCTGTCGACGGGCGCGGCCTACATGGGTGCGATCAAGTGCGCGGCGGAGATCGAGTCGGGCACCGTCGTGTTCCTTTCACCCGATGGCGCGTGGAAGTACCTGTCGAG
>JBKJQZ010000321.1:0-15342 GCA_046594835.1 Acidimicrobiales bacterium | reverse complement strand
TCCAGATGGTGGTCGCGCTCGGCTTTCAGAGCTTTCTTTGGACCAGGGTCTAGCCGTGCGCGTTCTCGTTACCGGCGGCGCCGGGTTCATCGGTAGCCACGTCGTTGATCAGCTCGTCGCGGACGGTCACGACGTCGTCGTGCTGGACTCGTTCGATCCCGCCGCGCATTCCTGCCGACCCGACTACCTCAACTCCAGGGCCAGTCTGATCGAAGCCGACGTACTCGACGCCGACGCCGTTGACGGGGCCGTGCGGGGGGTCGACGCGGTGTGTCATCAGGCGGCGCGCGTCGGCCTCGGCGTCGACTACGGCGACGTGGAGCGTTACGTCCGCGACAACGACGCCGGTACAGCGTCGTTGCTTCACGCACTGTGGCGGCGCCGCTTCGCCGGGCGGCTCGTCGTCGCGTCTTCGATGGTTGTCTACGGCGAGGGGCGCTACCGCTGCGTCGAGCACGGCGTGGTCCGGCCCGGGCCGCGCCGGCAGGTAGATCTCGAAGCCGGAAGGTTCGAGCCCACTTGCACCGAATGCGACGCCGCTCTCGCGCCCGAAGTCGTTCCCGAGGACGCGCCGGTTGACCCCCGCAATGTGTACGCCGCGACGAAGCTGCACACAGAGCACCTCGCCGCCGCTTTCGCGCGCGAGTCCGGCGCGACTGTGTGCGCGCTCCGCTATCACAACGTCTACGGGTCGCGGATGCCCAACGACACTCCCTACGCGGGGGTGGCGAGCATCTTCCGAAGCGCCCTCGAGAACGGCCGGGCACCGGCGGTGTTTGAAGACGGAGAGCAACTCCGCGACTTCGTGCATGTAAGCGACGTCGCACGCGCGAACGTGTTGGCTCTTCAGTCGGACTGGAGTGGCGCACTCAACGTCGCGTCGGGTGCCCCGCAAACGCTCGGGGCTATGGCCGAAAGTCTGTGCACGGCGTTCGGCAACCTCGCCCCGCAGATTACGGGTCAGTTCCGCCTCGGCGACGTGCGCCACGTGATGGGCGCAACTGATCTGGCGGCCGAGGCCCTCGGGTTTCGCGCCGAGCGCACCTTCACCGCCGAAGCCCGCACCTTCGCGACGGCACCGCTTCGGGCCAAGGCGCCTCGCTAGGACCCCGCCGCCGCTCGCCAGAGGCGTTGCATCTCGGTGCAGTTATTGAGCAACGCGTCGAGCGAACCGCGGCCCGCTACGCGCCCGTGGTCGAGGACCAGGATGTGGTCGGCGCGTTGGAGCACCGAGGGCCGGTGCGACACCGCGAGTACAGCGTGGGGCAGCGCCCCAAGGGCATCCCACAGACGCGATTCGGTCTGAGGGTCAAGCGCGCTCGCAAGATCGTCCACTACGAGGAGGTCGGGTCGACGCACGATGGCGCGCGCCGCGGCCGTGCGCTGCGCTTGGCCACCCGAGAGTCGCATGCCCCGCGGTCCGACGAGGGTTGCCACGCCCTCGGTCATCACCGCCACGTCCTCGTCCAGCGCGGCGACGTGCAGCGCGTCGGCGACGCCGGCCGCCGATACTGGGAAGCCGAGGCTGACGTTTTCGTCCAACGCTGCGCTGAAGAGCCGGGGCACTTGCGCCACGTAGGCGATCCGCGGCGGCACGAGTTCTAGGCCGGGGTCGGCGATGAGCGTCCCGTTCCAGGTGATCGTGCCGTCGTTGATTCCGGTGAGCCCGAGCAGCGCTCGCACGAGGGTGGTCTTGCCTGCTCCCACGGCGCCGGTCACTACGACGAGTTCACCCGCCCGTATGTCGAGGTCGACGTCGATCACTCCGCGCCCACCGCTCACCGCCGACGCGCACAGGCCACGAACGCTGAGGTGGCGCAGCGAGTCGCCCTCCGGACGCGGCGTCGCGACGAACCGGGGCGGCGAAGATCCGATGTAGACGGGTCGGGGAGCGAACACTCCGGCCTCCCCGGATTCGGGAACAAAACGGGTCAGGCGCTCGGTCGAGACACCCGCAGCGCGTGCCCGCGCCATTGTCTGACCCGTGCGACGGGGGAGAAACCCGAGCGTTGACGCGTAAGAAGCGAAGAGCGCGAGGTCGCCGACGGTGAAATCGCCGCGCCGCATTGCGGACGCGGCGAGTAGTAACACGAGCCCGGTGCTGATGTCTGCCGTGGCGCCACCGAGTTCTTGGAGGAGCGAGGTCGCGACCTCGGCGCGCACGGCTGCTCCAGCACGATCGGCGTTCAGGGTGTGGAAGCGTTCGAGGGCGCGGTCCTCTGCTCCCGCGAGCTTCAAAGCCGTCGCCCCGGCGAAGAGGTCGGCAACGAAGGAGGTAACGGCCGCGCCGGATTGGCGCAGGCCGCGATGGAGCCGTCGCAGTCGGTTGCTCCACCACCGCGTGATGAAGACAACGCTCAGCAGGGGGACGACGACGGCGAGGGCGAACACCGCGTCGATCGCGACGAGAACGGCGACGCCGCCGACGCCGAGAACAACCGCGCCTGCGAGGTCGACCCATCCGTCGGCCAGCCAGATGATGTCGTCGACGTCATCGCGGAAGCGGCTCACGGCCTCGCCGGCAGAACCGGGGAGTCTGGCCGAAGGAGGGCCGCCGCCGAGGAGCACCGCATGGAGCAGATTGGCGCGCAGCCACGCCGACACCGTCGACCACCACCGCGTCCAACCGACGATGGCGGAGAACAGCACGACCGCACGCAGGAGTTCGACTCCGACGAGCACCGCCAACACCGACAACGCCGATCCGGCCGCCGCCTCGCCCGGCGCGATGCGATCGAAGGCCGCCCGTAGTAGCAGTCCAGGGAACAGCGGCAGGATCTGCACCAGCGCCCACACCGCGCCGCCGAGCACGTAGCGCCGTTGGTAGTAGCGAGCGACGCGCCAACCCGAACGCCACCCGTTGGCGCGCGGCGCGGTCACCGCGGAGCCCGTTCGGGCTCGAGGAGTCGGCATACGCGTGAAGACGGGTCCGCCAGCAGTGCGGCACGCGGGCCTCGCTCCACGACGCGGCCATCGTCGAGCACTGCAATCTCATCTACGTGGGCCAGGGCGGCAACGCGGTGCGCAATGACTACTGCGGTGCGGCCGCGCAACAGCTCGGCCGTCGCAATCTCGACGAGGTGTTCGGTCGCGGGATCGAGGCGACTTGACGGTTCGTCGAGCACCACTACTGCCGGGTCGGCCAAGAAGATGCGCGAGAGCGCAAGAAGCTGAGCCTCGCCCGCCGACATGCCGTTGCCGTTGGGCCCCAGCAAGGAGTGCACTCCCTCAGGCAGTCCCGCGAGCCACGCGTCGAGACCGACCGCGCGCAGGACTCGTTCGACCTCGGCCGCGCTAACCGACGCGTCAAATAGCGTCACGTTGTCTGCCACCGTCGCGCCGAACAGCTGGACGTCCTGGCTCACGGCGCGCACGCGACGCCGCACGTCTGCGGTGCGCGCAGCGCGCAGGTCGAGGCCGCCGACCTCGACGCTTCCTTCGGTTGGATCGTAGAGACGCAGCACGAGTCGGCCGATGGTGGTCTTGCCGCTACCGGTGCGCCCGACCAGTCCCAGCGAGCGCCCAGCCTCGATCGTGAGGTCGATGTCGTGCAGGACAGGTAGGTCGTCGCCGTAGGCGAAGCTCACGTTGCGTAGGTGCACCCCAAGCGGCCCGGACGCGAGCGGGGCGGCCGCTGCGGCGTCGACGATGGTGGGTCGTTCGCTCAGTAGTTGAGCGACCCGGCCGGTGCTGGCGGCGGCCTCTTGAAACTGCTTGGCCTGCCCGACGATTTGTTCGACCGGGCCTCGCATTAGGCGCGAGTACTCGAACAACGCGACAACGGTGCCGAGCGAGATTGCGCCGCGACTGTGCAGCTCGGCGCCCGCCGCGAGTAGGCCGACGGTGCCGAGCGCGAAGAACGCGTTGGTCGCGCCGAGCAGCGTGCCGCTCCAGCGTTGGAAGCGAAAGCCCGCATGAAACGCGTCGTTGGCCGTCTCATGGAACCGCATCAATATGTGTGCGCCGGCTCCGTTGGCGCGAATGTCTTCGGCGCCAGCGATGTGTTCTTCGATGCCTCCGTAGAGCTGTGCGAACGCTTCGCGCTCGGCCGCCGCGAGAGGCACGATCCCGCGTTGCCCACGCCACACGATGAGGCCACCCACCACAACGAGCGCACCGAACGCGACGCCGAGACGCGCGTCCTGCAACGTGATCACCACTAACGCGCCAAGCAACAGCAACGCGCTCCCCGCCGCCTGCAGCACGAACTGCGACAAGAACTGCGTGAGGCCGATGATGTCGCCGTCGACGCGCTCGATCATCTCGCCCGCGGTGTGGCGACCGTGAAACGAATAGTCGAGCCGCAGCACGTGATCAGCGAGCTGTTCACGCAGCCGGTTCGTCGCCCGCCACGACCACCGACTGCCCGCGTAGACCGTCAGCACCTTGATGGTCTGGGTCAAGACGGCGACCACGAGGTACGCGACGGCGGTGAGGGTCATCGCCCCCGCCGCTCCGGGCCGCGGAGCCTGGTCGATGAAGCGACGCAACAGCAGCGGCCCGGTGAGGGGAAGCGCGGTCGAGATCACCAGCGCGCCAAGAACGACGCCCAGCCCGCTGCCCGGTTCGCGGGCGGCGCCGACGAGCAGCCGCCACGGGCGGGTGGGGGATGCGGCTGTCGACACGACGGGTCACGCTAGGCAGGGACCACCCGTCGAGTGAAAGGCTTTAGGGATGGATCACGCCACCATGGTTAAGGAAGCCGAGTCGATCGCAGCGATCGCGCGCGCCAACGCCGACCAGACCGAGGCCGGCCACCGCCTCGCGCCGGCCGTGGCCGAGGCAATTGTCGGCTCGCCCCTCGCGCGCGCCTGGCGTCCCAGCGGGATCGGTGGCGAGCCGGGTCACCCCGCTGATCTCACGAAGGCCATCGAGACCATTGCAACCGCCGACGCGTCGGCCGCGTGGTGCGCCGGGATCGCGTTCGGCGTGATTGCCCTCGCCGCGGTCCTGCAAGAGGACGCGGCGAAGGAGTTCTTCGCCGACCGCCACATCGGGCTCGGCACCTTCAGTCCGACGGGGCGGCTGGTGGAAGCCGACGACGGTTATGGCCTCAACGGTCGTTGGCCGTTCGCAAGCAATTGTCAGCAGGCGGGCTGGGGCGCAATCGGCTTCATGCGCTACAAGGACGGCGCGCCGATAATGGGACCAAGCGGGCCCGTGACCGGGATCGCGTTCGTAGACCGCGAGCAGTTCGCTATCGACGCGAACTGGGACATGGCCGGTCTACGCGGCACGGGTAGCCACGACATCACCGCGGACACCCGCGTCCCCGAGTCGTTGGTGAGCGACATCTTTGCGCCGAAGTGGGCCGACGACCCGATTTTCCGGCTGCGGATGTTCGATCTGCTTGGTCCCTCGCTCGGCGTGGTTCCCGCAGGTATCGGGGAAGCCGCGCTCGCCGCGACGCGCGCCCACATCGCCGCGACCGGTGACCTTCCCCAACGAGGCCCGAAGCCGCCCTTCGGCGTCGACGTGATGAGCCAGGCTGCCTTCGGGCGGGTCGAGAGCCGTCTGCGCATGGCGAAGGCGTTTCTCTACGACTCGCTCGACGACTCGTACCAGCACGCGTTGCGCGGAGACGTACCCCCCCGCGCCGCTTCTGCGCGCATCACTCTCGCCCTCTTCGAGTGCCTCGACGCGGGCACAGACGCGGTGAACTTCGCGGTGCAAGTCATCGGCACCGCTGCGGCGCGCGAGGGCGCGCCCGTCGATCGCATGCGTCGCGACATGCAGGCGCTGTCCTGTCACGTGTTGTTCGCGCCGGCGAACCGAGCGCCGATGGGGCGTCAGGCGGCAGGGATGGACACCGTGCACTGGCCGTTCCTGCCCCCCGACCCCGAGTAGCTCTCGGACCACCTTCTTCGACGCGTCCGACAGCCTTCTCAAGTTCACGCGCTGCAGCGACGCAAACGTGCACGGGGAGTGTGAAAGTTGTGCGTCCGCCCGCGGGCTGACGCTTAGCTCGGCAATGGCGTGCCGTGGGTGGCTTCGCATAGATCCCACAACGCCGTGGCTGCAGCCGGGTCAAGGGCCCAACTTCGTACGCCGCTCATCGCGTCCTCGTCTTCGGACGGCTCCGCTTCGTGGCAGTCCTCGAGGTACATGCCCCCGATGCCTTCGAGCTCGGCGCCGACCGCAGCCCACACCGTTGTGGCGGCGCCTTGCTCCACGCTCTTGAAGCGGGGGTTCACGTTGCCGTCTTCGTCGACCCAGCCCATCTTGCGCGGCAGGTCCGGGTCCATGTGGCGTTGCAGGTTCGTCATGATCCCGCCGGGGTGCACGGCGTTGGCCGTGACGCCGCGCCCGCCGAGTCGCTCGGTAAGGGCCAACGCAAGAAGGCTGTTGCCCGTCTTGGATTGGCCATAGGCCGACCACGGGTCGTACGCACGATTCTCGAACTGGGGGTCTTCGGGGTGAAACGGCGAACGGCGATGCCCGATCGAGGACAGGCACACGATCCGGCTTGGCGCTGCCGCGATGAGCGCCGGAGCGAGCAAAACCGCGAGAAGCTGGTGACCAAGCACGTTCGTGGCGAGCTGGAGTTCCCACCCGTCCGCGCTGAGTTGCAGCTCCGGCAACGCCATAACGCCGGCGTTCTCGATCAACAGATCGAGCTTGTCGTTGGTAGCGAGCCAGCGCTCGACAAACCCGCGGACGCTGTGGAGATCGGCGAGGTCGAGCGGCGACGCCGTAATGAATCCTGTCGCTCCGGGGCGGATGTTCGCAGCCACCTCCTCAGCCGCATCCATCGAGCGTGCTGCGATTGTCACGTGCGCGCCGGCGTGCGCCAGCGCGCGGACGGTCTCGACGCCGATGCCGGACGCGCCGCCCGTAACGATGGCGGCCTTGCCGGTGAGGTCGTGTCCCGCCACCATTTCGAGCGCGGTCGGACGAGGTGCAAGCGGCGACGAAATCGGCATGCGGCGACGCTACCTACTCGGCGAGGCGACAGGTTCCGCGCAACCCACCCATATTGAACGTCTCGGTACGCAGGCCCAGGTAGTCCGTGTAGAAGTCCCGGGCCGCACCAATGTCGGCGACAGGCAGGTTCGCAATGACGTGGGTAACTCGCATCGCCCGATACTCGCCCATCGCCGTGCGGGCCGTATGGGAACATGCGCTGTGCCCGCGCACGTCACATTCCTTCTTACCGAAGTGGTCGACAGCGTCCGGCGTTGGGAAGAGGACGAGCTGGGGATGGCTCGGGCGACCGAACGCCTCGATGCTGTCGTGCAGGCCCTCGTCCTCGAACACGGGGGCAAACTGGTCAAGCCGCGCGGAGAAGGCGACAGTCACTTCCTCACCTTCGACGCACCGGTTGATGCGGTCGCGTGTGCGGTGGCGCTCCAACGCGCAGTTTCCGAGGAACCGATGCTGCCGCTGCGCTCGGCGTCTCACGTCGGCGCGGCCGAGCTACGAGAGGGCGACTGGTACGGCACGACGGTTAACCGCTGCGCTCGCATCAGGGCTGCTGCGCACGGTCGGCAGTCCTTAGTCTCAGCCGAGGTGGCCACCGCCGTGGCCGGCGAGTTGTCCGGCGGCGTGTCGCTGCGTTCGCTCGGACGTCACCGGTTGAAGGATCTCGACGAGCCAACAGAGATTTTCCAGTTGTGCGCCGAGGGCCTGGTTGCCGAGCACCCGCCGTTGCCGACCTTGACGCAGTCACACGGCCTTGCGCTGCCGCGCTCGTCCTTCGTCGGGCGCGAAGCCGAGCGCGACCGCGTGCTGTCGTTGCTCAACGACGCAGCGGTGGTGAGGATCGTCGGCACGCCCGGCGTTGGGGTTACTCGTTTTGCAATGGAGACTGCCGCGCGATGGTGGGAGACCCACGGACGCACGTTGGTGTTGATCGACGATGCGGACGCGCCGGCCACGACAATCGGCCCGGCGCTCGTGACTTCGCACGTATCAATGGCCCACGCTGGCGCGGCGGTGGTGCGGCTCGAGCCACTCGATGACCTTGACGCCGAACTGCTACTCAAGCAACGCGTGGCCGACGATGTGCAGATCCCGGCCGGCCTCGTTCGTCACTGCGACGGGCTGCCGCTGGCGATCGAACTGCTGGCGCGCCGCGCATCGTCGGTTGACGCGTCCGTGCTCGCGGAACGGTTGGCGGCTGATCCGTTGTCAGTGTTGGGCGGCGATCGTCGCGCTGACCCGGCGCGCCACGCCAGCGTGCGCGCCGCGTTCCGAGCGGCCTTTGACGCGGGCTGGAGGCCCGACGACGCGCCGTCGCCGCTCGTCGCAGCGTTCACACGCGAGGTTGGCCTGTGAGCAGAGATCTGCCTGCGGGCGAGGTGACGCTGCTGTTCACCGACGTCGAAGGCTCCACGCGACTGTGGGAGCTGCACGACGAGCGAATGCTGCCACTGCTTGCGGAGCACGAGCGGATCGTGGCCGACGCAGTTGACGGTGCTGGCGGCGTGTTGCAACTCGCCCGCGCCGAAGGCGACAGCAGCTTCGCGGTGTTCGCCGACCCGCTTGCCGCGATCGCGGCTGCGATCGACCTCCAACGCGGCATGAGCCGTCACCCTTGGCCCGCGGATCTGCGCATCCGCACACGCGCCGCGCTGCATACGGGCGCGATGGAGGTCCGCGGAGACACGTACTACGGGCCCGTGGTCAACCGCTGCGTGCGTCTGCGCTCCCTCGCCCATGGTGGCCAGACGATCCTGTCGAAGTCGACGCTCGAGGCCGCGCGCCGAACCGGTGCACTGCCTCCCAATGCCGCGGTGGCCGACCTCGGTACGCATCGCCTGAAAGACCTTGCGGTGCCCGAACGCGTCTACGAACTTCGGCACCCCGACCTCGAGACCGAATTTCCACCGCTGCGGTCGCCCGACGTCGAGCGCCACAATCTGCCCGAACTGCTCGGCCGCTTCGTCGGCCGCGGTGATGAGCGACGCGCAGTTACGAAGGCGCTGGCGGTGGACAGCCTCGTGACTCTCGTGGGGACCGGAGGCGTGGGCAAGACGCGTCTCGCGTTGGAAGTCGCGTGGGAGCGGGTGCACGCAAACGAAACAAACGAGGGGACGTGGTTCGTCAACCTCACAGCCGCGCGTAGCGACGCCGACGTCGACGCGACGCTGGCCTCGGCGCTGGGCGTGCGCGAGCAACCGGGCCGGCCGCTCATCGAAACCATCACGGACCAACTTGGTGAACACGCAGCTCTCGTGGTTCTCGACAACTGCGAGCATGTAGTCACCGCGGTCCGACGTCTTGTGCAGTCTGTGCTGGCCGCCTGCCCCAACGTCCGCGTCCTCGCGACCTCGCGTGAGGCGCTTGGGGTTCCCGGCGAGCGCCGCCGGATCCTGCCCGGCCTCCCGCTGCTCGACGCAGTCAAGCTGTTCCTCGACCGATCGGGACTGCGTGATCCAGGCGACGCCGTCGAGCGCGTGTGCGACCGGCTCGACGGCATCCCGCTCGCCGTCGAAATCGCTGCGGCCCGTGCGGCCGAGCTCGGAGCCGACGCCGTCGAGCGTGGACTCGCCGACGCGCCGATGGTAGAGGCGGGGCGAACCGTTCTCGAAGCGACGCTGGCGTGGTCCTATGACCTGCTCGAAGCCGACGAGCAACTCCTCTTCCGCCGGCTCGGTGTGTTCGCCGGTCAGTTCACGCTGAGCGGCGCTGAATCCGTCGTAGCTGACGAACTGCTCGACGTGTTCGACGTGCTCGATCTGCTCGACGCGTTGACGCAGAGATCGCTGGTGTTGCCAACCGACGATGGTGGCTACCGCCAGCTGTTCGTCGTGCGCGAAACCGCAGCCCGTCTGGCACGCGAGGCCGGCGAGTTCGACGGACTGGCCGCTCGTCATCTGGCGTGGTGCCTCGCCTTGGCGCAGTCGTTGCGGGCGCCCGACCTCGACGAGCGCGAGCGCTTTGACCCGCTGCGCCAGGTCGGCGACGAACTCCTCACCGCGCTCGACCGGAGCTTCGACGACGAGCTAGCGGGGGTGCAGGTCCAACTCGCAGGTGCGCTCGAGGAGTTCTGGTATTTGCGCGGCGCGTTCAGCGAAGGCCGGGCGCGCTTGGAGGCTGTACTCGAACGCGGCGCCGGTTTCCGTAGTCACCGCGCCGAGGTTCATCGCAGCGCTGGGTATTTGGCGAAATGCCAGGGTGAACTCGATGCGGCCGCCGACCACTTCGAAGCCTCGCGCTCGTTGCTCAACGAGATTGTGCGCGAGCTGCGTGAGACGGACTCGGCCCACGTCGCGCTGTTCGAGCGTCACCTCGCGGAAACCCTCTTGCAGCTTGCCGATACTGCGGGCCTGCGAGGCGAGCCCCTCGCCGCGGTTGCGCTGGCAACCGAGGCGCTGGAACTCGGGGGACCGATCGCAAACCGTGCTGCGCTCGTTCTCGGCCTGGCTGAGCACACGGCGGGCAACGCTGCCGATGCGAGCCGCCATCTCGCGCACGCGTTGCGGGAGGCCGAGGAGGAAGGCGACGTCATTCTCGTGGGCGACTGCCTTCGCAACCTCGGCGTCATTGCCCGCGCCCGAGGCGACTTGTCGGCGGCCGAGGGCTACTACGGGCGCGCGCTCGCGGCCGAACGTCAGAGCAACGGCGAGCAAGTTCTCGCCCGCACCCTCCTGAGCCTGGCGGAACTGCGCGTGCTTTCGGGCGGGAGCGGAAGCGACTTGCTCGATGAGGGCCTCTCACTCGCGAAGCTGCTCGGTGACCGGCAGGCGGAAGCACACGGCCTGTCGACACTGGCCGCACTCACTGCGCCTACCGACGTCGAGGCCGCCGTCGCCCTTCACGCGGAGGCGCTTCGTCTGCGGGGCGCCATCGGCGTGCCGACGGAGGTGGCGTTGAGTCAGGTCCAACTCGCCAGCCTGAAGGAGATCGTTGAGAGTACCGACGCAGCGATCGGCCTCGCTGCGTCCGCAGTTAACGCATTCGCTCGCCTTGGGGACGACCGCGGCGCGACCGAAGCGCTCGCACTCCTTGCGGCTATGGAGGCCCGTCGCGGAAACACCGCCGGCGGTATCGCCACGTTGTCCGAAGCGCTCGAGCGTGCTCGCGCTGCGCCGACGGTTCTCGAGCGGGCAGACGTGCTCGACGCGGCAGCGTGGCTTGCGTTCAGACTTGGCCGCAACGCCGACGCCCGCGGCATCCTCGACGCCGCGGCGCGACATCGCCGGGCCGTAGGTATCGCAACTCCGTTCGCCCTCGCATGGGCGCGGGCCGCCTTGCTGGGCCGTCTTGGGGCTATCGCGCCGTCTACCGCGAGCGAAGAAGAACTACTTGCAGCAGTGGTTGGGGGAGGGGTGTGACACATGCCACATTGCGTTTGGGGGCGGCTCGGGGTTTACTGCTCGTTAAGTAACGCCACTGGGGTGTGTACGAGAGGTCGATACACGTGCGTAAAAGTTTTCGTCAGATCGCCGCAATTAGCGCAATCGCAGCCGCGGGAAGTCTCCTAGGTGGTGCCGCGTGGGCCCTCGGTCCGGAACTCGCCGCCGATCGGCCGCCGGCCACGTCGAATCCTTCATCAGGGGTCCTGCAGCTGCGATACGCCGCACAAGACTCAATTACGCGCGCTCAGGACGTTGTTTTTGGTCGCGGCGAGGTGCAGCCCGCCCCGACCCCGAAGCCCAGCATCCATCCTGAGGGTTACGTCAACAGCGCAATCCAGACCGTGGCGAGTGCTCTCGGCAATGCCGCGCAGGGTCTGGGCGGCGTGCGCGTCGGCCCGATTCCGGCGCCGACTCCCAGCGTGAGGCCAGTTGCCGACCGCGCGACGCAGACGGCCAACGTGGGCATCCAGACTGTCGCCGGCGCGCTGGGCAATGCCGCGCAAGGCCTTGGCGGCGTACGCGTCGGCCCGATCCCGGCCCCGACGCCTAGCGTGATTCCGCTCCCGGGGGGCTAGTCCTTCACGGCTAGCCCAGCCGTTCCGGTGGAAACCTAACCCGATCCCAGCAGGCATCATCGCGTGATGCAGACCCCCGTCCGTGCAGTGATCTTTGACTACGACGGCCTGATCGTCGACAGCGAGCGGGTCGAGGCCGACCACGTCATCGCCGTCCTGAACGGGTGGGGCGCCACCGTGTCCTACGAAGACTTCGGCCACCTCTTCGGCAGCGTCGACGCCGACGAGCACTGGGAGTTGCTGCTCACGGACTGGTGCGGTCGCACCTTGGCTGATCTCGAGACCGAACTGCACGAACGCCTCCGTTCGTCGGGCGTCAAGGAGCGCTTGCCGCTGTTGCCCGGCGTGCGCGACCTCCTCGAGACGGCGCAGGCTCGCCATCTCCGCGTGGGCCTGGCGACGGGGAACTCCTTCGATGCCGTCGAGCGACGCCTTGGTCGCCACGGCGTGTGGGATCGGTTTCATGCAGTGGTGACGCGTGCCGATGTTGCGCACGGCAAGCCTGCGCCCGACATCTATCTCGAGACGGCGCGTCGCCTCGGTGTCGAACCCCGCGAATGCCTCGTGCTCGAGGACTCGCTACCGGGGTGCGAAGCGGCGATCGCCGCCGGCATGCGCGTGGTGGTGTGCCCGTCGGTGGTCAGTGCGCACTGCGCGTTCCCCGAAGGAATCGAGCGGGTGACCACTCTGCTCGACGTCGTCGTGTGACGCGACCAAAGGGGTTTTGAAGCTGGCGCAATCACAACTTGCGAGGCTTAGGGTGGTTGGGATGGGCCATCCTCCCCGTTCGAAGGCGCTATGGGCCCTGGTGTTGATACCGGTGCTCGTTGCCATCGTTGCCACTGTGCTGGCACCGCAGCCCCACGGCCACTGGACCGAGCATCTGACCGGGGTCGCGCTGAAGGCTTCGCAGTTGGTTCTCCTCCTTGTCTTGGCGACGATGCTCGGCTGGCGAACCTTGCGACCACTGCTGCTGGTCGCGTTCGTCGTCGTCGGTGTCGGCATCGCCTTTCAGACGATCGGTGATTTCCAGGTTGCGAACTCGATCTGGCGCACTGCGGAGGACCCCGGCTTCGGGCCCGGCTACGTCGCGGGACACGATAACGCTGGTCTCGGCGACACTTTTGTGGTCTTTGGCGGCCTCGCGTGGGCCGTTCTCGCGGGAGTGACGCGACGAGTGCCGGTCTGGTTAGCGGTGTCCGCCGCTGTCATGGTGATCATTCCCCCGCCCTTCTTCTGGCCGGCGATGGGTGTCCTCGTCGTGGTGCTCTTCGGCCTGACGTCGCGGACTGGGCTTGACGCCAAGTCGCGACGGGTGCGGGAAGCGTCTACTGGGTGAAGGCGGATTCGACGAATGAGGAGCGGCCGCTCAAAATGCGCAGAAGGTCTCGTGCCGGCATGCGGGTCCTACCAACGCCGCGATCAAACCGGTGAGCGCAAGGTCGAGGCCCGTTTCCTCTTTCGCTTCGCGTAGCGCGGCGAGCGGAAAGTTGCGAGACTTTCAAGTGTGAGATCGACGTGATCGGGGAGGCTGAGGTTCCGACGATTCACTACGCGTTGTCGGGATGCCATCACATTGCGTTCCAAGTGTTTGGCGATGGACCCATCGACCTGGTGCTCGCGGCGAACTGGGCGCACAACGTCGAGATCATCTGGGAAAGCCTGCGCGCCGCGACCTCTCTCCGAAGACTCGCGACCTTCGCTCGAGTGGTGTTATTCGACCGGCGAGGCTCGGGTCTGTCCGATCCCGTCGGACTCGACGAAACGCCGACTCTCGACGATCTAGCCGACGACACCGGGGCTGTGGAGTGCGCCCTTGCCCTTCAGCGCGTCGCGGCCGTCGCTGGGCCTGCCGATTCGGGCCGGCCGGTTTCGTTCAGCTCGCTTCGAGGTGATCGCGAAGGGCGTGGCGGATCACCTCGGACACGGCGACGCCTTCGCCTTCTGCTCGCTCAACGAGCAGCGCCTTGAGTTCAGGGTCGAGTCGAACGGACTCGACCGTCGAGAGATCGGTACCGAGCCGCGGTCGTCCCCGTTGTCCGCGACGCTTGATGACGGCGTCGACGTCGAAGCCGTTCTCGGCCTCCGCCGCGAGTTTCTCGACCAGTTCGTCGTTGATCGGCTTGCCTGAGTTCGTGTGTCCGTAAATACGCTTCGTCATCGTCAAAGAAACCTCCGGTTGGCGGGCCGCAGTGGCATCGCATGGATGACGAGTTCGTTGCCCTCCGCTCCAATGAGTACGACTAGCTCGAGCAGGTTTCCCGCCCGGTCGGGCCCGATCACGAGCCACCTGTCCGGCTCTTCGCCAAGGTCTTCAACCGCCATCGCGAGTTCAATCGCGTGGGCGATGTCGTCGCTGGCCACTCCGTGCCGCCGTGCTGACGAATGGATTTCACGCACAGTATTGTACTACGAAAAGAGTTGGCGAGTCGACTACCACTCGGCCTGGTCGAACCACTCCGGTTCTTCGTCACATTCATCTTCAGCGGCAGCGGCCCATCCCAGTGTGCCAACGAGCGAAACCCGTCGGAGGCGGTAGCCAAGCTTGCGGCGTTGATCTGGGTGTGGCGTCCAGCCGATTCCTGTTGCATCGAGAATTATTGGGTTTTGATGGCGACGGCTTGTGCGGTGGTAGAGCCAAACCTCTGGTGCGTGCTTCGTTGGGTCGGCGCGTCCTAAGAACTTCCATTCAAGTGGATCGATCTTTACGTCGAGCGTCTTCCGGCCGGATCGCTTGGCCAACTGAAGTAGCGGTGTGTAGGCCGAAAACAGAGGGTCGTCGCTTCGGTGTTGAGGATGGACGTGGATGAGGCGCGCGTCGCCCGTCGCGGAATCGTGGCCGATGATGAGACTCGTCTGACCGACCGGGAGATTGGGGTCATAGGGCACGTAGCACTGGCAAACGAATGCGACGTCTTCACCGTCGGGCCTCGGGAAGCCATCGGCGTCGAGGCCGCCGTAACACTGCAGGGGTTCGAGAAGTGCGTTGAGCGGATCCGAGTTCGGCGCCAGCTGATCGGTGGCTGCATACCAACACAGCAGTGTCCAAAAGTGAACGGGCCAGTCGTCGGGAAGAACGACGTTGAGCATGGTCGCCTCGTTATGGATTGCGCTCCATTGGATTGCATTGACGAGTGGTCGTGTAAGCACTCCCGTTCCCCGCGAGTAGTCACGCAGGTAATCCTCGAATGCATCGATACAGATCGCGGCTACGTCTGTGTCAATCGGTCGACCAGCGCCAAGCGACCATTCGCTGAGCCTGCGCAGAGCGTCGCGATGCTTGGCCCGGAGGGGAGCTGCCGCTTGGGGCAGTGGCTGAAAGGTGCGCTGGAAGAATGTGGTCATGCCCGCATCGTGACGAGAGGGTGTAACACCGAGCCTTCGCTGGCAGTGGTTCGCTCGACTGCGGAAACTTTGGAGCGGGTGACGGGAATCGAACCCGCGTTCTCAGCTTGGGAAGCTGA